>CALFML010000060.1 GCA_937879845.1 uncultured Myxococcales bacterium
CATCATGGCGCTGTTCGGGCTGCCTAACCTCGATCCGGCCCCCGAGCCGACTCTGCGCGCGATTCGCGCCGGCACCGACATGCTCCGCTCGGTCCAAGGCATGCGCAGCTACTTCCAAGATAACTTCGGCTGGTCTCTGCGCATCGGCATCGGCATCCACCGCGGCCAGGCCATCGTCGGCGCCATCGGGGCCGGCTCGCGGCGCCGTCCCACCGTGATCGGCGACGCGGTAAACTTCGCCAGCCGGATCGAGTCGGCCAACAAAGAGGCGGGCACGGAGCTGCTCATCTCCGACGCGGCGTTCGCCGAGGTCAAAGATCAGGTGGAAATCGGCAAGGTCCACGAGCTGACGGTCAAGGGCAAGACCGGAACCCACCGCCTCTATGAAGTGCTGGGCGCCCGCACTCCGCATCCCTGAACCACCGCCGCCGCCGCCCGTGCCCCTGCGCAGCGCCCGGAGCGCGCGGCGACCCAGCTCACGACCGGCCTCAGCGCGGACGATTCCTTCTTTCAGGCCGCGCTCCCATCTAAGCCCTTTGGTCTCCGGTCGCCCGGCCCTCAGCGAATCGCGCTCGCGGCGTTGGGGGCGTAGGTGTAGTGGCCGTGGATGCACAGCCATCTGCCATTATCGCGGACGAAGATCCGGGTGGACTTGCCCCGGCTGGACACGTGCTTACCGTCCACGTCGGCCGACTCCGTCCAGTAGTAGGTGATCCACGCGACATCGCCGCGCACCGTGACTTCCGGCTGGTGCATGTCGGTGTGGAGGTTCTTGGTGTGCTTGAGGTAGTTCGTGTAGCTGCGCACCTCGTAATCCTTGCCCGAGTTCAGGTACGTATCTTCTTCACCGAAGGATGTGAAGCTGGCATGGAGATAGGATGCGTACCGGTCGATGTCGGCGTGCTCCAGCGCGTCCCACATCGCCGTCAGGGTGCTGATGACGGCCTCTTTGTCCGTCGCCGCGGGCTTGCCACCGCCTTGGGCGCCGAGCGGAGTCGCCAGAAGCAAGGTTAGAAAAAACAGGGACCTGGACATGATGCGGCTAGCCATGGGGACTCCTGACGTGGAAATGGGCCGCGAAGATACCGAAGTGGACCCACAGAGGGAAGCGTGCGACGAGGCCGCGCAGCGCCAAGCAACGCCCGGGGAGACCGGGTAGAATGGCTCGCATGGGCCAGCCGTCTCCGCTTGAGTTGCAGGGCTTTCGCGCGCACCCGCTGGATGGGGCCCTGCTCTGGTTTCACCCGCGCTTGGGGCTCAACCTGCGCTGGGACGCCCCGGCGACCCGAGCGCTGCGGCGGGCGGCGCCGCGGGTCGTGCTGTTCGCCATCACCAACCGCTGCAACCTGGCTTGCGACTTCTGCTCCCGCGACCGCTCCGCCCCAAGCGCTTGGACGGTCGAGACAGCATTTCGAACCCTGGCCGACTTCGCGCAGGCCGGGGTGCTAGAGGTGGCATTCGGCGGCGGAGAGCCTCTGGCCTTCCGCGGCTTCGACGAGCTCGTCGAGCGGCTGGGGCGCGACACGCCGCTCGCCCTGCACCTTACCACCAACGGCGAGCTTTTGACGCCCGACCGCGCGGCGCGCCTGACGCCGCACTTGGGCGAGGTGCGCCTGTCGGTCTATCCCCAAGGGTCCTGGGCCGAGCGCGCCGCGCTCCTTATCCGCAGCGGCGTCACCGTCGGCGCCAATCTGCTGGCGACGCCGGCCGCCCTGCCCGCTCTGCCGGAGGTGCTGCGCCGCCTGGCGGACCTGGGCTGTCACGACGCCGCGATCCTGCGCTACATCGGCCACGACTCCGCTTTGCACCTGGACGCGCGGCAGGAGGACGAGCTCTCGCAGATCATCCGGCGCAGCCCGCTGCGCGTCCGCGTCTCGACCTGCTTTGGCGACCGGCTGCACGCGCTGCCGCTGCTCTTTTCGGGGACCGATGGGGACTGCGGCGCGGGCCGCGACTTTCTGGTCGTGACCTCGGATAAGCGCCTCAAGGCCTGCTCATTCCACGATGCCACCGTGCCGTTCACCACGGTCGCCGATGCCCTTTCCGCTTACACCGCGCAGCGCTCGCGCTTGGACGCTCCCGCCGGGCGTCCGGGTTGCGCGCGACCGCTGCCGCGCGCCGCTCCCCTAACCGATGGCCTGCGGCTGTGGCGGGGGTTTTCAGGCAACAACAGCAGCGACTGCGTACTGGTCGGGCGCTTCGGTGAACCGGAGGCAGCCGCGGCGTTCCTGTCGCAGCTGCTGCCCGGTTATCAGCCGGGAAAGCGGACGCCGCAGAGCTGGCTCGATTTGTTCACAGCGCACGGCCTGGCAGCGGGCGAGTGCTTCCCGCCGGACAACATGGTCACGCTGGGGCGGTCGATCCTCCTGCATACGGACAGCAGCCTGACCGATGACTTCGTGCCGCTACGGGCGCTGCTCTGGCGGCGCGGCGGACGCGCGGTATGCAACGGCGTCTACGGGCGCTCCGAGGTCAGGCTGCTCACCGGGATCGCACTGCCGAACCGGGCGGCGCTGCGCAATGGGGACGCGCTGCTGCGCGAGGCGGGGCACGAGCCGCTGGGCGCGCAAGGAATGACTCTGTTCAGCAGCGCGCGCGTCGCCGGTCCGTCCGGCTGCAAGTACGCGCTCGACACGCGCGTCGATCAAGTGCGCAATGTCGCCACGAGCCTCGGGGGAAGGATCGCCGGAGAGCTGGTCGATTGGCAGGACGCGCCGGCGGCACGAATGCTGCGACGGACAAGGCCGGATGCAGCGGAGTGGCTCTGGGTAAGTTTCAAGGACCCCGCAGCGGCTGCAGCGCTGGCTCATGACTTGCGACAGAATGCGGCCGATGCGGCAGCGGAATCCCCTGCGGCGCCGGCGGTGCTGGGCGGCCACGTTTTAGTGCGCTGCCGCCGGGTCGGCCCCCGACTCGGCTGGATGGCGGCGCGCCGCGGCGGGGTGGCGCTGCTGCTGCAGGGAACGCAGCTGCGCATCCGTTTTCTATTCCGCGATCCGGCGCCTGAAGATGGCGCTGCCTCAGGCGATGCGGCGGAGCGCTTCCGGACGACGTTACGCGCTTTCCTGGCGGGGCAGGAAACCGACCTGGAGGTAAGCCGCGACAAAGAATACTGGACGCGCGGCCGCATCCTGTCGCACGCGCCGGAGGCGGCGCTGGCGGCGCTGGCGCAGGCGGCGCGGGTCGAGAAGGTCGAGCTGTCATGGCTCCGGATCGAGGCTGCCGAGCCGATTGCCCAGAGCATCGCCCGCATCGGCGAAGAGCTATCAGGCCGGCGTGAGCGGTAGGTTCGCCGCGCCGGTCCGCGGCGCAGCGCACGCGCTTGCGCCGAAATCATTCCGCGGCCGTTCCCACGGCATGCCTGGAGGGTCCGTTGGCGATGAGAGCGCACGATCAGAATATCCAGCCGAGCAAGGTCCGGCGCCCCTACCCCCATCGCTGCGCATAGCCGCAAACGACCTATGGGAACGGCGCCTGAACGATTCGGCGCGGATCCGCCGCCCCGCGGGGCCGTCGTCCCAACCGGGAAGCGCGGCGCGTGCGCGTCCGGACTCCTCTTTCTTCCGGCGCCACGTCATCGGCATCAAGGCCCCAGCCCGGAGCCACAAGCGCGCCGCGTTTACGGTCGTGTAAACGTCGTTTCACAGTCCGAAGAGCACATTGCCGTCGCTGAGCTGGGCACGGAAACGGTTGGCACAAGCGCTGCAATACATCCTTTGCGAACAAGACGAACTGGAAGGAGGCTCCTATGTTGACCAAGTTGCTCGCCGCCGTCGGACTCGCTTTTGCCCTGGTGCTGAGTGTTGCGGGATCTGCAGAGGCGCGCGGCTGGGGTGGCGGCCGCTTCCATCACGGCCCCGTCTACGGCCGCAGCTTCCACCGCGGCCCGGTCTACGTCGCTCCGCCGGTCTACGGTCCCGCGTACGGCGGGGGTTGGCGCCGCGATGCGTGGCGGCGCGCGGAGTGGCGGCGCGAGCACGGACGCTTCGGCCGCCGCTACTAGAGCTGAGAGTCGAGGCCGCCCTCGGCATCTTGGATCCGAGGAAGCGGCCAGACTGCATACTGGGGAACGTCTCGAGATCGGAATCCAAACCAAATCAAAGCATCATTCGTCCAGCGCCTGGACATTCCGGCAGTGCCGCCGGATGCCGCTAGGCTGATTAAACGCTCGCCTATGGAGATGGGAATATGAAAAAAGCTATCTGCGTCGTACCTGCATTGATGTTGCTCGGAGCGTGTGGCGCCAAGCAAGCTGCTATTGACGAAGTCCAGTATGGAGTCACTTCCGCGTCCGCAGTGGGCCGCACCGCCTCTTTGGCCATGGATGCGATGAAGGGAATGGTGAGCGCCTGCGCCACTGTCACCACGGCTTGCGCGAGCTATCCGTGCACGACCGGAGCCGTGATGATCTCGCTCGGCGCCGGCTGCCCGCTGCCGCTTGGCGGTACGGCCTCCGGCTCGGTCATGGTCACCGGCAGTTGGAGCAGCGCCGACCAGGCTATGCTGTCGCAGACCTATACCAACACGCAAGTGGCTGCGGCGGGCAAGGCCTTGGCGCTCGCCAACGTCACGCAGGTCAGCGCCAGCCGCAGCGGCAACACGCTGACCGTCAAATACTCCGGCGCCAACGCAGCGGCCGGCGCATCCGGCGGCGCAGTGGCGGTCGGCGCCAGCTCTAACTGGACGGTCGCCGTGGACAATAAAGGAACGGCGGATCCCAGCGATGATCAGCTGACGATCGACGCGACCAGCGCCAGCGCCGGCGCGTTCGCGGGCGCTCGCGTCGCCACCGTGAACGCGGCGGTCTTGGATCCCGCCTGTCGCCAGAACCCGACCTCCGGCCGGGCCGATATCACCCAGGTCTCCGGCGGCCTGGTTCCGGTTCCCACGATCACCAAGATCCAGTTTCACGCCGCCTGCGATGGCCAAGCGGAAGTCGACGGCTCAACGACAACGCTGACCCTGCTGCCTTAACCGGCCGCGGTAAAACGGAGCGCGCGGTTCGCGGTCGGGTCTGCCTTTAGGTGAACACGGCCGGACGCGAGCTCGGCTTGCATAGCGGTTCTGCCCGGTTAGCAAGCTGTGGCAAGACGTAGTGGCCCCTGCACGCTCGGACGCAAAGTCGGGTCGCGGAGTAGGCATCATGCCCCGCGGGCACCCGGTGAATGAAACGGCCGCGCGGGAGTTTGGCCACCGCCTGCTAGGCGCTTCACGACCGAGCTTGGACGACTGCTTCATAGCGCTTCTGCAGGCCGCTCCAGCCATTTTTTTGCCCGATCTGCTCGACGCCATGAACCACTTCGACCAGCGCGACCAGAGGAGCAGGGAGCGCCCTCTCCAGGCCCGTCTTGAGAGTCGAAAGGGCCTGCTCGACCCAGTGCTTGCCGAACCGGCGATTGAGCGCTTCGACGACTCGGTCTAGCTTCTGCTCGAGCGAGCTGGGAATGAGCGCGGCGCTCGTCTCACCGACCCCAGACTTCAGATAGTATAGAAGTCCGACGCTGAGTGCGGTGGCCGCAGTGACGGCTGCACCGATGAGCAGCCCGACCGGAGTTCTTTTATGAGCCATGGTAATTCTCCTTGAAAAAACGCTCCTTGCCAGCTTGCCTGGTACTCTCATTTGAATATGGTGCGCAGCGGGCCGATTCACAAGGCGAAGGTGGCCAAACAGTCTGCGCCGCGCTGTAAGGGCGGCCGCGGTCAGTCAACGATGCCGTCGCCGTTTACGTCCAGCACGGTGAGCAGATCGGCGGCGCGGCGCGGCAGCTCGATGGTGGTGATGAAGCTCGACAGCTGCGCTACGGTACCCGCCCGGCGGCCGGTGACGTGCTGGAAGTTGGCGGTGCCGGTCTTGCTCTTGTGATCAGCGGCTGATGCAGCTCGGAGCTCGCCGCGAGCTCGGGCTACCCGCAGCCCGCCGCACTCATCGCGCAGAATGCCGAGACCCCCAGAGCCAAGGCAGCACGAATAGAACCAAAGATTGTGTAGTTCACGGGCAGCCCCTCCTCTACTCGTACGCCAATCCGGCAGGTTACGATCGTAGTAAGGGCTGCCTATGCAAGACCGGGACCTTCATCAACCGACGCTCGGGTCTGCCCGCTGCCGCGGCCGAAGCCGTTAAAATCATTGGCCGATCCGGATGCTTGGCTCTGCCGGCACGAGCGCGGACAGACAAGGGCGCGCTGTGTACGGGGTGCACAGTGTGCCTAGGTGACTCAGCTGGAGGATCGGCAGGTTCGGCGGGAGCGCGAGCGGTTTGCGCGGCTAGGCGCGGCCGCGCACGTCCGGCTCATTGACCGATAAAGGCGAGAGCCAGCGGTAAAAAAAGCCGCCGAGCGCCCCGCCTAGTAGCGGCGCCGCCCAGAAGAGCCAGAGCTGTGCCACCGCCCAGCCTCCGGCGAACAGCGCCGGACCCGTGCTGCGCGCCGGGTTGACCGAGAGGTTGGTCACCGGAATTCCGATGAGGTGGATCAGCGTGAGTCCAAGCCCGATCGCGATCGGCGCAAAGCCGCTGGGCGCCCGCCCGTGCGTCGAACCGAGGATGATCACCAGGAACATGAACGTCAGCACGACCTCGGCGGCGAAGCAGGATAAAAGGGAGTAGCCGCCCGGAGAATGATCGCCGTAACCGTTGGACGCCAGCCCGCCGCTCAGGCTGAAGCTGGCTTTGCCCGAAGCGATCAGATAAAGCATGCCGGCCCCCAGGATACCGCCCAGCACCTGCATGACAACGTAGGGAATAAGCTCCTTGACCGGGAATCGCCCGCCAGAGACAAGGCCGATCGTCACCGCCGGGTTGAGGTGGCAGCCGGAGATATGGCCGATCGCATAAGCCATGGACAGCACGGTGAGGCCAAATGCCAAGGAGACGCCGAGCAGACCGATGCCGCCGGGGTGAAAAGATGCGGACAACACCGCCGACCCGCATCCACCCAAGACGAGCCAGAAAGTGCCGACAAACTCTGCAACGCAGCGCTTAGAGATATGCATTGAGACCTCCAATAATGGACCGTCTCAATCTTGTTCTGCATCCCTCAGCGAGTCACATGGTTTTTAGCCCCGTCGCCCATCACGTCCATTCCCAGTGTGTACCGTTTGGTACAAGCGATGTACCAAACGGTTCATCCGCATCACGTCCGCACAAACGGCGTTCGGCGGCTGCGCTCAGTGTTTCCAGTGGCCTTTGCCACCGCCGAAGTGCCCCCAGCCATGTCCTCCCTTCCAGCCTTTGCCTTTGCCTTTGCCATAAAAGAAGACCGGGGCCGGGGCGCCGATGACCACCGTGGGCACGGGCGGCGCGACCACGATCGGCACCGGCGGCGCGACGACCACAGTCGGGGACGGCGCCACCACCACAGCCGGAGCCGGAGGAGCCACGACCACCGGGGTCGGCGGCGGCGGCACCCATACCACGCCCTGCCACTCCGGCGGCGGTGTCACGACGACCTGGGGCCGCAGCGATGTATAGGGCCGAAACTCGGCTTCTTGGACGCGCTCCAGCTGCGGGCGCGTGACGGCTACCTCCGGGGGGATGGCGCCGACATAGAAGACGGCGTTGTCTTTGACCTTGAAGCCCGGCTCCTCCGGCCGCGGGTAATCATGGTAGTGCGGGCCTTTGAGGAAGCAGAAGGTGGGAGACGGCGCGGCACCTGCCGGCTCGACCGCAAGGGGTATCGGATGGTGACCGTAAAAGACCGTCTTGTCGCCGTCGTACCCGAACGGAACCGGGTCGCCGTTAAATACGTAGGAATTACCGGTCTAGATCGGAAGAGCACACGTCTGAACTCCAGTCACGCCAATGTATCTCGT
>CALFML010000061.1 GCA_937879845.1 uncultured Myxococcales bacterium
TACACAGGCGAAGACACTCTTTCCCTACACGACGCTCTTCCGATCTGCCAGGGCCTCGCGCAGCGCGACCAGAGCCGCCTCCTCATGCCCGAGCGACCGCTCGCACGCGCCGAGGATGCCCAGGAGCTCGGTCTTCTCCGCCCCGCCGAGCACTTCGCGGTGCTCCGACAGCGCCGCCTGCGCGGCCTGCTTGGCATCGACGAACTCGCCGTTTTCGAACAGCAGCGGGATGAGCCCGCGCAGCGCCGCCAGATCCGTCGGCGCCAGATCCACCGCGCGCCGGTACGACTTGCGCGCTTTCTCCGGGTTGCCGCAGGCAAGGGCGGTCTGCCCAAGGCGGCAGAGCCGCGCGACCTGCAGCGGCCGCTCCGCCTCCTTGCGCGCCAGCATCTCCAGAATCGGCAGCGCCTCTTTGGGCCGCTTTTCCCCGAGCAGCAGCTCCGCCGCATGCTGCGCGGCATCGACGTGCTCCGGATCGATCTGAAGGGCGCGATGGAACAGCTCCAGCGCCTTAGACCGATCGTCGATCGAAAGATACTGCCGCCCGGCCTCGACCAGGAACCGGGTCTTGTCGAGACGATTCTGGGTGTGCTGCTCGGCTTCACAATAGAGCTTCGCCGCCCGCTGGAACTCCGCCCGGCTGCGGTAAAGCTCCGCCAGCGCCACCGTGGTCGCGATGTGCTGCGGGTCGATCTCCAGGGCGCGGACGTAGTGCTCCTCCGCCGCGGTCTTGTCGCCGAGCTTGGTCGCCGACAGCCGCGCGGCTTCGCCGTAGAGCGCCACCTTGCTCGCCTTGTCATCGGTGAGATGGGCGCGGCGCAAAAGCATCTTCACCGCGTCCTCATGCGAGTCGCTGATCTGCGACAAGCGCGCCACCGCTTCGATCGCCGCGGTGTGCTCCGGATCGACCTCGAGCACGCGCCGCCACGCCTGCAGGGCGGCCGGCGCCTGGGCCCGCGCCTGCTCCGGATCGCCGGCCGGCAGCTCGACCTCCATCACCTTGGCCAGCGCCGCATAAAGCTCGGCGCGCGAACCGGTGGTGTGCTCGGCATGGCGGCTGTAGGTGTCGATGAGCGGCTGCCACTTCTTCTCCACCCGGTACAGCCGCTCCAGGCCGCGGTAGGCGTCGTCGGCCGCAGGATCGAGCAGGACAATCTTTTCCAAGCACGTGATCGCCTGACCAGTGTGGCCGGGCAGCTCCTCGTACTCGGCGACCAGGCGCCGGTACAGGGTCAGCCGCTCCTTGTCCGAAGGCACGTTGTCGGCCAGGGCGCTCACCACGCCCAGGTATTTCTCCGACAGGTTGCCTTCCTGCGCGTACAGCTTCTCCAGCGCGCGCAGGCCGTCCACGTCGTTCGGCGCCTTCTCGCGCAGCGCCTCCCAGCGGCTGATCGCCGACTTGCGCTCGCCGCCGTGCTCGGTGTAAAGCTGCGCCGCCTCGCGCCGCGCCCGCAGGCTGGCGTCGTGATCGTCGGCTTTGTCCAGCAGCGCGGCCTTGTCATCCAACAGCGCGATCAGATCCGTCCAGCTGCTGTGGCGCCGCAGCACGTGCTCCAGCGCCGCCAGCACATCGCGGCTGTTCGGATCGCACTTTTGCGCCTTCTTGAACGCGGTCGCCGCCGACACGCCATCGGACAGGCGGGCTTCGTAGACCTCCCCCTGCTCCAGGTACAGATCGATCTGCCGCTCGCGCTCCCCTTCCAGAAGCCCGGCGAGGACGCCGAGCGACTCGGCGAGGTCCTTCCAGCGCTCGGCGCGGCGGGTAAGCTCGACGCGCAGCGTGTAGACCCGACGGCGCAGCGCCTCGTCCTTGGGATCGAGCTTCTGAATCTCGGTGAGCGAGGCCAGAGCATATTCGCTGTGATTGAGCTTGTCGCCGTACAGGCGGGCGATGCGCAGGAGCACCTCCGGCCGCTCGGCGACCGGGAGCTGCGGGACTTGTTCGCGCAGCTCGTTCAAAAGCTCCAGCCACTGCCCGCTCGCCCCCGCCAGGCGCTCCAGCTCATCGAGGATGGAGGCGCCGGGGACCTGGCCCGCCGCTTCGCTCGGCGCTTCTTTATAAGCCGCCAGCAGGGCCTGGAACGCTTCGGCGAGCTGGCCTTTTTGCTGCTCGAAGATCTCCGCGGCTTGGCGCAGGCAGCTGGCGCGGGCGGTCGGCGTCGTCGCCACTTCCAGGCGTCCGAGCCACAGCTCGATCAGCCGATCGGCATCGCCGCGCTCGGTGAGTTTTTGCTCCAGCGCGGCCAGCTTCTCCTGCGCATCGGTGCGCGTCGGCTCCTGCTGCAGCACCCGCAGCCAGCCTTCCAGGTCTTCATCATCGGGCAGCGCCTCTTCGACGTTGTCGCCGATCGCCGCGCGCAGGGCGCGGAGGACGGAGAGCTCGTCGGGATAGGCTTCATCAAGAACCGTGAGCCCGTGCGCCGCGGCGAGCTCCTGCCGCATGCCCGCCGGCAGCCCCGGCAAAATCGCGAAGTGCTGGTTGGGTTCGACGCCGCGGATGCCGAAAAGGGCGCGGCCCAGGAGCAGCGGCAGCTCCGGCTCACGCGGATCAAAGCCGATAAACAGGAAGCTGCGCTTGCTGTAAAGGTCGTGCAGGAGCTGGCGCAGCGACTCGTCGGCGAGCACCCGATGTAGATCCGATTCGGAAAATACGAGCCCTTCACCGGTTGCGGCATCGCCGAGCAGCCGTAGTACGTAGCGGCTGCGTCCGTCCTGCTGCGCCTCCCGCGCCTGCGCCGCGGCCGGCGCGCTGAAGCTGCGCGCCGCCGGCCGCCCTGCCGCCTGCGCCGCGGTCATCGCCTGCGCCAGGCCGTCATGAAGGGCGGTGGTCACGACGCTGCGGAAAGGCAGCTGGCCGCACAAGGTCAGCGCTTCCGGCAGCTCGCTCGAAGAGTCGACCGCCGCCGCCAGCGCTGCGGCGAAACCATCGCCGAGCTGCCGGCGGACAAAGCCCGCCACCGCCAGCGGCTGCGCGTCGATGAGCCCGCGCACCGCGCCAAGCTCCCCGGCATCGCCGCCCTGCCGCGCGGCCTCATCGAGAAGGCGGGATAGGATGCCGGAAAAGCCTAGGCGGCTCGCCTGCTCGCCATGGCCAAGCTTCGCGCCGGCGCACAGCACGACCCGTCCGGCCCGCAGCCGATCGACCAGGCGCTGGAATCCGTCGTGTCCCGCCGCGCCCGCTTGCGAATCGAGCCCGACATGGACTGGGACCTGATGCGTTGCGGGCGCGGCGTGCCCTGCTGCCTGGCCCGCGCCGCGCCCACCCGAATGTCCGCTTGTTTGCTCATGTTCCCGTGCCGAAGAGTGCTTTTTTGCCATTCCTCCGGCGTTATCACACAAGGACCTACGGCTTCAACTGCTAGTGGCTCGCGTAGGGTACCGGGTTACCAAAAATATTCGTCGCGTTTGGTTCGACCAATACTGCCAGGCGGATCGCGGATCCTTGACCGCGGTGGCGCTTGCTGGTACTCCCGCTGCTATGCGCTGGGCAGTCTTCGACGAGCTAGTCGGTCGGGCGACGCAAGATGAAACGGACGTGCGTCTGGCCCGCGAGGAGTGGGGGGCGCAGACCGGCCGGGTGCATCCCGATCATGAGCTCTACGGCGAGCGCAGCGATGCGTTTGTCGAGTGGTATGTGCTCGATCGGCGCGGGTCCGATGGGTTGACGGCGGTGGATCGGGCGCTTCAGCTTTTGCCCGCGCCGCCCGAGCGCCCGAGCGGGGAAGACGGGAACAAGGCGGCGCTCGATCGGGCGACGTATCTGGCGCTGCGCGCGGCGCACCGCAGCCTGTTTCATGTCCGCACCCTGCACAGCGGCGGAGCGCAGGTCGAGGACGTGCTGGGCGGGGCGCAGTTCGATGTCGATGAGCGCCGCAGCCTCCACGGCGTGCAGCCCGGCGACTTGTTCGAGACCCGGATCGTCGCCGATCCCGAGCGGCCCTACCGTCTGGTCTTCAGCCGCGCCATGCTCTTTCATCCGCGCGGGGTCGGCTCGGCGGTGTTCGAGCATGCCCGCATCGCGCGGACGCGCCGCGAGCCGCGCGCCGTGATCCTCGCCCGACTGCAGCGGCTGCGCCTGCGCTGCGTCGCCTACAAGCATGTCGCGCCGCTGCGCATCTACTCGCAAAAAGACGCGCCGCCGTAGCCGCTTTACCGGAATCATCCAAACTTTCATAAGAAACGAAAAGGAGCCGCTTCAATGTCCATCCTCACCTGTATGTCCCGGCCCGGAACTCTCCTTGTGCTGCTTGCCGCGTTTACTCCCGCGGTGGCGCAGGCCGGCGACCCGAGTGATCCCCTCGGCGGCAAGTTCACGATCGAAGAGGCCGTCAAAGGCGTGACCGGGACGGGACAGCTCACCGCGGCCATCCAGACCTCGCTCGGCGAGTTCACGTGCGAGCTGTTTGAAAAAGACGCCCCCAGCACCGTCGCCAACTTTGTCGGCTTGGCGCGCGGCCTGCGCCCGTACCGCGACCCGGTGAGCGGCCAGTGGGTGAAAAAGCCTTTTTACGACGGGCTGACCTTCCACCGCGTGATCCCGACCTTCATGATCCAGGGCGGCGACATCAAGGGCAACGGCACCGGTGAGCCGGGATATACGATCCTCGATGAGAAAAACGAGCCGCACCGGTTCGACAGCGGCGGCATGCTGGCGATGGCCAACCGCGGCCCCAACACCGCCGGATCGCAGTTCTTCATCACCGAGGGCCCGACCCAGATGCTCGATGACGGCGCCCGGCCCGGCGCGCACTACCAGATCTTCGGCAAGTGCAGCCCGATCGACCTCGTGCAAAAGATAAGCGGCCAGCCGCGCGACGGGCGCGATAAGCCCCTCCAAGATCTGAAGATTCTCAAAGTCACGGTGAGCCGCCGCGATCTCAAAGCGGCCGCTGCTTCCGACGGGAAAGCCCCTGCGGCAGGGGCCAAAGCGGGAAGCAAGGTCCAAAATAAGGTGCAGAACAAGGGCCCCGGCGCAAAAGCTGGGGCGGGCGGCAACTAGCTTGAATTCACCTCGGCTTCTCGATACGGTGAGGTCTATGCGACGGACGCTGTTTACGGTTGCGTATCTTGGACTGGGGATGGCGCTCGGCATGATGGCGGTGGCCCCGTCAAAGGCCCAGCAGGCCGACGAGGTCGTGCGGTTCAAGATCACAAACCCCGGCCAGGCCCTTTACAAAGTGGCCATCCCGCGGGTGCTCGGCGAGGGCGCGGCGGCGCAGGTGATGACCGAGGTCGTCGCGAACGACCTGGCGCTGTCGGGCTTCTTCAAGGTGCTCGATCCGGCCTCGTTCGTCGCCGATCTGGCCAAGGAGAACCTGAACATCACCCCCGACTCGTGGAAGACCGTCGGCGCCGAGAGCGTGATCAAGGCCCGCGTCAGCCAGAGCGGCGGCGATCTCAGCGTCGAGTTCCGCCTGTTCGAGGTGGTCAAGGGCGACTCCCCGGTGCTGACCAAGAACTACCGCGCCGGCGAGGCCAACACGCGCAACCTGGCGCACCAGTTCGCCGCCGAGGTGGTCAAGTACTTCACGAACGAAGACTCGTTTTTCGGGACACAGATCGCGTTCTCCAAGGTCTCCGGGCAGACCAAGGAGATCGCGATCATGGACTGGGACGGCGCCGGTGTGCACACGGTGACCGGTAATGGCTCGCAGAACATCCTGCCGTCGTGGCACCCGAGCGGCGGGAGCCTCTTATACACGAGCTTCGTCCGCGAGTCGCCGGATCTGTGGATGGTCGCGGCGGGCGGCGGCAAGCCGCGGCGGATCTCCACCCGCTCCGGCCTCAACACCGGCGGCGTGTTCGCGCCCGACGGCGGCCGCCTCGCCCTCACCCTGTCGTTTGAGGGCAACAGCGAGATCTACGTCCTCACCCCGAGCGGTGAGATCGTGAAGCGGTTGACCAACAACCCCGGCATCGACAGCTCGCCGACGTGGTCGCCCGACGGATCGCAGATCGCGTTCGTCTCGGATCGCCACGGCTCGCCGCAGATCTGGGTGATGTCGGCCTCCGGCGGCGGGCAGAACAAGCTCACCCGCAAAGGCAACTACAACCAGGAGCCGTGCTGGAGCCCGCGCCCGATCAACGGCAAGTCGGTCATCGCTTTCTCCGGGCGCGATGAGCGCGGCAACTTCGACATCTTCACCGTCGATCCATCCGGCGGCGAGCTGACCCGCCTGACCGAGAACCGCGGCAGCAACACCCATCCCTCCTGGGCCCCCAACGCCCGCGCCATCGCCTACAAGAGCAGCCGCGGCGGCATCTACGCCGCCACCTTCGACGGCAAGACCGAGCGTCCCGTATATCGCGGCGGCGCCGAGAGCCCCACCTGGGGCCCGCTCCGCAAGTAGCTGCTTTACAGCTTTGTTATCGTCGGCGTTTCCGCGATTCGCGTGATGACGGCGCGGGGGTTCCGCTCGCCGGACGCGCTGCGTCCATGGCGGCGGTCGGCGACGCGGGCGGCGCTTGGCTTGGGGGCGGCGCCGCCGGAGGAAAGGAATCGCCAGAGGCTGTAACGGGTGCGGACAACAGCGCTCCCGCGGGCGGCAACGGCTTGGCCGGGACCGGCGGCGGCGCGACCGGCGCCGGCAGGGCCGCGAGCAGCTCTTGAATCCGCCGCAGCGCGACCCGGCGCAGCTGCTCCTCCACCCGCGGTACGTCGGCATAGCGCGGCAGCCACAGGATGAGCGCCAGCTCCAGCTTGTCGGAGATGCTCAGCAAGTGCACGCGCAGCGGCCGGTCGGCAAGCGGCGCCGGCTCCACTTTCTTCGCCGCGTCCAAGAGGTACCGGGTCAGGTTGTCGACATCGAGCGGCACCGGGATGGTCAGCCGCACCTCGACGCGTACTGCGTTATCGACCGACTGGTTGACCAGGCGCGCGCTCACCAGATCGGCGTTGGGCACAATCAGCAGCGAGCCGTCCGAGAGGCGAATCTGCGTCGCCCGCATCCCGACATCCAAGACCTCGCCGCCATCGAGCCCCGGTAGGCGGATGCGATCGCCGATGCGGAACGGATGATCCAGGGCCAGCACCAGCCCGGCGATGATGTTGGACAGCGCCTGCTGCGACGCCAGGCCGATCGCCAGCGAGGTCACCCCCAGCGCCGCCACGACCGAGGAGACATTCTGTCCGAAGTGATCCAAGACCAGGATCAGCCCGGCCAGCCACAAAAGGACGGCGGCGATCCGCTGGATGAGCGGCACCAGCGCCTGCGCCCCGGCTCCGCTGCTCGAGTGTCCGAACTCGTCGTCGATCGACTCCACGATGCGGGGCTTTAGCAGCGTATCGAGCAGCGTGCGCGCCATCGTGATGAGGCCGCGCACCGCCAAGATGACCGCCAGCGAGAACAGCGCGCCCGCGATCCAGCGCACCGGACCTTTGGTCGCCGGCCACGCATCTTCCACCGCGTCGGCCAGTCCCGCCAGCACCAGCACCCAGCGCACGGTCGGCGCGGCGATGAGCAGAAGACTCGCCGGCAGGTGGTTGCTGCGGCGATCGAAGTAGCGCCCCAGGGTCCGACACGCCGCGCCCACCGCCCACGCCAGCACTAGCGTGAACAGCACCGCGACCAGCAAGTGCGTGCCCCAGAGCAACACTTCGTTTGTGTGCTTGTGGGCCATGAGCCAGCGGTCGGCCGCGCGATTCACGAAGTCGACCGGTGACGGCAGCTTGTCGAGCAGCTGCTCCTCGGCGGCGGGCGTCGCGGCGGGGGGCGCGGCGGGCACGGTCGGCGGCGGTGCGGCAGGGGTCAGGCCGGGAATCCTCGGCAGGTTCGCGGGCAGGCGCTGACTAAGTGTGCTCACGGGCCTTCATTATAGAGATTTGGCGCGGTAGCGGCGGCGCGGATTCGGCGGCGGATCACAAGCGGCGGGTTCCGCGGGGCAGCGCCGGTCGATTGACGCCCGCCGCGGCGTGTGACTTTAGTGCCGGCCATGCCTGGTCCTTGTACATATACCGCCCAGCGGCTTCTTGCGTTCATCGTCCTGTGTGGGCTTTCGTGCGCCCATGCGCGCCCCATCGCTCCATCCCAGCCCATCGCCGCGCCGGCGGCTGCGGCGCAAGCGGCCGAGCTAGGGCTGGCGCAGTCCATCCCGCAAGGCTTGCCGCTCCGCGATCCCGCGCTGCCCACCGCCGCCGAAGTCTGGCGCGAGCTGTTCCGCGGCGCTCGCACCCACATCGAGATGGAGCAGTTCTACGTCCAGTCGGATGCCGGTGAGGCGCTGGCGCCGATCTTAGATGAACTCCAGGCGGCGGCCGGGCGCGGCGTGCGCGTGCGCATCGTGCTGTCCACGGCGCTGCGGCACAACGATCGCGAGACGCAGGAGCGTCTCAAGGCAGTGCCGGGAATCGAGGTCCGCTATCTCGATCTCTCAAGGCGCACAGGCGGGATCGTGCACGCCAAGTACTTGCTCATCGATGACGAGCTTCTTTACATCGGCAGCCAGAACTTCGACTGGCGCTCGCTCAGCCAGATCCATGAGCTTGGGGTGCGCATTCGCAGCGCTGCGCTGGCGGCACAGCTTGCGCGGATCTTTGCACTCGACTGGGAACTGGCGGCCGCGGATCCGCAGAGTCAGGCGCCGCCTCCTGCGCCGGTTGCCGCTGCGCCGCTGGCCGCTGCGCCGCTGGCTACGGAGCAAGACGTGGAGCTTGTCGCCAGTCCGCCGCCCCTGTTGCCGACCGGAACGCGGCCGGCCATCGAAGCGCTGGTGGAGCTTTTGCGGGAAGCCCGGCACAGCGTGAGCGTGCAGCTGCTCAAATACTCCCCCTTTGTCCATCGCACCAAAGAGCCATGGCTCGTGATCGATCGTGAGCTGCGCGCCGCCGCGGGGCGCGGGGTGAACGTGCAGCTCCTGGTCTCCAACTGGAACACCACCCAGCCGGCGATCGCGCACCTCAAGGAGCTGACGCAGGTGCCCGGCATCGCCGTCCGCATCGTCAACATCCCCGAGCTGCAAGGCCGCTTCATCCCGCACGCGCGGGTCATCCACAGCAAGTACCTGATCGTGGACGAGCGGATCCTGTGGCTCGGCACCGCCAACTGGGAGCCGGAGATGTTCCTGGGCAGCCGCAACGTGGAGCTCATCATCCGCCGGCCCGCCGTTGCCCGGCAGGGAGCGCGGATCTTCCAGACTCTATGGTCATCGCCCTACGCGGTGCCGGTGGATCCGCAAAAAGAGTACACGCCGCCGCGAATCAAGTAGCCGCCTGAAGCTTCCCGCAAACGCGCCGCCGCCGCCGTCCGACAAACAAAATACGCGCTCCTGCAAAACGCGGTGACAGATCGCCGGCCCTCCGGTGTTTAACGAAGCAGACCGGCGATGCAGACGCGGAAACCGTCCGCGGCCTGAGCCATCGCGCCGATAAGTCCGTTGCTTCGGAGCGACGCGCAAGGAGTCCTATTATGTCTTCTTCTATTTGCACCGTAGTGTCGCGATTCATGCTGTCCGCGCTGCTCGGCGGGAGTCTGCTGGCTTCCTCCGGCTGCTTCCATTCGGCGGTGCTCATGCCGACAGTGCCGCCCGGCGACAAGCACAGCACCTGGGTCAACGGCTGGCTGTGGGGGAGCGTCGGCGGCCAGATCTCGGCCGATACCTTCTGCGCCGGACGCGGGGTGGCGCGTGTGGATACCAAGCGCTCGGTGGGGAACATCCTGGTGAGCTGGGTGACGCTGGGGATCTATACACCCTCGCATGTCTCGGTCACGTGCGCCGGCGCGCCGCAGTATGCACCGCCGCCGTACGGAGCACCGCCGCCGCCGTATGGTGCGCCGCCGCCGCCCTACGGTGCGCCGCCGCCCAACCCCTACGGCGGCAGCTACGACTACGGCTACTATCATCAGTAGTCGCCGTCCGGCACGCGTCTAGATCCTGGTGCCGCCCTGGCACAGCGCAGACTAGATACGCACCGTGCCCGCGATGATGCCGGCGTAGAGCTCCGGGGTCAGCGGAGCGTACGTCGCATCGGTGCGCACGAACAGCGGATCGCCGACGGTGCGCGGATCCACGCCTTCGCGCTTGAGCGACGCCTTTTTTTGTTTGTGAGTGCTGGTCGTCTCAAGCTCCGTGACCAGGCGCACGAAGCGCGGCTGGGCGTAGCTTGGAAGCTCCTGCGCCGCGCGGTAAAACGCCTGGGCATCGAAGTCTTGCCCGCCCGCAAGGACGGCCAGCCCGAACTGGCCTTCCAGCTGTGGGATCTGAATGCCCAGCACCGCCACCTCGGCCGATCCGCTGGCGCGACTGAGCACGCTGGCCACTTCGCTGGTCGAGACGTTTTCGCCCTTGCAGCGGAACGTGTCGCCGATGCGATCGACGAACGTATAAAACCCCAGCGCATCGCAGCGCAGCAGATCACCGGTGCGAAAGTATCGGTCGCCGCGGCTGAACGCATCGGCCACCACTTTGGCGGATGAAGCCGCAGCATCGGTGTAGCCGCGAAAGGCAAGTCCGGCGAGAAGCGGAATCTCCAGGGTCCGGATCAGGAGCTCGCCGGGTTCGCCTTCCGCCGCGGGAATGCAGAACCCCTGCTTGTCGCGGATGAGCTCTTCGCGCTCCACGTCGAAGCGGGCGAGCTTGTAAAGTCCCAAGCCACCGAGCGGCAGCTTGCCGACCGAGCCCTCGACCCCGGTCAGGTTGAACAGGACGCCCGGCGCTTCGGTGGCGGAGTAGAACTCGTGCACGTTGGCGATGGCGAAGCGCTCGCGGAAGCGGGACCAGATCTCCGGCCGCAGACCGTTGCCCACCGCCACCCGCAGCCGATGCGCCGAGTCGAGCGGCGAGGGCGGCGTGGCCAGGAGGTAGCGGCACATCTCGCCGATGTAGAGCATCGCCGTGGCATCGTAGCGGCGCACATCGGCGAGAAAAGCGCTGGCGCTGAACGACTCGCGCAGCGCGGTCGGGGTGCCGTAGGCGATGGCGGTGGCGACACCGATGAGCAGCGCGCTTGAGTGATACAGCGGCAGCGGGGAGTACAGCTTGTCGCCGGGCTGAAAGCCGAAGAGCGCCTGCCCCAAAATGGTGCTGACGAGCAGCGCCCGCGAGTGCGAGACCCGGCAGGGCTTAGGCAGACCCGTGGTTCCCGAAGTGTAGATGTAGACGAAATCGTCATCCGCCGACACGCGCGCCGGAGAAAACGCCGCGGCGGGCGCTTGCCGCAGGCGCGCATCGAGCTCGCTCTGCGCGCTGCCGTAGCGCAGGATGGACAGCCCGGGCACATGCTCGGCTAGCGGCGCGGGCAGAAGCGAAACCAGCGGCTCTTCGACCAGGGCGAGCCGCGCCCGGCTGACCTTGAGGGCGTGGGAGAGCGGCGCCCCGCGCAAGTTGTAGTTGATGAGCGCCACCGTGGCCCCAACGCGCGTCGCCGCGAGCAAGAGCCCGAGATAGCGCGGCGAGTTGTGGCCCAAAAGCGCTACTACATCACCGGCGCGCACCCCGACAGCGGACAGGACGTGCGCGGCGCGGCTCGTGAGCGCATCGAGCTCACTCCAGCTCAGGCGATCGTCATCGAGCTCCAGCGCCAGCCCGTGCGGCTGGGCTTGGGCGTTGCGCTGCACCAGCGAGACCAGCGTGGGGTTTGACAGCAGCAGCGTCTTTAAGTACAGCGGCACGCCGCCCCGCAAAAGCTCCGGCAGGAGCTGCAGCTCGGCTTGCAGCTCCCCCCAATATGGAGTGCCGCGGCGGGCGATCGCGCGGAGGAAGGAGAATACCGACATCAAGATCTCCCGGCTGTCGCGAGTCGATTGGAGTCGCGGCGCAGCAGCAGACTGCGCCGTCCCAAAATACGCGGGACCTATAGATCCTGCGCCAGGATCAGGTGGTAGGACCCCGCGTAGCTGCTGGGGCTTGAGAGGACCGCGCAGTAGCTTGCGCCGTCGGTGACCGCGGCCTCCTGCTGCACCGGCCGCGGCGGCGCCAGCGGTGTCACGCAGTCGCTCTGCAAAAGCGCCACGGTAAGCGCCGGCGTCCCCAGCCCCTGCCCGGGCGCGACCGCCTGCACATAAATCCGGCCGGCCTTTGCCACCTGGAAGCGGATGTAGTCCACGTCCGCCGGACTATCGAGCGCGCCATCGCTGCTGCGCTGCGGCGAATCGACCATCACGGTGGCCAGCGGGGACGCCGGGGTGTCCGCCATCATCGCCGCCTCCTTGGTCGTAAACGTCTTGGCTGCCGCCGCCCGCGCCGTAACGCCGTAGCCGTAGTCCGCCGCGCCGCCCAGGCTCGCCGCAATGACGGTCAGATACTGATCTCCTTTACTGGGCAGCCATACGAGCGCGGTCTGTGCCGCCATGTTGGTGGAGCAGTAGTAGAACTGCCCGTCGTTCCACTTGCCGCTCGCCGGCGCCGCGGCTCCGGCCACGGTGTTGGCGGTGAGCCCTCCGGTGGTGGCAAACGACAGCACTGCGACCTGCGCATCCGCGGTGGTGCTGAGCTTGTAAAGGTTGGTCTGGCGCGGCGCGGCCAAGGTCTCGCCGGTCGTGGCCGTACCCAAGGTCAGCAGCTTGGCGGCGCGGGTCTCCACCTGCGGCGTCGCGGGAGCGCCTGGGTTGGCGATGAACGTGACAGCGGCGCCGCCCTTATCGAACGCGGCGCGCAGTGCCAGACCTCCCGCCGGCGCCAGCGCATCCACGAGCCCGTAGCCGCTGAGCCGTCCGCCCAGCGCTGCCGTGTACAAGGCGCGAACCCCGCCGGAAAGTCGCGCGGTTCCGGCAAACGGCGTGTCGCGATCCAGATTGAGCAGGCTGAAATCCAAAAGTCCGCCCTGCATGACTTTCGCCGTGGTGCCGTTGGCATCGACCAGCAGCGACGGAGCTACCTGCAGCGCGCCAAGGAGCATCGCTTTCTCCCGGCCGCCCGTGGGCATTCCGCTCGGATCGACGCCCGCGCTTTCGACGGTCAGGTCGTGCGGGCCAAAAACGGCGTCCGCTCCGACATTCACCTCCGCTTGCAAGTAGCCGGCGCTGCCCACGGTGATCTTGCCGACCGTGATCGCCGCATCCGTGAAGCGGAGCGTGGTGTCCTTGCCGAAGTGGGTACCGATGCCGCTAAGCTGCACGGTCACCGTGCGGTCGGGGAAAACCGCCAGCGGTGAGATCCCGGTGAGGGTCGGCGCGGGAACGGCGGGAGTGCCCGGCGGTCCCTGCGGTCCGGCGGGACCTTGGGCGCCCGGCTCGCCTTGCGGCCCGATGCCGCCCGGCTCGCCCGACCCGCACGAGAAAAGGAGCGGCAAGAAAAGACCCGAAGCCAGACCCGAAGTCAGGAAAGAACCCAGCAGCTTACGCATCACAAGCTCCAAAGAAGTTGGCCGCGGCCGGCGGCTACCACGTCACCGCGCGCAGCGCATCGACGCGGCCGTAGCCGAAGGTGTTGTTGGGAACGAAATCGCTCGGCAGGCCGCCGCAGCTCTCCACGCCGCGCAGCCCCACGTCCGGCCGCGCCGAGGCTTTGAGCAGCTCCTTGGTCGCCTCGACATCGCGCGAAAGCTCCGGCCGCGCCGACCACAGGAGGGCGACCACGCCCACCACATGCGGGCCGGACATAGATGTGCCGCTCAGCTGCGCATACGCGCTCCCCCGCACGCTCGATCGGACGCGCACGCCCGGAGCCGTGACCTCCGGCTTGCTGCGCAGAGAGCCATCGCTAGTCACGGGTCCGCGGCTGGAAAAATTGGCGAGCTTGTTGGCGTTGTCGTGCGCCCCGGTGGAAAAAGCGGCAGCGAACAGCGCCGGTCCATCGCTTACCGTGCCGCACCCGGGGCCGCTGTTGCCGGCCGAGGCTTCGACGAAGATGCCGGCGGCCTGGGTGTTTTCGACGATGAGCTGCAGCGTGGTCGGCGCGCAGCCTTCGCCGGTCGTGCAGCCCCAGCTGTTGTTGATGACGTGCGGCCGCAGCTCCGGCTTGGGATTTTGGCCCATGAGATCCGTGGGGGCGATGAAGAACTGGAAGCACTCGGTGTAGCGAGTCGGCGTGCCGTTGCCGCGGTCCATGTTGCGGCACGCGATGAGCCGCGCCCCCGGCGCCACGCCGATGCGGTTGCCCATGCCGTCATCGCCGACGCTGGTGCCAGCCGTGTGGGTCCCGTGGCCGTTGTCATCGCAGGGGGCCGTGGTGTTGATGCCGCAGGGGTTGCCGGTCCCTTCGTGCACCGCGTCGTGCCAGCTGTAGCCGTGATCCGCGCTGCTGCCGTTCCAGCCGCGGTAGCGGGCCTTGAGGGCCGGGTGATCCCACTGGAGTCCCGTGTCGGCATCGGCGATCACGATTCCCTGGCCGAAGGCGCCGCGATCCCAGACCTGCGGGGCGCCGACGTTTTGCACGCCCCACTCGATCGTCGCGGGACTCAAGTACTCCGGGGTCGGCGTGAGCGCGGCGATGGCCGGCGGCTCAAGGAAGGGCTGCTCGACGCTGGCTTCGATGAGTCGGACCTCGGGCCGCGCCGCCAGCAAGAGCAGGGTCTCGCGATCGCAGGCGGCGGCGATGACGTTGGCAACGCTGAACGATTTGTAGGTCAGCCCGCGGCGGCGCAAAAGATCGAGGATCGGACCCTGGGTGCGGCTGGCGGTGGCGGTGAGCGCCTGATAGACCGCGACCCCGCGCGCATCCGCGTTTTTGATCTTCGCCGCCTGCCGCAGGTCGGCTTGCTCGCGCAGCACGATCATGACCGATGCGCGCTGCCCGTCTTCGCTGTCACGCAGGGCGCGCGCTTCCACCTTGGCCGGTGCCGGGCTCGCTGTGATTGCGGCGCCGGACTGGGCGGCGGCGGCGGCGGCGACTGGCGGCACAAGCCCACCTGATGCCGTGGCGACGATCAGCGCACCGCCGGAAGCAAGCAACAGACGAGCGCGGCGCCCAAGGCGAGCCCGCCGACCTACCATACCGCTGGCATTTTCCATCACGAAGCTCTCCACGCGCACAGGAATTCCTAGTGGGATTGCGTTCTGACTGCGAACGCATAGCACGCCGGGCCGCGCCGCCGGCGGCTTTTTACTGATGGCGCGGCAGCGATGATCGCGGTGCCGCTGCGGCGCGATTACGGCGCGATTACGGCTCTTTTGGGCAAGAGAGGTTGTTCTCCGCCTGCAGGTGATCTTCGGCGCGGCGAAGGTATGCGGCGGGGATGCCGGGCTGCTTGCGGGCCTCGCGCAGGTAGGTGTGCAAGGCGGCGCGGCGGGCGCAGCCCGGGGCCAGGGTCAGGGCGCGGTAGTAGTCGCGGTCGCAGGACGGAAAAAGGTCCGCCATCTCGACCGCGCGGTGGTCGCCATCAAGGGATGTGGCACGCCGCAGGATGAACGCCGCGCGGGCCCGCTCGCCGCGATCCAGCGCCACGACCAATCCATGACAGGCGCGGGCGAGCTCCAAGGTCGTGGTGGTGCCGCTGCGCGGCATCGTGCACGCCCGCTCGTAGCTCGCCGTGGCCTCGTCCAGACTGCCCTGCGCCATCAGCAGATCACCCAGACGAAACAGCGCGCGGTGGGTCGGCGGGTTCTGCAAAAGTAGCCGCCGGGTGCGCTCGATCGCTCCCGTCACGTCCCCGCGCTGCGCTTGGATGAACGCCAGATCCGTGGCGACCCGGCTCGCCAGCTGCGGATCCAGGCTGGCGAGCAGCCCCGGCCGCGGCCGATGTTCTCCGGTCGCCGCGCCGGGCACCCGTCCTGCCGGCGCCTGTTCACCGGTGGCTTCGGCGCGCGCAAGGGCTGGCTCGGCCAGCTCCCACTGCCCGAGGTCGAGCTGAATCACCCCGAGCAGCGCCCAGGCCTCGGGCTGCTCCGGCAAGAGGCGCACCGCTTCGGTGAGATCGGGCAAGGCATCGTTCAGCTCACGCAGGCCCACCGCTTGGCCGCTCGTCTGCACGAAGCGCAGCGCCCGCCGGCCGTGCGCGCACAGCTGCTCATACCGCGCCTGCGGATCTTTGGCCGCGGCCGCGTCCTTGGCCGCATCCGACTTCTTATCCGTCGGTGGACAGCCCCACAGCGATCGCTCACACGGGGCCGCCGCCGGCCGCCCCGGCACCGCCAAGCAAAGGCCCAGGCCCAGCGCCAGGATCCGCGCCGCCGCGGCGCTGCTAGGCAACCTGGGTCACCCCCGGACCTCGAAGCGCATGGGCAGCGCCAGCTCGTCTTGATCCACGGTATCGGGTTCGGCGGGAGAAAAGCGCCAGCGGTGAATCGCGCCGGTCACGCAGCGCAGCATCTCCGTCGCGGTCTGACCCGGCGGCGGCACGGCGCGCGCCGCGGCGGCCTTGTCCTTATCGCGCTCCTTGCCCGCCGCCGCCGGCGCCGCCGCCTTGGGATCGATATGCTCGTCGAGGGTGTTCTCCAGCGGCTGCACCAGAATCACCGCGCCATCGCGGTTGATGAGCAGCGCGATCGCCAGATCCCCGGTGAGGCGCGGCCGCTGCCGCAGCCCCTTGACGTAACAGCGGCGCACCTCAATCTGGTGGCTGCGCGCGACCTTCATGATGTCTTCTTCGCTGCGGTGGTGGCGGAGCGCGGCCGCGGTGTCCTCCACGGCCATCTGCGGCGGTGCCAGAAGGACGTTGGCGCGCAAGAGCTCCAGCGGCGTGATTCCGGGGAGCTTCTTCAGCTCTTCGATATGGAAGCGGGCGCGGTCGGCGTAGCGGCTGCTCGGTTGGACGCGCAGGAACTCTTGGAAGGCGTGCACCGCGTCATCGCGATTGTCGAGCGCCTCGGCGATAAGCCCCTCGTAGTAGAAGCGGTCGCCGTCGGGAGCGAAAAAAACGTCGTCGCTCTGGAACAGATGCAGGCCGGGGTCGGCGGCCAGCGAGCGGATGAGCGCCTCGCGACTCTTGTGCGTCTGACCGTCGCGATCATAGGCCACCGCCAGCCCGAGCGCGTGCAGGGCGGCGAAGTCCGTCTTGTCCACCTGCTCGGCCAGCGCGTAGCGGCGGATCGATTCATTTAAGCGCCCGACGGCCATGAGCGCCTCGGCGGAGTTGCCGAGCAGCGTCGCGTTCTGCTGGTTGCGGCGCTGGGCGACCTGATCCGGCTCCGCTGCCAGCACGCGCAGGGCGCGATCGTATTCGGTCACCGCGTCGGCGAAGCGGCTGAGGTGGGAGTAGACGAGCCCGAGGAGGCTGGCGATGTCGTAGGCGAGGGCATCGACGTCGTCATCGCGTCGGGCGCGCAAGAGCTCATCGCCGGCGCGGATGAGCGACGCATCGCCGAGCTCCGGGCGCGCCAGCCACTCCGCCAGCAGTACGCGATTTTCGACGTTATGCTCGTCGAGCTGCACGGCCCGCCGCAGGGTGTCGATGGCGCTCTTCATCAGCTTGACGCGCTCGGCGCTCTCGCGGCTGCGGTGGCGGCTGGCCTCGTAATGCAGATCGCGCGCCTGCTTCACGAGCTCCGTGATGCGCAGGTTCGCCGACTCCGGCCGCGGCCCCGGCAGCGCCGCCGGCGCCGGCGCCGCAAGGCTTTCGGCCAGGCCGCGCGGCTGCGCCAACAGGCAGCCGCTGAAAAGCAGGCCGGCGAGCACGCGGCGAAGTCCCCTATCCATGTCCCGAAGTATAACCCCTGCCTACAGGAACACAGCCCCGACCTCGTCCGCAAACAGCGCTCCGCGTCGGGTGAGCCGCAGCCAGTCGCCCTCGACGGCGAGCAGGCCGCGCGCCTGCAGATCGGCGATCGGCGCATGATGCCGCAGCAGCGGATCGTAGCCGTGCAGGGCGGCAAAGTCGGTCCGCGACAAGCCGGTCAAGGCGCGCAGCCCCAGCCACAGTCCCTCGCGGGCCAGCGCCTCCGGGTCGCGGTGCTCATAAAGCGCGAGTCCGGGCGCCGCGGCATCGCTGGGCGAAAACCGCGCTGGCGGCGCGCTCCCGCCCCAGATTCCCAGGTACGACTCGACGCCGCGGACGTTGGCGAAGCGCTCCCCGCCGCCCGCTGGCCGCCGCCGGAACGAGTGCGCCGACACGCCGAGTCCGAGATAGTCGCCCAGGGTCCAGTACAGGCGGTTATGGCGGGCGCGGTAGTCGAGGTCCGGCCGGTCCTTGGCGGGACGGCGGGCGAAGCTGGAGATCTCATAGTGCTGGTACTCGGGGTCCAGCAGTTCGCGCACCCGATCGTAGGCATCGGCTTGCTGTTCGTCGGTCGGGGCGCTTGTCTGGCCGCGCCGGACCGCCGCTGCGAGCGCGGTGCCCGGCTCGATGGTCAGCTGGTAGAGCGAGACGTGCTCCGGCCGCAGCTCCAGCAGCCGCCGCAGATCGTCGTCGAGCTCCGCTTTTTTTTGATCGATGAGGCCGATCATCAGATCGAGTGAGAGGTTGGCGAAGCCCGCCGCCCGCGCTTGCTCGACCAAAAGGGGAATGTCGGCGGGAGTATGCTGCCGTCCGAGCTGCACCAGATGGCGCGGCTGCAGCGACTGCGCCCCGATCGACAGCCGGTTCACCCCGATCCGGCGCAACCGGTGCAGCGTGTCGGCGGACAGACCCGCGGGATCGCACTCCAGCGTAATCTCCGGCGGGCAGTCCACCGCGGGCGGGAAGGCAGCGAGCACGGCGTCGATCGCGGAGGCGATGCAGTCGGGCTGCCACAGCGACGGGGTGCCGCCGCCGAGGTAGACGCTGACCGCGGCGCTGCCGGCAAACAGCGGCGCTTTGGCGGCGAGCTCGGTGCGGATGGCGGACAGGTAATGCTCGTGCGGAATCTGTTTGCGTACGGCGACGGCAAAGTCGCAATACGGGCAGTGCTTTTGGCAGTAGGGAAAGTGGATGTAGACCCCCAAGCGGGCAGGGGCGGACCGGATCGGTTCGGCGGCTGGGGCGGCGGCTGGAGCGTCTGGAATGGACATCGGTACGAAATCGGGGCGCGGGCGCGCGCCATCATAGCGGAGAAGAGTCGGGGACGCGGCGGCGACTTGCACAGCAAACTTCATCCTCGGACGGGCTTGCGGTAAAACAAAGACGTGCCTCAGACCGCTATCGCAGTGCGCAACATCCTTCAGCTGATCGGCGGCTCGCCGCTTATCCGGCTGCGTCGCATGGTCGCAGCAGGCGGGGCCGCCGTGCTGGCCAAGTGCGAGCAGCAAAACCCCGGCGGCTCGGTCAAAGATCGCATCGCCCTATCGATGATCGAGGCGGCGGAGGAAAAGGGCCTGATCACCCCGGGCGAGTCGATCTTGGTCGAGCCGACCTCCGGCAACACCGGCGTGGGGCTGGCGCTGTGCTGCGCGACCAAGGGCTACAAGCTGGTCTTGACGATGCCGGAGTCGATGAGCCTAGAGCGGCGGAGTCTTTTGCGCGCCTACGGGGCGGAGCTCATTCTTACGCCGGAGCGCCTGGACATGGCCGGCGCCGTCGAGCGTGCCGAGTCGCTGGTGCGCAGCGACAGCCGCTATTACATGCCGCAGCAGTTCAAAAATCCCGCCAATCCCGAAGCGCACCGGCGCACCACCGGCCCTGAGCTCCTGGCGCAGCTCCAAGCGATGGGGCGGCAGGTCGATGCGTTCGTCGCCGGCGTGGGCACCGGCGGAACGATCACCGGCGTCGGCCAGGTGCTGCGGACCGCCTTCCCCTCCGTGCGCATCATCGCCGTCGAGCCGGCCGGCTCCCCCGTGCTCTCCGGCGGCGCGCCCGGACCGCACCGCATCCAAGGCATCGGCGCCGGCTTCGTGCCCGACATCCTCGATCGCAGCCTGCTCAGCGAGG
>CALFML010000062.1 GCA_937879845.1 uncultured Myxococcales bacterium
ATCCTGCGCTATGCCGTCGCTGTACTCCTCAGGCAGCGCGCATGTTCGACATCGGAACCAGACAACCAAAAAACTCAGCTTTTCTGCTTACTTACGAAGGCGGGCGCAGGCCACCGCGTGACGGGTTCCATCACGCCAGAGGGGCACCTACACGCGGCCCTGGGATCACCACGGGATCACGGGCGTAGCCCGTCGAGGAGGCCCCATGGGCGAGGTGATCAAGCGGGTCAAGAACGGCAAATTCCTCGGCTATTACCTGCGCTGGTATGAAGGCGGAAAGCGCCGAGTCCAAGCGAGCAAGCAGCCCACGTACGCCGAAGCTCGGCGCATGCTGCAGGCGATCGAAGGGCGGATTGCCCGCGGCCTCGCCGGTCTCGCCGAGCCTGCGACGCGGCTCGAACTGACCGTCGCAGAACTGTGCCAAAGATTCCTCTCTGAGTTTGTCTCGCCGCGCGTCAAGGACATGGACCGTTACCGCCGCAACGCCCGGTACAGCCTGACTCGGCTTTTGCCGCTGGTCGGCACCATGCCCATCGCTGCACTCAAGCGCCCGGACCTGGAGCGGGTGCGCAATGTGCTGTCACGCCGCTATCGGGCCAACACGGTACGGGCCTCGATACGGCCGCTGTCAACCGCGCTCTCGTGGGCGGTCAAGGAAGGATGGATCGAACATAATCCGGCGCATAAGCTCGATCTACCGCCTCGCGAGCGCTCCCTTGAACACCTGACGGCCGATGAAGCATCGCGACTGCTGACGGCGGCGGAGCAAGGGGCCCGGGCAAAAGGGAGCCCGACGCAGTGGTCACGCTGCCTTGCCGTCTCTTTAGCCCTGAGACTTGGCCTGCGCCGGGGCGAAATTTTCGGCCTCCGCTGGTGCGATGTCGATCTCGACGGCGAACGACTCACTGTCGCCCGCTCCTATCGCCTCAAGCCCAAGTCCAACAAGCCCCGCCATCTGCCGCTACCGCCCGAGCTAACGGCGCTGCTGCGGGAGTGGCGCGGCCGCTGCCCCGCAACCGATGAGCGGCTGATTTGCCCGGTGCTTTTCAGCGGACGCTGGGGCATGTCCTCAAGCCGGGCAACTCACGGGCTAGCTCGTCTGCTCCGCATCGCCGGCTGCAGGCCGCTGGAGCGCGGATTCCACGCGCTGCGGCACAGCTTCGCGACGCATTTCGTACGGTCGGGCGGCTCGCTTTTGGCCTTACAGCGGCTCCTTGGCCACAGCGACATCAGCACGTCCATGATTTACACCCACGCAAACCCCGACTTCGTCGCGGCGGAGCTCTCCAAGGTCCGCTTCTAATTGGCTCGCGTTTGCAGGCGAAGTTTACTGGGAAGCGCTGCGCCAAAGCAGAGATTTTGTCACGGTGCGGAACGAGTTTCGCGAGGATTTCATCGCGGGCGGCGGACGACAGTTTCGTGCAGTGCTGAAGGCCCGCGAGACAGTAGTAGAAAGAAAACTCGGCGATTATAAAAAGTCCCGCAGCTCTAGCAGAGGACTCTTCGGCTTGCAGGGCCAAATCCTCATACCCGCCGCGCGCGCGTCCCCTTCACGGAGGACTTAGGAAACCCGACCCCAACGATTCTCCGCGGATGCGCGCGTTCCAGAGTCGTCGGTGAGATGGCCCGCTCTTCCGTGCTCCGCGATGCGCCGCCAACGCAGGTTGGTGCCTGGCGGGCGACAGGGTGAAGCGTAGGAGCATGGGCGAACGTGAGGCCGCTTGATCGCGCGCCACGGGTGGGCGAACAGAGCGGGCGCCATGACAGCTCTTAGCCGATGCGGGCTCTGGCTTCCTCCCGGCCGCGGTGAACTAGGGCGCGGACGGACGGCGCGACTCCGCGATGACGTCGTGCAGGGCCGCGGTCACTGCCTCGGGCTGCTCCAGCGGGATCAGGTGGCCGGTGTCAGCCACCATGATCTGCTTGCCGCGCGACGAAAGCCGCGCCAGCTCGGGCTGGAGCTCATGCCGCCAGATGCGATGGTGCTCGGCGTCCTCCGCGGTTTCGTGCGCTTGCTCGCCGGAGCGCCCGCCGGCCGTCAGCACCCGGACCGGCAGCGCGCCGAGCTTACCGGCCGCCCGCAGCTCATTGGAGCTCTGCTCAAACGCGTTCAGCTCATCCCCGGCCACGCGGAGAGCCTTGGGGGACAGGGACAAGGCCAGCATCTCCTGTCCGGCCTGCGGCGGGAGCCGCCGGAACGCAGGAGCCCTGGCGTCCCAGCCAGTCAGTGAGGGGACAAGGCGCAGCAAGCCAAAGCGGAGCGCGAGCAACCCAAGATCGATCTCGCGCTGCACTTCCTGACGCCTCTGTTGCGGCGTCGGGTCGCCCGCTTTGCGAATGCGTGAGTTGAAGTCTTCATGGCTGGCATCGATGAAGACAAGGCCTGCCACCTCGCGGGGAAAGCGGCTTGCGAACATCCGGATGGTGAAGCCGCCAAACGAGTGCCCGGCCAGAATATAGGGTGCTCGCTCGCCGGCGCGATCGAGCAGGGTGTGAAGCTCCTCAGCGATGCGCTGGCTGGTGCGCGGTCCGGGCCCCGGATCGCTGAAGCCGTACCCGGCGCGGTCGTAGGCGCACACGCGCGTCCGCTGCGCCACCGCCGGCTGGACGAGCACCCAGCTGGTGCTCGGCACGCCCAGACCCGTATCGAGGACGACCGTCGGACTGCCTTGGCCCAGGCAGTTAAGATGAAGCCGATAGCCGCCCACATCGACAAGCCGGCCGGGGGCCCGGTAGCGGTGCGCGGCCCACCGGCTGGCGATGGCTTCGTAGGCCGCGCCGCAGCCGAGCAGAGTCAGAAAGAGCCCGCCCAGGCCCAGCAGCCCGTAGCCCAGCAGGCGGGCGATGCGCCGCAGTCTCCGGACGCGACCCGGCTGCGCCCCGGTCAGGGCCGGCGCCAAGGGTGTGGACATCAAGACCTCCTTCCGTTCAGGATGCAGGCGCCGCTGCTGGGTCGCATGAAAAAGCGCCGGGCCAGCGCTGGACGGCGCGCCCTGCCGGCTGGCGAGACCAGGAGTCGGACGTTCTGCGCGCGCGGCTCAGCGGCCCCAGAAAAAGCGAACCAGCGCCATGGACAGCGCAAATAGGAACGCATACCAGAATCGATCAAGGGGACTCCGTTCCTGTTCACGCCGCTGCCGCATATTCCCGATCGCGGACATTACGAACCCGGCGATAAGGGGTGCGGCGACCAGGTTGACCGCGCGCATCCACGGCCTGGCAAGCAGAAGAGAAGGCAGGATAAAAAGGCTGATCCGGCCCGCCAGCGCGCCGAGCGCCGCGCAGCCGAGCGCCGCCAGGGCCGGATGGACCGGCTTGGCGGGAACACGCGAGCGGAGGGCATGGCCGATGAACTCGACCCCCGCCTCAAACAAGATCTGTAAGACAATTTCGCCGAAGAACTGGAGTACCGTTAGCAGGATCTCCAGCAGCAGTTCGAGGGCCAGCTCCATCTACGACGATGCTAACGCGGAAGCATCGAGCCAGCAAGCGACCGGCGCCCATCCCTTCCTTGCGGCTGACGAAGGGCTAGCACTCTCCGCGGGCTGGGTTCGTAACGATCTGCGAAGCTTCAGGGGTTCGTGCAGGTGTAGCTGGCGGCGACTTTTTGATCGCCCGTACCATTATAGCGCGGGTACTGGGGATACCGGCACAGCGGCCTCTCCATCGTCACGACGCCGCTCATATCGTACTTCTTGCTGACAAGGTTCGCCGCCGAGGGACGCTGCCCGCGCGTCACCCAGCCGTCCACCGCGCTGACCAGATCAACCGAGTCGGGACCGACGCCGCCAAAGCAGTGCTGCACGCCCGGCTGCAGATAGAACTCCATCGACTCATCGCGCGCTGCCGCGCTGCCTACGGCCGTGGCGACGTTGTTCCAGTACTTGATCGAGCCCTTATAGCTTATCGCCCAGTCGGAAGTCCCATGCACCAGGATCATCTTGCCCTGGCGCGCAAAAAACGACTTCAGATCGAAAGACGCATCCAGGGTCTGGGCGACGTCGGCGAGCTGCGCCAGGTAGCTGTTCGGATCGAAGGTCAGCGAGTTGAAGCTGGGATCCTGCACCACCCAATAGCGAATCAGCGATTCCGCGAAGAACATCTGCAGCGACGCCATCATGCCATCGCCGATTATCCAGGCCGGCCAGCCGAGGTCCTCGCCGCTGGGGCCCCAGCCGGGATACACTTGATTGCCGCTCTGTTTGAACTCGGCGTAGATGGTCTTGACGGTGCTCAGCTGCTCGGTGGTAAGGCAGGTGTCGCTGTCGGCGGCGGCGCACAACAGCGGGCTTGGGTCGAAGGCGCACTTGTCGATATTGCTGACGATGCCATCGGCCAGACCGTCGAGCGCATCGCAGCTCTTTAGCACGGCAGCGGCGACGGTGCCGGCTTTGGCCGCGGTGATCGCGCCGCCGGGCGTGCCATTTTGGTGTTTCATGTTGTTATTGAAGGCAAGAACGAGCTCGGTGAAGCTATAGGCGGGAGCGCGCACGACGATGCCGTCGAAATCCGCGGGGTAGCGGGTGGCTTGAATCAGCGCCTCGCGGCCGCCGTTGGAGCAGCCTTCAAAGTAGTAACGCTCGGCGTCCGCGCCGTAGCGCTGCCGCACTACTTGCTTTACTGCTGTGAGCACCGAGTGAATCTGCAGATAGCCGAAGTCTTTTTGCACCTGCGGATTGTTTAAGAACACCGCGCCCGAGGGATCGCTGTGGCCCCCATTGGATCGGACGCTCACGTAGCCGTCGACCGCTCCCGAAGGGGACAGCGGGATGTCGATGATCTCACCATCCCAGCCGCCGCCGCCTATGTAGAGCAGCTTCTTGTTCCACGCGGTCGGCAGCTTGGCGACAAACTTCAGCGTGGAATGGAGCTCGCCGGTGACTTGGCAGAGCTCACCAACCGCTCCACTTGCGGCGACCAGCATGGCGCTGGTAAGGGTCGCCTCACCAAAGGTCTTGCCAGCCAGCGCGGCGCAGGCCTGTTGCGGCGTCTGGTTGTCCGGGCCGCCGTCACCGCCGCCGCAGCTCGACAGCCCCGTCAGAACCAGCCCGAATGCAGCGATGTTGGCGAGTAGCAGTTTGGTTTTCCGCATGGCGTATCTCCTTGATAACGAAGAGGTTTTTATAAGCCTAGCATCGGAATTTCGCCCTGGTATCGGGGCCGCAGGGATGATGCCCGATTGGTTACCCATCCTGCCCTGCTCCGCTCATTTCCGGCGAGAGCTACCGCAAACGCGGTGCCCACTCGCCGCCTCCCCAGGCGTGCTGGGTCCTTACCCACTGTTTCGCGAGCCGAGGTATACTTAGCTGGCCGTTCGAAGTTTCGCCTGCTCTGCCTGCGCGCCAACAACTCTTCTTGTGCGCGCATTAGTCGCCGCGCCTCAGTTTGCCGGCGCTGTCCCCTGCGGGCTGAGCAAGGACCTTTGCGCCGGATGAAATCCACATTCCTACATTCGTCCCTGGGATCACAAAAGGATCACCGGGCTCAGCCATCCTGCGCTATGCCGTCGCTGTACTCCTCAGGCAGCGCGCATGTTCGACATCGG
>CALFML010000063.1 GCA_937879845.1 uncultured Myxococcales bacterium
CTCAAGCTCTTGCGTACAAACGACGGCTCTCCGCTCATCGTCAACAGCAACTACGGCCAGCCTACCGCCTATCAGCCGCCGCTGCTCCTGCGCTTGGGCGGACGCCTGTCTTTCTAGTGCCTACCGCCGTGCGCGGCGTCACAAACGGCGCACCTCTGCGGGCAGCCAAGCCGCGGTAGATCGTGAAAGAATCGCTACAGCGAGGCGCGGCTCTATGATGTAATGGGGCAAGTCGCAGGCTGCGGCCGCAGAGGGATGCCGCCGTCGCGCCCACCATGTCTGGATACGCAGAGGAGATGTCGTCATGAACCCGACCGGAGTTCGTTCGCGGCTGAGCCGGGTGCTCGGAGTGCTGCTCGTGTCAACCCTGGGGCTATTGTCGGGCTGCGCCGAGCTGAATCAGGTGCTCAAGGCCGTGGGCGGCACCGGGGCCGGAGGCGCCGGCGGGCAGGCCTCGCCGCCGACGGTGACGGCGACGCCGATGCAGCTTGTTCGCTATCCGAACATGAACCAGCTCGGCGCTTACTACTGCCCGGTGGTGATCACCGACCGCATCGCCCGCCTTGGCTGCACCGTGGCGCTGGGTCCGCCGCCGCCGCAGGACCAGCTGGTGTTCCAGTTCGGAACGACGATCACGGTGCGCAATCCGAATAACATCCCGATTCCGGCGCTCGATGTGCTGCTGGCGCTGAAGCTGTTCACCGGGCAGGCGGCGGAGGGGCTGGGCGCGGTGTGCATCAGCATGTGCGGAGCGCAGGATCCAAGCTGCACCGGCCAGCCCAAGCCCGGCGCGTGTATGGCCGGCGGCCCGGGCATCCGCACCTTGAATGACTTCGTCGCCGCAGTGCCGGGTCTCATCGCCGGTCTGGCTACCGGCGCCGTACAGAATGAGCTGCGCAAGTCGCAGATCGCGGCGCGCGGCGATGTGACGCTGAATCTTACGTTCTCGCTGGGAATCGATCAGGCGCTGCGGGTGATTCAGAAAGTCATTCAGCAGTCCGTTCAGGCGTTGCTGCAGCGCGGCAAGCCGGCCCTGGAGATTCCGGTCTCGGGCGAAGGAACGGTGTTCGTCCAGCTGCCGATCGTCGGCCGGATCGGCGTCGGATTCGGACCGCTGGCGACGACCTGGCGTATTCTTTAGCTTCCAGGCTGGCGGGCCGCTCGCTACCTCTGGCCCATCCGGGCAGCGGCCCCGGCTCTCCGATCCGTCCCCGCGCGGCTTTCTACTTTCCGGTTATAAGAGACTGATTCAGGCGGCACCAGGACTCGGCTTCCGCTTCGGCTTCATTGCTGGCTGTAAAGACGCGGCCGCAGGTGGGAGCGCTGCGCTTGATGGACTCCCGCGCCATCATCGCCTGAATGGGATCGTCGCAGGTAAGGACGCTGACATGGCGACCGGCGAGCTCCCAGGCGGTGAAGATTTCTTCCAGCGCCTCCTGAGTGCGCGGCCCCCACTTGGTCGGCGCCCGGCGAAGATCTAAGAGCAGCCCTTTGGCCATGATGCGCGAGCGGCGCGACAGATCGCCCAGGATGTTTACTTTTTGCCGCGCGAAGTTAGCCCCTTCTTCGCGCGTGACATCGGGCCGCATCCAGACCTTGCATATGGCGATGCCACGGGTCAGCGTGATCTCGAAGTTGCCTCCGGTCGCGTACGCTCCCATATGCCGCCTCTTCAGAACTGCCAGTCTGCGTCATCGCCTGAGGCAACCACCTGCACGTCCCCCGATGAGCCCAAAGAGCCCGCAGCGCTCTTAGGCCGGTGGCCGGGTTTTTTGGAACGCGGGGCGCTCGGCGATGCCGTTGAACCAGCGCTGGATGTTGTCGAACTTGCTGACACTGACGCCGGCCATCTGGAGCTGGAAGATGGACTCGACAAGCGCGATGTCCGCGATGGTAAGCGAGTCTCCTACCAGGAACTGCTTGCCGGCGAGCGCCTCATCCAAGTGCTTGAGCGGCGCATCGCAGCCCTGCACGGCTTGCTGGAACGCGGCCTCGTCATGGGCCTTCCCCTGCATGCGCTCCATGAGGTGCTGGTAAAACGGCTTGATAAGCACCGGTCCGGCCTCGCTGGCTTGCCAGAACAGCCACTGATCGACGCGGGCGCGCTGATGCTTGTCGGCCGGCAGGAGCTTGCCGTCGCCGTAGTGCTCGCCGAGGTAGCGCAGGATGGCGCCGGACTCGGGCAGCTGGAGGTCGCCATCCTGCAGGACCGGCACTTTGCCGCTAGGATTCACCGCGCGGAACTGCGGTGAATGATGCTCGCCTTTTAGCAAATCGACGAGCTGGTACGTATGCTCCTGCCCAAGCTCCGCGAGAGCGAAGTGAGCTTTGCGAGAATGGAGCGAGACCGGGTGTCCGAATAGCTTCAGCATCTAGTAGACCTCCGCTATTATCATAAGCGAAGGACCGGCCTGGCAGCTATGCTGGTTCCGCGCGAGCTGTTTTCAGCTTACGTTACGTGAGTACAACCCTCTTGTCGTCTCATGTAGTAGCCGCCGCGGGAGCAGTGTTCATCCATCACAGCACAACTTGGCGATTTTGATATAATCTCATCTGGGAGTGGATGTGGAGAAGAAGATAGGCCACTACACCGTGGGTCGCCTCCTCGGAACCGGGGGAATGGGGCAGGTGTTCGAGGCGACCCACGACCAGATCAAGCGGCGGGCAGCGATCAAGGTCCTGCACAAGAAATTTGCCCACAACCGGCAGATCGCCGCTCGATTTCTCAACGAGGCGCGGGCCACCAGCATGGTGCAGAACCCGAACCTCGTGCAGATTTACGAATACGGGCAGACCGAGGACGGCACCGCATTCCTGGTCATGGAGTACCTGGAGGGCTCGACGCTGCGCCAGCGGCTTGAGGTCTCCGGCGGCCGCTTCCCCGTCGAACGGGCGATGCGTCTGTGCAAGCAGATGGCGTCCGGGCTGCATGCGGCCCACCAGAAGGGCGTGGTGCATCGCGACCTTAAGCCGGTTAACATCATGGTCGTATCCGACCCCGAAGCCACCGGGGGCGAGCGGGCCAAGATCCTCGACTTCGGGCTGGCCAAGCTCATGGAGCCGGAAGGGCCGGGGGCGGGGCTCACCAACACGGGGACGATCCTGGGGACACCGGCCTACATGGCGCCGGAGCAGTGTAAGAGCGCGCGGGCTGCGGACGATCGCAGCGATGTGTACTCGCTCGGCATCATCTTATACGAGATGCTGACGGCGGACATTCCGTTTGACGCGGAGACCGATGCCGAGCTCCTGTCGATGCACATGTTTCAGGAGCCGCCGTCCCTGGCCAAGCGGGCGCCGCATGTGAATCCGGGTCTGGCGCAGCTTGTACATCGGATGCTGCGCAAGGATCCGGCGACGCGTCCGAGCGCCGGCGAAGTCGTGACCGAGCTCGGACAGCTGATGGCCTCGGGCAGCGGGGAGATACCGGGGGCTGTGCCGCCGCCGCGGAGTCGTGACGCGGGCGAGCGCGTGACCCTGGTCTCGCGGCCTGAGCCGCACACCCGCGCCCGGCTGCCCGAGGGCGCGGCGGCTGAAGCGAAGCTGGCCGGCAAACAAGCCGGAGGGCCGCGCAAGGGCTCGCTGCTGCAGTCGCTTCTATGGATGCTGGCGGCAATCTTGCTGCTCAGCTGCGCGGGCGTGGTCGCACTCCTGTGGTACCGCAATCAGCAGGCGGCGCAGGCTCCGGCCGTGGTTCACTGGTCGATATCCAGCATTCCCATCGACGCCGAGCTCCGGGACAGCGCAGGCCGCTTGCTCGGAAAGACGCCCTTTTCGATCGAGCGGCCGCGCGGCGAAGGCACCGAGACGCTGATCTTACGCCTGCCGGGCTACGCCGAGCAGCGCCTGACCTTCTCGCTGGCCCGCGACGCCGCGCACAGCGAACGCCTTATCGCCCTGCCCAAGTCGGGTCCCGGCACGCCGTCCGGAGCCGGCGAAGGATCGGCCGATGAGCCGCCGCCCGCCGCCCTGTCTCCCGACGCCGGCGCCCAATCGAACGACGGTATGGAAATTTTGGACCTGACCGCACGCAACGCCGCCGACTGAAGCCGCCCGGCCCTGGGGCGGCGCGCGGCTGGCGAGCCAGGGCGCGCTAAGGTTTGGCCGGCGGCGCGGGCAGCGATGGGGGGCGGAGGCGCTGGTTGACAAATCCGCGCAGCTCGCGCGCCCAGGTGCGCAAGCGGCGGCCGCCCGTCAGAGCATGATATCCCAGCCGTCCGCTCAGGTGGCGATGGGCGATGATTAGCTCGCGCGCCGGCCGCGGCACGGCGCGAAAGTGGCTCTTATACGGCTCATCGCCGCGCAGCAGATCGACGCCGCGGATGCCGTGAGACAGGGCGTAGCGCAGCGCAGCGACGAGCATCATCCGACCCGGCTCCAGATCGAGCTCCGCCGGCTCGATCCCGGATTGATACACGTACAGCGTCGTTTCGTCGCGCGCCCCATACTGCGCCGCCAGCGGCCGCCCTTGCACCTCCAGCCACGCCAGCCACAGCCGGCCCGCGTCCAGCAGCCGCGCGGCCGCTTCGCGGTGGAAGCGCAGCATCTGCGGCGCCGCAAACAGCCCGCGATCGCCAAGCTGGTTGCGCCGCCGCTGGTGCAGTCGCACCAGCAGCGCGAATGCCGCCGGCAGCTCGCTGGCCTGCCGCACCACCCGAAGCTCGGCATGCAGGGCCTGGCAGCGGCGGGCGATGCGGCGGGTCTGGCTGCGATGGCTGCGCGACAGCGTCCCCAGGTACGCATCCCAGCGCAGCTGGACATCCGCCTCGGGGGCTGGCTCCAGCAAGGAGGCGGAGGGCGGCAGTTCGATGCGCCAGCACCGCGGCCCGACCAAGTCGCTAACCGCATGGCCGCGCGCGTGCAGCAGCGCCGCGAGCGCGCTGAGCACCGGGTCGCTGCTGTCCAGGGCTTCCAGCCGCAAAAGCTCCCAGCCGGCGGCGGCGCGCGCCGTGGTCAGATAGCGGGCGAGGGCCTCCGCCACTTCCGCCTCACGCCCCACCGCGCACGGGATGCCCAGATAGTCCGAACAAATTTCGCCGTCCCCGAGCGCCCGCACCACCCGGCCCAGCGGCGTGCGTTGGCGGTAAAAGGGGGCGACGGCAACCAGCGATTCCTTGTCGAAGCAGGCCAGCGTATAAAGCTCAGCGCCGCGCTGGCTGCCGTAATGCTGCCAGAACGGGGCCAGCCACTCCCAGCCCCGGAACGGAGCACTGAGGGGCAGGCGCTGCCACGGCTCTCGCAGAGCCGCGAGCTGATCTTGTGAAGTGACGAGCTTGACGTGCATCGGTTGTCGTTGCGGCGCCAATGTACGCACGTTCGGGGCGCCGGGCGCAACACCGTGGCAGGGCAGGGCAGGGGGCCGCCGATCCCCGGGGGACGAGTCTGCTAGCGGCGGCGTTCTTCGATCACTTGGATGCGCGCGCCAAGAGCGGTGAGCCGATCCGCGATGCGCTCATAGCCGCGCTCGATCTGACCGACTGCGTTGATCGTGCTCTTGCCGCGGGCGCACAAGGCCGCCAGGAGCATCGCCATGCCGGCCCGGATATCCGGGGACTCGACGGTGCTGGCGCGCAGCTCCGCCGGACCGTAGACCAGCGCCCGGTGGGGATCGCACAGGATGATGCGCGCCCCCATTCCCACGAGCTTATCGACGAAAAACAGCCGCGATTCGAACATCTTTTCGTGCATCAGGATGACGCCGCGGCACTGCGTGGCGGTGACGATGGCGATGGACATGAGGTCGGCGGGAAACGCCGGCCACGGCTGATCCTCGAGCTTGGGGATGTGGCCGCCGAGATCGCTGCGGATCTCGCGGCTCTGTTCCGCCGGAACGATGAGATCGTCGCCTTCGGTCTGGCAGACGATGCCCAGGCGCTCGAAGCCCAGGCGGATGGCGCGCAGGTGGCGGACGCCGGCGTCGGCGATGCGGAGGGCGGAGCCGGTGACCGCCGCCAGGCCGATGAACGAGCCCACCTCGATGTGATCGGCGCCGATGGTGAAGGTGCCGCCGGTCAGGGTCCGGCCGCCGTGCACCGTGAGGACGTTGGTCCCGATGCCCTCGATGTGCGCGCCAAGCGTGACCAGGAACTGCGCCAGGTCCTGCACATGCGGCTCGCAGGCGGCGTTGCGCAGCACCGAAGTTCCGACGGCGGCGACCGCGGCGCACAGGGCGTTTTCGGTTCCGGTGACGCTGGGTTCGTCGAGGAAGATGTCGGCTCCGCGCAGCGCCGCGGCGCGCAGGATAAACTGCGGCCCAAGCTCATAGCTGGCGCCGAGCTCGCCCAGGGCCAAAAAGTGGGTATCGACGCGGCGCCGGCCGATGACATCCCCCCCGGGCGGCGGCAGCGAGACCTCACCGCAGCGCGCGAGCAGCGGCGCGGCGAGCAGGATCGACGCGCGAATGCGTCCGCACAGGGCGGGATCGAGCAGCGCCGCCCGCACGTCCTTGGCATGGATGTGCAGGGTGCTGGGATTTTCCGTCGACCACTCCGCTGCGGCGCCGACCGATCGCACGAGATCGACCAGGATCTCGACATCGCGGATGCGCGGCACGTTGTGCAGGGTGACGGGGTGCTCGGTGAGCAGCGCCGCGGCGACGATCGGCAGCGCCGCGTTTTTGTTGCCGGACGGTCGGACGGTGCCGCTCAGCCGGTACCCGCCTTCGACGATAAACTGCGTTGCGGCCATTTACTCTCCGGAACGAATCAAGAGTGGCCGGCAAGCATGCAGGCGCGCGGCGGCGCTGTCAAAATTTGGTCGGATTTGGAATTTTTAGACGGTAGCGCCAGCCTGTCGCAGGGCGGCGATCTCCGGCTCGGTAAAGCCCGCTTCGGCCAGGATCGCGGCCGAGTGCTCCCCGCGCAGCGGCGGCGGCGTCGGTGCGGCATCACGCGGCAGAAGCGGTGTGCGCAGCTGCGGCAGCGGACCCGCGGCCGTCGGCGCAGAGAAGAATACCCCGCGCGCCGCATGCTGCGGGTGCTGGCGCAGCTCCGGCAAGGTCAGGATCGGCTCGACGCAGGCATCGGCGGCGGCGAATATCGCCTCCCACTCCGCGCGGGACTTCTGTTTGAAAAGAGCCTGAAGCTCCGCCCGAATGCGCTGCTGCTCCGCCGGCGGGGCCAGGAGCTCGCTCGCATCGGCGGCCCGCCCGAGGACGGCGTTCAGGTTCAGCCAGAACTTGGGCTCCAGCGCCGCCACCGAAAGAAACTTGTCATCGCTCGTCGTGTAGACGCTGTAACACGCCATGCCGCCGGTGAGGATGTCGCCGCCGCGCTCCGGGGGCGAGCCGTCCGGCCCCTGCGCCTCCAGGTTGCCCAGATCCGGAATGAGGAAGCTCAGCGTGCCCTCACACATCGAGATATCGACGTAACTTCCCACCCCGGTGCGCTCCGCGCTGCGCAAGGCGGCGAGGATCCCGACGGCCGCCCACAGTCCGCCCGCCCCGAGATCGGCCAGCTGGATCGGCAGCGGATGCGGCGGCGCCGCCGCGCTTGCCCCCGACATGCCGAGCACCCCGGCCAGCGCGCAGTAGTTGAGATCATGACCGGCGCGGTCGCGGTACGGCCCGTCCTGTCCATAGCCGGAGATGGCGCAGACAACGAGCCGCGGGTTGTGCGCGTGCAGCGTCTCGACCGACAGCCCCAAGCGATTCATCACCCCGGGGCGAAAACTTTCCAGCAGCACATCGTAGCGGGGCAGGAGCCGCAGCAGCGCGTCCCTCCCCGCCTGGTTCTTCAGATCCAGGCACAGCGAGCGCTTGTCACGGTTTATCGCCGCGTAGCGCCCGGACAGACCGCCGGCCGCCCCGCCCGCGGGGAAAACCGGCGGCATGAACCGCAGATAATCCCCGACGTGCAGGTCTTCGACTTTATCGACGCTCGCCCCAAGATCCGACAGGACGAGAGTGCAGAAAGGACCCGGCAGGAGCCGGGAGAGATCCAGAACCCGGATGCCTTGGAGCGGGCGACTCATGTCTCATCTCCCCGTCTGCGTGTCTAAAGCCGCGTGGCCAGCCGCGCTGAGCGGCGCTAGGCCAGCGCGAACAGCTTCTGCAGCTTCAACGCCAGCGTCGGATCGCCGGTGACGCGCAGCTTGCCCTGCATGAAGAGCTGCATGCCCTTGGCGGGGTTGGCGAGCATGTCGACGAAGTCGCTGTTGGCGACTTCGATGGTGCAGTTGGCGCCGGGCTGGACACCCTTTATGATCGACGGCGCATCGGACTTGAGGTCGACCGTCCACTCCCCGCCGCCTTCGCCGGTGATCTTGAAGACATAGATGGCCCCGACTTCCTTGGCCTTGTCGGGCGCCTTGGCGAGGGCTTGCGGCATCTGGACATCAAACAGGTCGATTGCGTTCTTGGGGGTGGACATGATGGGCTCCTTATCTCTGCACGCACCGCACGATGCGGGCGCCTAGTTAGCACGCGGCGGAAGCGCCTGTCAACGACGGGCCAGATCTTTAGCCTCGTCGCTTGGCCGGACCTTTGATTGGGTGGGGACGGTCAGGATGCATGTTCCGGATCAGATACCGAGCAGCAGCTTCTCCGGCTGCTCCAGCCGCTCTTTGACTTTGATCAGGAAGGAGACCGCCTCGCGTCCATCGACGACGCGGTGGTCGTAGGAGAGGGCCAGGTACATCATCGGCCGGATCTCGATGTTGTCGCCGACGGCGATCGGGCGGCGGATGATGTTGTGCATTCCGAGGATGCCGGTCTGCGGCATGTTGAGGAGCGGCGTGGACATCATCGAGCCGTAGATGCCGCCGTTGCTGATGCTGAACGTCCCGCCGGCGAGCTCAGAGAGCTGGAGCTTGTTGTCCTTGGCCTTCTGCGCCAGCTCGGCGATGCCTTTTTCGATCTCCGCCAGGCTCAGCGAGTCGACGTTGCGCAGCACCGGCACCACCAGGCCCTTGCCGCCGCCTACGGCGATGCCGAAGTCGTAGTGCTTCTTATAGACGATGGCGTCGCCGCGCACCTCGGCGTTGAGACCGGGGAACTCGCGCACCCCGCGGGCGCAAGCAGCGACGAAGAACGACATTATGCCGAGCTTGATGCCGTGCTTTTTGGTGAACTCTTCCTGATACTTGCTGCGCAAGGCCATGATGTGGCTCATGTCGACCTCGTTGAAGGTCGTCAGGATGGCGGCGCTGTGCTGGGCTTCTACCAGGCGCTCCGCGATGCGCTTGCGCAGCGGCGACATCGGCACCACTTCTTCGGCCGCGCTCCCCGGGGCGGGGCTGGCCGCAGGCGCTGCCGCCGTCGGAACCGCCGGTGCGGAGTGCGGCACCGCAGCTGCGCCAAGGACCGCGGACGCCGGGTCAAGTCCGTGCTCACGCAAGAGCTTGCGCGTATTGGGGGTGAGCGCCGGGCGCACCGCAGGCGGTGTGCCGACCGCCGCGGGAGCTGTAGCGGCCGGAGCCGCAGGGGCAGTAGTAGCGGCCGGCTTGGCGGCAGCTTGCGCCGCCGCTGGAGCAGCTTGCGCCGCCGGAGCAGCTTGCGCCGCCGGAGCAGCTTGTGCCGCCGGAGCAGCTTGCGCCGCCGGAGCAGCTTGCGCCGCCGCGGGAGGAGCCGCCGGCGCCGCGGCCGGAGCCGCCTGCTGCGCCGGCTTGCCCTCCGGATCGATCGTTCCGATTGCCGCGCCGACTTTGACTGCGGCGCCGACTTCAAACCGCTGCTCGGTCAGCACGCCGGCGGTCGGCGCCGGTAAAGTCACGGTGACCTTATCAGTCTCCAGCTCCGCCAGCGGCTCATCGGTCTTGACATAGTCGCCGACGCGCTTGAGCCACTTGGCGATGGTCCCCTCCGCGATCGACTCTCCCAGGGGCGGGATGATCAGTTCGACAGGCATGTTCGCTCGCTCCTCTGGTCAGTTCTTGTCGCCGGGCGCCCGCTCGGCAAAGGCGTCGTTCATCAGCTTCTGCTGTTCCAAGACATGCGCCTTGTACGACCCGGTGGCGGGGCTGGCGCTCTCGACTCGACTGGCAGTGCGCAGGTTGAGCGCAGTGCCGAACTCCTGCTGCAGGCGCGGCACGATGGACTGGAGCGCTCCCATGTTCGCCGGCTCCTCTTGCACCCAGATGAGCTCGCGGACCTTGGGGAACGCGCCGACCGCCTGCTGCAGCTCATCGGTGCGCAGCGGGTAGAGCTGCTCCACCCGGACAATCGCGGTGCGCTTGTCGTTGCGCTTCTTGCGCTGCTCGACCAGGTCGAAATAGACCTTGCCGGTGCACAGCATCACCCGCGTCACCTGATCCGGCTGCACCTGGCTGTCGCCGATCACGCACTGGAAGCGCCCCGTCGATAGCTCGGATATCTGGCTGAGCGGCGCGCGCAACAGGCTCTTGGGGGTCATGACGACCAGCGGCTTGCGCCACGGCCGGTGGACCTGGCGGCGCAGCAGGTGGAAGTACTGCGCCGGCGTCGTCGGGTAGACGACCTGGATGTTGTCCTCGGCGCCGAGCTGCAGGAAGCGCTCGTAGCGGGCCGACGAGTGCTCGGGCCCTTGCCCCTCGTAGCCGTGCGGCAGGAGCAGCACCAGGCCCGACAGCCGCCGCCACTTGTCTTCGGCCGAGCTGACGAACTGATCGAGGATCACCTGGGCGCCGTTGACGAAGTCGCCGAACTGCGCCTCCCAGCACACCAGGCCGTCGGGGTAGTCGAGGCTGAAGCCGTACTCGAAGCCGAGCACCGCGGCTTCCGACAGCATGCTGTCGATGATGGTGAACGAGCCCTGCTCGCTCGGATCGTCGCGCAGGTGGGCGAGCGGCGCGTACGGCTGACCGGTGTTGTGGTCGAACAGCACCGCATGGCGCTGGCTGAACGTGCCGCGGCGCGAGTCCTGGCCGCTGCACCGCACGAGCACCTTCTCCCAGAGCAGCGAGCCGAACGCCAGCGCCTCGCCCATGCCCCAGTCGAGCGCGGTCTGCCCGCGGCCCATGGAGGCGCGCTGGGTGAGCAAGCGCTCGATCTTGGGGTGCGGGGAGATCGG
>CALFML010000064.1 GCA_937879845.1 uncultured Myxococcales bacterium
CGAGCAGCTTTACCTCGCCATCGTTGGAGACGATTACGTTGCCAGGCTTGATGTCAAGATGCAGGACGCCGCGGCGGTGCGCTGCCGCCAGACCGCGGGCCAGGCCCAGCCCCAGCTCCAGCGTCTTCTGCCAAGGAATGGGTTTTTTCACCCCGTCGAGATTCTGCCCGCGGATAAACTCCGAGATGATGAGCGGCCGCTTGTCGATCTCGCTCACCCGGTAGATCGTCACTACGTTGGGGTGCTGCAGGCGGGCCGCGGCGCGCGCCTCGGTCAGAAACTGCTCGCGCACTTCCTGCGAGGGCCCGTTTACGCCCATGGCGATGATGAACTTGATGGCCACCGGCCGGTCGAGCACCGTATCGTGGGCCAGATAGACCTCGCCCATGGCGCCCCGGCTCAGCGGACAGACCAGTCGGTATTCCTCAAAAGCCTGCGGCGGGTTCCATGGACTGTTGGCGCTATCTGTAGCGTGTTCGCTCATTGCTCTCGCTGGGCGGTCATGACGGGGGCCGGGCCTGGGCTGCGCGTGCGGCTTTTCCTATAGGGCGGTTGGTGATACAGCGGGCACTGGCGCCGCGCCGCGTTTCGGTGCGCCCGAACTCCACACGGGCACCCTGTTATGAGCATGGCACGTCGACGAGAACAGGTCAACCGCTGCGGCGCCGGGGAAAAGTTCCCAAGGGATTTCAAGCCTGTAGCCGGCGCTTTAGGCCGCGGCGGGTCAAAATCAGAAATAAACGAGTCGCTTGGCGGGAGTTATCCAATGTAAGTGCAGCTGCGCTGCGCTGCGCCTTGCTGCCGGGATCGGCCGCGGCAGCTACCGGTCGGACGGGGTGGGCCTAGGTGTCCCAGCCTGCCTCTTCGGCAAAGACCGCCATCACATCGACCTCCGGCTTGATCTTGTCGTACAGATCGGGAAAGGCCCGCTCCGCCCCGTACTTTTTCCGCACTCGCTCATACAAGTCGAGGTTGAACATCTTGCCGAACTCCTCTTTCGTCATAAAGGTGTCGGCGTACAGGAAGGGATAGCCTCCGACTTCGCGCGTAAACTCCTCCATGGCGCGCATCGCGTGTACGGTCTTGAATTTTTTGCCCTGCTTAATCGGCAGCGGAACCCCATATACACCCAGGTCGAAGAACATTCCGAAGTCGGTTCCCGCCACCCGATCCGCGGGGCGCGGCGCCCGGAGCTGGCCCTGCAGCGCGCCGTGATCGTAGATGCGGCAGGGATAAAGCAGGATCGGATACATCTCGAACAGCTCATGCGAGCGGTCGATGGCGCTCTGCATCGCGCTCATCGGCAGCACGATGTCTTGGAAGACCTGCAGCGTGAAGGTCATCTTACGCACCGCCGGCGTCGTCGAGAACTTCAGGAACGCGATCTTGGGCGGCATCATCCAGCCGAGCAGCGCCCGGAACAGCGGATGATTGCCAAACGAGATCATATCGGCCACGACCCAGAAGATGCTGCGGTTGTGGCGCATCAGGTAGTGGCGGAGCGGGATGTATTCGTCCCCGCCGCCGTTCAAGTAGGTCTCGACATGAGTGTAAAACCACGGCTTCCACCACCGGCCGATGGGATTTATCTTGGCCCGCTCTGCGGCCGTCTCCACGTCGGCGAACTCGCCGCTCATGATGACCGCTTGTTCCTTGGAGAAGACCGTCGCTTCGACAAAAGTGGGGCTCTGCGGGCTCACTGAAAGCTCATGCAGCTTGGCGCAGTAGCCGGCTTGGGAGTGGACCGGAGTGTACGTAAGATGGACGTAGGGCTTGATCGGAATGATGCGCAGCTCCAGACCCACAAGCAGTCCGAGAGTACCGTGCGACCAGGGGAGGGCGTGGAAGAGCTCGGGATGCTCCTCCTTTGTCGCTCGGACCCGGGTGCCGTCGGCAAGAACGACTTCGTAGGCAACGACGGTCTCCTGCAGCAGGCCGACTTTGTGCGAGTGCGTGGTCATTCCCACCGCCATCGCCAGACCGCCCACGGTGGCGTCTTCGATCTCCAGCGTGACCGCCAGCATGTAGCCCTTGGGCAAAAGGTACCGGGTGATCTGACCGACGGTGACAAGCGGCTCGATGCGGACGGTCCGCTGGGCTTCATCGATCGACAGGACATCGCGCAGGGCGCCCATCTGGATGCGGTGCCACAGATGCTTGGGCTCAAAGCGCGTGCTCAGGTTCATCCATGTCTTGCGATCGGTGCACATCGGACGCTTGTCCGCATCCGGCTGCGCATTCCAGCGGCGGACCTGATCCTGCACGTGCTGCACCCGGAGGTCGTGATCCTGCGGGGCGGTGCCAAGGCGCTCGTAGAGAAAGTTGCGCACGCGCAAGACCGTATCGAACACCATCCCGACGGGGAGGCCGATTCCGGTAAGTACGTAGGCACGATATTCGGTGAGCAGATCTTGCAGTAGCTTCTTCATGGTCAGTCCTGTAGGGAGCCTCGTTGGCCTTACAAACGGCAGGAGTAGACGACCGCTTGCGCCGCAAGTCAACCAAACCCTGCGGGCGGCCCGAAGCCTCGTCAACGCGCCCGTGCGCGCCCACCGGCCGCCGCTTTGCTTGCCGCTGCGGGCGGCGCCAGCCCCGACGCGGCCGCGGCCCTGCCGATAAATCCCAATACGCGGGCGCAAGGCGGTACGCTAGCGGCAAGATGCGCACCTTTACCTATCGTCACTGGGGCTCAGAGCTCGTGCTGATCGGTGCCTGGCCGGCCGCCGCGGAAGGGGACAGTGCAGAGGCCGTGGAGAGCCGGCTGCGCGATCTTCAAGAGGCGGTGTGGTCCGACTCCCCACCGCAGCTCCAGCCCGGCGCTGAGCTTGAGTCGCTGCTTGCCTTGGAGCACCCTCTCGCGCGGGCGCTGGTCCTGATTTATCACGCAGTGAGCCGCCATCCGGTAGACCCTGGCCATGCCGACACCCTGCGCCGGGCGGCGCTGCAGGTTCTGCAGCAGGAGCCGATCGCCCACGTCGAGGCGGCGGAGGCCGCGCTGCTCTTGCCGGCCGGCGTCGTGAGCGAGGCGGACGGCGCCTATGTGCGCTGGGCGGCGCTGTATGTGCTGCGGGACCTGGCGCAGGCGGCGGACTTTCCGCTCCTTGCGCGATGGCTGCCGGCACCGCAGGAACGCCGCGGCGCCGATTCGGCGGCGGCTGCGACGCAAGCGGCGCTGGTGGAGCAGCAAACGGAGGCGGTGCTGGGGCTGAGCGCGCTTGTCCAGCGCGAGCCGGAGTTGCGGACCGGCTCCGGCCTGGAGTCGCTGCTCCTGAAGCTGGTAAAGAGCGCGGGCATCGAGCCGCCGGTGCGGAGCGCCGCAATGCAGGCGCTTTTGGCCGTCTATCCGAGCGCGGAAGCTGATCTCGCCCTGGGCCAAGTAGCTGCGGACGAGGCGGCCGGTGAGGCGGGATGGGCCGCGGCGGTCGCCTTGTTCGGCAAACAGCCAGAGCCGCACGCCGAGCTGCTGCTGGCAGTGTATCGGCGCGCCGCGCGGCCGGAGGCGTTTAATCCTCTGTTTACGCAGCTCGCGCTGGACGCGGATGCGGCCGCCCTGCGCATCGCCCTGCGCCGTCCGGATGGCGCGCTCCCGCTCTTGTGGCTTGACGGCGGCACCGTGTTCGCCCTGTGTCAGGCCGACGGCGCCCCGCCCGCGGGAGCCGACGAGCCGGCAATGGCGGAAATCCGCGGCGCTTGGAGTACGGCTCCGGATGCCCTGCGCGCGCGCTTACTCAGCCAGCTGTCCGAGAGCGGCCATCCTGCCGGACGCGCCCTGGCCATCCTCGCCGGACCGGTGGCGGCCGCGGAACCAGACCAGGACGATGAGCTGGCGTACGCCGAAGACGAGGACCTCACGGCCGAATTGGCTGGCGATGCCGCTGCGTCCGACGCCGGTGCCGCCGCATCGGCGCCTGCCGAGGTGGATTTTCGGGAGCTCTCGCGCACCGTACTGCAGGACCCGCCGCTGACCCGCCTTATCGCCGCCGACGTGACTGATGGCCGCACCGCTCCACGCCTGCCGCCGGACTTGCACCCGAGCAACCACTGCGCCGCGCTCACGATGCTGGGCGACCAGGGCGCGCCCAGCGATGGGGCGCTCCTTACGCGCTGGTTCCTTGCCGCCAGCCAGGATGACAATCCCATCGGCGTGGCGGCGATAAAGGCGCTGTACTGCCACAGCGCGCGCTATTGTCAGCCGCCGCCGGATCCGCAGCTGTTGGCGCGGGTCATCGATTTGGCCAACGCGGGGACCTGGGAGCTGCGGCGGGAGGCGGTGCAGCTGCTCGGCTGCTGGCCGGCGGAGCAGACCGGCGCGACGCTGCGCGAGCTGGCCCAGGATCCGACCTTTGCCGTCTGCTGTATCGCCGAACGGGCCTTGGCGGCGCAGGCCTTTGCCGCGGGCCTGGAACCGGAGCCAATTTTTAGAGCGACGGCTTGAGTCTCCGCAATCCCTCCGCTGCCTACCGCGCGTAACCGCGTGAATCCGTTCAGGTTTATGAATCGCCATCGCTAGTTGTTGCTCTGCACCCCGGAGCCCTCCTATGATCTGCGCTCTCATGGAGGTGAATATGGTCAAGCTCTGCGGATTCCGGCTCAGCAACTACTACAACAAGGTTCGTCTGGTTCTGCTCGAAAAAGGTATCGCCCATGAGGAAGAGGCGAACGCATTTCCTTCGCAGGACGCGGCGTTTTTGAAGCGTTCGCCGATGGGCAAGGCGCCGTTTCTGGAGACGGAGCACGGCCTCCTGTGCGAGTCCTCGGTCATCTGCGAGTACCTGGAGGACGCCTACCCGGACAAGCCCCTGCTGCCGCGCGATGCCTTCGGCCGCGCCAAGCTGCGTGAGTTCCTGCAGGTTCTGGAGCTGCACGTCGAGCTCGTCGCGCGGCGCCTTTACGGCGAGGCGCTGTTCGGCCACAAGGCGTCCGACGAGACTAAGAAAGAGGTCGTCCGCGATCTGGAAAAGGGAGTACGGGCCCTCAAGAGCCTAGTCAAGTTCTCTCCCTACGTCCTGGGCTCCGAGTTCACCCTGGCCGACTGCGCCGCGGGGCTCCACTTCCCGCTGGTCTCGATGGTGACCAAGGGCGTGCTGGGGCACGACTGTCTGGAGAGCATTCCGGAGATCGGCGAGTACATGAAGCTCATCTCGGAGCGGCCGGCGTTCAAGCAGGTAAACGCCGACTTCCGCGTCGCGTTCCAGGCCCACTTGGCGGCCCAGAGCGCCGCCAAGTAACTCGCGGCGAAGGGCGTCGAGCCAAAACCCCCAACAGGAGGTTTTGGCTCGACGTACTAGGGCACAGAGGTATCTTGGGCCAGCTGCGCCGGCACCGGGTCGCCGGTCAGGGTGCGCAGGAACGCAATCAGCTGATTGATCTCGGCGTCGCTGAGGTTCAGCGGCTTCATCAGCTTGTCCTTGGTGCCGACGTAGCCCGTGGAGTCGCCGCCCTTATTGTAAAAGTCGAGGAGCTCTTTGAGGGTCGAAAACTGCCCGGCGTGGGTGTAGGGGGCGGTCTCGCCGATCTCGCGCAGACCTTTGGTGCGCCACCTTCCTTCCCACTGCGGGTCGTCTTTCTTAAGACCGCTGAGGCGCTTCTGGCCCTCCGGAATATCGTCGCTGTACGAGCTATCCGAGCGGAACTCGATATCGAGCAAGGCGTTCAGGCCGTCGAGCCGTCCGCGCTCCGCGGGATTGGCGCGGGCGCCTTTGACCGCCAGGCCGGTGCAGTGAAAGTCATTGTCGCTAAACTGTGGCGTGCTGTGGCAGGCGACGCAGTTTGCCTTGCCGATGAATAGCTGCAGGCCGCGCTTGGCGTCCGTGCTGATGGCGCTCGTGTCGCCGGCGACATACCGATCAAACGGCGCGTTCTTGCTGACGAGCAGACGCAGGTAGGCCTGCACGGCCTTGCCGAAGTTGGCGTAGATGCGGCGGGCCGCTTCCTGGTCGGCAGGGGCCATCTTGTCCCACGGACTTGCCGGATCGCTCGGCTTGGCGTCTTCTGGGAACCGTGCGGCATCGGCGGCCGCCGGGTCCAGGGCCGCGGGCAGCGGGAAGTCGGTGAAGATGGCGTTATATTGCGTCTTATACTTATTCCAAAGCAGGTGAGCGATGCGCAGCCGGCTGCCGTTCATCGAGCCCGGATCTTCGGGATCGGTGAGCGAATCAGACCACTGAGAGTCGCGCAGCCCGTCGTTTTCCAGCCAGGTGTAATAAACGGCATTGACCGGCGGTGAAGCGTTGCGTACGACCCAGTTGGCACCCAGAGAAGTGTTGTTCGGCTTGGAGCGGGTGTCGATCCAGTAGCGGCTCGTGTCGTGGCAGCTGGCGCAGGCGACCTTGCCGGTCTCGCCGACCTTTCCCAGCCCGCCGTTGGTCCCGTCGTCACCGGTGATGATGGGACCGGAGAACCGCTTGTCGAAAAAGAGCGACTGGCCAAGCCGCGCCGCCGCCGGGTTATCGGCATACTTGTTCGTTGTGTCTTTGGGGATCTCCGGGAGCGGCGATAACGTCTTGATCTTGGCCCATTCCGCTTCGCTGAATATTCCGTCTATCTGCTCCTCGCAGCCGGTGGTTGCCGCGGCCATAAGGACCATCGCGATATAATTAAGTGCTCGATCCATGGCTTCCTCTCTAAATCCGTGGAAGAACGGACGAAATCATCGCATGTAAATCGGTATTTCAGAAACCCGTTTAGCTCTCCTGATCCAAGCTCAGGGTATCACGGCAGGGTCCTGACAAGGGGCGAGAAAGAACAAAAAAATTTTTGCTCAGCCTCGGTAAATCTGCAAAATCGATGTGCGCGGTTGTATGGGGTTTGGCTTCCTCCGCTCCGCTCTTTGGGGCGTTGGCAAATTGTTCACATTTCGCCTGGTTTGAAGTACGCTGAAGTAGTGACAGGGGTGTGCAGCCGAGGGGAGGGTCCGGCTTGGGCCTGCCGCGGAGGCTCGCTGCGGAGGCATATAACGTGAGAGCGCTCGATTCGTCGGAGCAGACTGGTTCGGGGAGATCTTCTCGCCGCGGTGCTGCTAACATACCGGCGGCGGCGGCCTCACGGCTCCTCATCCAGTGCCTTATTTGGCTCGGCAGCACCGCCGCCATCGGGACGGGCGCGGCGCTGGCGGAAGAGCCGGTTCCCGATGGCGAGCAGCTCGTGCGGCAGCGCGACTTGGCGGAGCAGAACGACCGGCTGACCCGCGAGCTCGCCAAGCTGCGCCAGGAGCTTTCGGCGCTGCGCGAGGAACATGACGTGACCCGGCAGCAGGTGGCGACGCTTTTGCCGCTGGCCGGGCGGATCAGCGGCTACCTCGACTTCGGCTTCTTCTACGTCGGCGGCAACGGAACCGGCATCCGCAACGACATCGGCCTTGTGAACTTCCCCGAGTATAATGGCCAAGTTCCGGACTCGTGGGTGTTTATGGGCGACCCGCTGGCGACGCTCATCAACTCGCGCGGCGATCCGGCCAACACCGGCGAGTCGCGCGCCGTCACGTTCAACCCGATCCACGGTGACCGCCCGACCTTCATCGTCAACAACGTCAACCTGTCGGTGTTCGCCGGACTGACGGAAAACCTGCAGGTAAACGCGCTCATCGACTTCGTGCCGCGCGGGCGGAGCGTCTCCAATCCCAACGGGTTGTTCCTGGGTGATTACGTCGACGTAAAGCTCGCCTACGTCGAGTATAACGTCCCAGTAAAGCGGTTCAGCCTGACTCTGTCCGCAGGCAAGTTCGACTCCACGCTCGGCTATGAGTACCGGATTCAGGAGGCGCCCGACCGCATCACCGTGACTCCGTCGCTCATTTGCCGCTACACCTGCGGCCGGCCGCTCGGACTCAAGGCGCGGTTCCGCTTCCTGAACAACCGCCTGAGCCTCAACGTGGCGGTCACCAACGGCACCAGCATCGTCGAGCAGTTCCCCCTGTACGATGAGACGGACAGCAACTACTTTAAGACCGTCAGCGGCCGCATCGCCTATAAGATTCCCGTCGGGGCGGGCCTGGAAATCGGCGTCTCCGGCGCGGGCGGGGTGCAGGATCAGCAGGCCGACAACGGCGTCCTGCAGTGGCACTACGGCTTCGACGCCCACCTGGACGTCCGCGGCTTCGAGCTGCAGGCCGAGTTCGTACAAGGACTGGCCAACGGCAAGACCAGCGAGGGCGGCGTGCGCTGCGATGAAGCGCAGTGCCTGGAGTACAAGGGCGCGTACGGACTTATCGCTTACCGCGTGACCAACTGGCTCATGCCGTACGTCCGCACCGACTGGCGCGAAGCGCTGCATCAAAACGGCGCCAACTTCGTCTACATCACCGATCTGGTTCGCATCACTGGTGGTCTGCGCTTTGAGATCGGCAACTACGTCATCGTCAAAGCCGAGTACACCCACCTGCGCGAGATCGGCCGGGTTCCGGAATTTCCCGATGATGTCCTTACAACCTCGTTGGTCATCAAGCACTGAGCGAGGAGCCGATGCATACGACGATTCGATGGGCGCTTTGCTCTCTGTGTGTGGCGCTGTTGGCTCTGGCGGCGTGGCCGGCGGCCGCTGCTCCCACCGGTGCGGTGGTCGGAAAGGTAAGCGTCAAGAAGCCCGGCGGCGGAGAGACCGACCCGACCGGGGTCGTCGTCTATCTCGAGTCCGTACCGGGGGCGATTCCTCCCGAAGGCGATCGGCCGCACCCGCAAGTGCGCCAGCGCGACCTGCAGTTCTCGCCCTCGCTCACCGTGGTGGTCGTGGGCACCACGGTCGATTTTCCCAACGACGATAAAGTATTTCACAACGTCTTCTCGTTTTCCGAGGCGGCCAAGTTCGACCTCGGTCTGTATAAGAGCGGTACCAGCAAGTCGGTCACCTTCCACCGCCCCGGCGTGATCAGCGTGTACTGCAACATCCATCCGGAGATGATCAGCCAGATCAAAGTAGTGGATACGGTCTATTACGCCGTGGTCGGTAAGGACGGCATGTTCCGCATCGACCGCGTTCCGCCGGGAAACTACCCCTTGGTCGCGTGGCGGGCAGCCAGCCCCGAGGTTCGTCAGGAGCTCAGCGTGGCGGGCGGCGGCACGGCGATGGTCAAGGTGGAGCTTTCGGCCGGAGAGCTTGACACCCGCCATCTGCGAAAGGACGGTACGCCATACGGGCGTTACAAGTAGCGATGGCGGCGGCGATGGCGGCGGCAGGCAGCACGCTCTCGCAGTGCCAGAGCCCGACTCAGCCGGGGGGACTGTCCCAGGGGGCGGCTCCGGATCTGGGCCGCGAGGCTGCGGCGCTGGTCCCGGCGGCCCGCTGCGGCGAGTGTCATGGCCGTACCGAGTCGCAGTGGCGCGGCTCGGCGCACGCGCACGCCGATACCTCGCCGCTTTATCGCGCGATGCGGCTCGGCGCGCGTACCGCCAGCTGCGATCGCTGCCACGCCCCGCTGCGGGCGGTTGCCGCCGGCGATCCGATCGCCGCCGAAGGCGTCAGCTGCGATGTCTGCCATACCATCTCCAGCGTGCAGGTGGGCCGCGTCGGCGGCGCCGGCTTCACCTTGCAGCTGGATGACGCGGTGCGCTACGGACCGCTGTGCGACGCCAAGCCGCATTACTTTCACACCATGGGCTGCTCGCCCCTGCATGAGGCGGCGGAGTTCTGCGCCGCGTGCCACAACTGGAGCGTCCAGCTGCCCGGCGGCGGCGCGCTGGCGCTGTATCCCGAGTACAAAGAGTGGCTGGAGGAATCGGCGAGCGGCGCCGGCACATCCTGCCAGGGCTGCCACATGCCCGGCGAGCGGGCCGAGGTCGCGGTCGGCTGGCCGGAGCGCTCCGGGGTGCCGCTGCATTCATTCCTGGGCCGCGGCGATTTGCGGCGGCGGGCGCTTATAGGACGGGCCCGCGTGAGCATCGCCGCCGGCAAGCTGACCGTCCAGGTCGCGCTGACCAACAGCGGCGCCGGCCACGCGGTGCCGACCGGACTGCCGGAGCGCCAGCTGCGGGTCAGCGTCGAGCTTATCGACAACGCCGGCCGCATCGCGGCGCGTGAGGAGCATGTCTACGGCCGCACGCTGGTCGACTCGGCCGGCAAAGTCGTGCCGTTCTATGAGGCCACGCGCGAGCTCGCCGACACCCGCATCCGCGCCGGTGAGACCCGCGAAGATACGTTCGTGCTTGTCGCCGCCGCGGTGGGGCAGCTGCGGGTATCGGTCACCTGGCGGCCCATCTCGCCCAGCCTGGCTGCCAAGCTGGGGGTGACTCCGCCCCCGGACGAGCCGGTGCTTGCGGCCAGCGTGGCGCTGCCCGTCAAGGGACGGAACGATGCCGCGGCGCTGGAGCTGCGGCTATGAGGTTCCGTACCGCGATCGCGCTCACGACCTCGCTGGTGCTGGCCGCGGCGCTCATGGCGACCGTGGCGGTGGTCACGGTGGTCCTGGACCGCGCGGCGCACCGCCTGCTGGCGCATGAGCTGGAGCGCGGACGGCTGGTGTTTGAGGATATGCTGCGCTACCGCAAGTCGCTGCATCGGGCCGAGAGCCGGGTGCTCGGGGACGAGCCGCGCCTCAAGGCGGTGGTGGCGACCGATGATGTGACGCGCGCGACCGTGATCGGGGTGATTACGGATCTGCGGCGGCTCCTGCGCTGCGACCTGCTGCTGATGACCGACCGCCACGGCCGCCTGCTTGCCGATGCCTTGCACCCCGAGGACTTCGGCGATGAGCTGGGGCAAAATCCGACGATCGCCGCCACCTTGGAAAAAGGCGAGGCGGAGGGGGTATGGATCGACGGCACGCAGGTGTTTCAGGTCCACGGCCGGCGCCTCTCTTACGGCACCACGACCGTCGGGGTGGTGGTCCTGGGCTACCGCATCGACGATGTGATCACCCAGGCCGCCGCGCGTCAGATAGACGGCGAGGTCGTGGTCAAGCTCGATGGAAAGATCATTGCCAGCTCGCAGTTTGACAGCCACCGGGAGCTGGCCCCGACCAAGGTCGCTCTGGCGGTGGGCAGCATGGCGCAGGCGCAGCCGATGCGGGAGGTGATGCTCGATGGCACCCGTTACCTCATGACGGCGGCGCCGCTGCCGGATTACAGCGGCGGGCAAGCGTTGCACTATGCGATCTTCCGCTCGCTCGATAGCACGCTGGCGCCGGCGTACCGTCTGGTGCGGATTCTGTACGGAATCGCCGCCGCCGCCTTGGGCCTCTCGCTCGTCGCCGCGGTCGCGCTGTCGCGCCGGCTGTCGCGGCCGATCGATGAGCTCATCGCCTTTGCCCAGCGCATCGCCGGAGGCAACCTCGATAAGGTCGCCACGGCCGGGGTGCGGGAGGTAAAGACCCTGGGCCAGGCGATGAACCAGATGGTCGATGAGCTTTCGGCGTCGCGCACCCAGATAGCGGAAAAGACCCGTCTGGCCAAAGAGCTGGAGATCGCCCAGCGCATTCAGACCTCCATCCTGCCGCGCAATATCGCCGTGCCCGGTCTCTCGGTCACCGCGCAGATGATCCCGGCGAGCGAGGTCGGCGGCGACTACTACGACGTGATTCCGGTGGACGGCGGCTGCTGGATCGGCATCGGCGACGTGGCCGGACACGGGCTGCCGGCGGGCATGGTCATGTTCATGGTGCAGAGCGCGTTTGCCGCGCTCGTGCGCTCGCGTCCCGAAGCCACGCCGCGCGAGATCGTCATCATCCTGAACCGGATCCTGTTCGACAACATCCGCAACCGCCTCGACTCGGATGAGCATGTCACGTTCACCGCCGCCCGATACTTCACCAGCGGCCGCATCCTGTTCGCCGGGGCGCATGAGCCGATCATCGTCAAGCGCGCCGCGAAGGCGACCTGCGACATCATCGACACGCCCGGCACCTGGCTCGGGGTCATCGATGATATCGCGCATGCCACGACCGACAGCACGCTGCAGCTTGAGCAGGGGGACGTGGCGATCCTTTACTCGGACGGGGTTACCGAGGCGGTGAGCGAGCGGCGCGAGCAGCTGGGGTTCGACCGCCTCCAGGCCGAGATCATAAAGTGCGCCGGCCAGCCGGCGAGCGAGATCCACTCCCATCTGATGCGCGTCGTCCGCCGCTGGTCGCCTGTGCCCGACGATGACATTACGTTACTTGTGATTCGCCATGAGGGTGTTCATGAATGAGGATTTTGCCCGACGGGTTGCTGCTTCCGCCGATGACTCCGTCGCTTTCACCTTGGAAGTGTCGATGAAGGTGCAGCACCTGACGGCCATGCGGCGCTTTATCGCTGAGCTGACGCAATCGGTGGTCTGCGATATCGGTCTGGCCTCACGGATGGCCATGGCGAGCCACGAGCTCCTCGAAAACGCCGTGAAATATTCGACGGATCCGCGGCGGCGGGTGACGCTGCAGCTGTGCGCCGATGAGGACCACCGGATTCAAGTGACGGTGATAAATGTCTCCAGCCTTCCGCTTTACAACATGCTGCAAGAGCTGCTGCAGCAGATAAACCAGGCGCCGGATCCCAGCGCCAACTACCAGCAGATGATCGCGCGCAGCATCGAGCGCGAGTCTGGCTCCGGTCTCGGGCTGGCGCGGATCTGCGCCGAAGGGGAGATGCAGTTGAGCTGTGAACTCGATGGAGATCTGCTCTCTGTCACGGCCCAAGCGCGGAGCGGAGACCGGCCATGATTATCAAAGACCTGACCCTATACCGCGAGACGTTCCAGGTCGAGACGACCCGGCCGCAGCGGCGCGAGCTGCGCGTAGCCCTGACCGGCTGCGCCGATCTGCGCGTCCAGAACGAGTTCGCCGCCCTCATCCACGCCATCCACCAGGAAGCGTGGAACATGAACGTCACGATGGTGTATGTGAACATGGAGAAGCTCGAGTTCCTAAACTCCGGCTGCTTCAAGAGCCTGTGCACCTGGGTGCGGCTGCTGCTGGGTCGCCAGGCGTCGTATAAAATCCGCATCCTGTCCAACCCCCGCTACCACTGGCAGGCGCGCAGCTTGACCGCGATGCACATGCTGGCCCCGGAAATGGTCAGCATCGAGACGATCGAACCCAAGTAGTCTCCGACGAGCATCGCCCGCCTGTGCCCCGCATCGCCCCGGCCCGCGATCATGGCGGAAGGCGGCGACGCGCATTTCGCTTGTGCGGCCGCAGCGGGCGCCCGCCGCAAAACTCGGCTGTCAGGCCGGTTGTCCCGCGCGGCGCAAAGCGCTAGATTCGCAGCCCCACAGGAGCAAATTATGCGACACGCGATCGGAATCGTCTGCGGACTCGGGGCCAGCGCACTCCTTTTCTCCCTCGCCGGCTGCACGGATAAGGGCGAAGAGCCAACGCCGGGAGCTGATATGGCGGCCCCCGCGCTGCCTCCGGCCAACGTGCTGCCGGCGTTTATCAAAGGGTCAGTGGTTGCGCATGTCTATGACGGAACCAGCGACGATCTGCTCACCGGCGGATTCGGGCAGACCGGTCTGCCGGCGGCGGCGCCGATGCTGGCCGATCCGGCCCATCCGACGCCGGCAGAGCTGCATAAGCTCACGGTGGTAAACCAGTATCGGGCGCTCAAAGACGTGCGCGCCGCCGCCGGGTACGGGACGCTCTATGGTCCGGCGGTCGCCGGGCCGTTTTCGCAGATTACCGCGGACGGCAAGGTCGCGGGCAAGGAGTATCTGGCCTACGCCGACGACGGCACCGGGGCCAAGAACGTGACCCTGATGGTGCAGATTCCCACCACGTTCGATCCCAAGCATGCATGCCTCATTGCCACGGTCTCCTCCGGCTCGCGCGGGATCTACGGAGCGATCGGCACCGCCGGTGAGTGGGGTCTCAAGAACGGCTGCGCGGTGGTGCATACCGACAAGGGAACCGGCAGCGGCGTACATGATCTGGACACCGATTCGGTAAACGGCCTGGAGGGAATGCGCGACAGCGCGGCGAACCTGGCGGTCAAGGCCAACTTCCGCGCCCAGGGAACGGCGAAGCTCGATCTGCCCACGTTCAAGGGCCGCTTTCCGCTGCGCATCGCCCAGAAGCACGCGCACTCGCAGCAGAACCCGGAGGCGGCTTGGGGCAAGAACGTGCTGGAGTCGATTCAGTTCGCCTTCTACGTCCTGAACCTGCGTGAGAACTACGGGCAGGCGTGGGAGGAGATGACCCTGCAGACGGTGACCAAGAAGAACACGCTGGTCATCGCCGCCAGCGTCTCCAACGGCGGCGGCTCGGCGCTGCGGGCGCTGGAGCAGGACGCGATGGGTCTCATCGACGGGGTGGTCGCCGGGGAGCCGAACGTGAACCCGCGCAAGCTCGGGGAAGATCTGGGCTTTACGATCAAGCAGTGGGATCGCAGCTTCAGCAAAGAGCAGATCGGCCGGCCGCTTTACGACTACATCAGCTACTACAATTTGTTCCAGCCGTGCGCCAGCGCCACCACGCTTATCGCCGTGGGCAGCGACCCGGCCAAGGGGCCGCCGGCGATGGGCGGCGCGCCAGCGGGACTGTCCGGGCGCTGCGCCGCGCTGTATAAGGCGGGCCTGCTGACCAAGGCCACCTTGGCCGAGCAGGTCGTGGAAGCGCAGCAGCTGCTGATTCAGTACGGGGCGCTGGAGGGGTCGGGCGTCATCGCCCATCCCTATGGGGCCAACTTCGTCTACTCCAGCATCGCGGTGACCTATGCCAATGCCTACGGGCGCTTCAGCGTCGTCGATAACCTATGCGGCTACAGCCTGGCGGCGGCGGCGGCGGATGGCTCGGTCAGCGCCAAAGCTGGACCGCTTCTGGCGAGCGACTTCGCGCTCAGCAACGGCATCCCGCCGTCCAACGGCACGGTGCTCATCAACAACAGCGGCAACGGCGGCCTGGGGCAGAACTTCCGCCTGACCAAAGATGCCGACGGCAACGTCGATGAGTATCTGGCGGGAGCGCTGTGCCTGCGCCGCCTTTACACCGGCACCGATAGCATCAATGAGGGCAGCGGCACCCCGCTCAGCGGGGAGGAGCTGGTAAACTCGCAGCGGCTGCGCGCCGGCCTCAGGGAGATTCTCGCCACCGCTGATCTGCATGGCAAGCCGGCCATCATCCTGCACGGCCGCGACGACGCGCTTTTGCACCCCAACTTCACCTCGCGCGCCTACTACGGCGTAAACCAGCTGCGTGAAGGGGCCGGCAGCAAGCTGTCCTACATCGAAGTGACGCACGCCAACCACCTCGACAGCCTGAACCGGGCGTACGCGATCGATACGCAGATTCCGCTCGACTACTACTTCCAGATGGCGCTCGATCGCATGTACCAGTACCTGCGGGAGGGGCGGGCGCTGCCGCGCAGCCAGGTCGTGGCGACGACTCCGCTTTCGACGATGCCCGGCGCCCCGGCGCTGACCCGGAGCAACCTGCCGGACTTCGACAGCGCCGCCACCTGCGCCATCACCTTTGTCGCCAATCAGCTCACCATCCCCGAGTGCAAGCCGTAACTGCGCCGACCCGCCGCGCTCAGTCCGGCGCTGCGGGGGCGAGTCTATCCGCCTAGCACTTGCTGTCGACGGCCGCAGGGCCCGGTGGCACGACGCCTTCGGCGAGGCGGCGGTGGAACAGATCGAACACCAAGCCGTAGCAGATGTGCGCAAGCGCCGGATCGTAACGGTATCCCTCATCGCGCATGAAGGCAT
>CALFML010000065.1 GCA_937879845.1 uncultured Myxococcales bacterium
TTGGCGGTCTGCCAGATGCTCTCGCGCGGCAGGTTGAGGAAGCGCTCGACGGCGTTATAGACGTAGCGCGGGTCGCTGGAGATCTTGACGTTGGCGATCGCGTGGACGTCAAGGGGGATGCCGCCGTTGGACAGGACCTTGGCCAGGTGCAGCTCGATGGGGATGACGCGCAGGTCCATGCGGTCGACGATCTGCAGGAACGGCAGGCGGAAATGGGTGCCGCAGAGGACGACGGTGAAGTTTGCGACCTCGCCGTTCGGCTGGCGGTGTTTTTTGCCGGAGACGACGAGCAGCTCGTTGGGCTTGCAGATGTACAGGTAGCGCCGGACGAGCGCCAGAAGGAGCAAAAAGCCGACGACGAACAAAAGCGCCAGCATCATCACCGCGCCGGCGGTTTCGCTGCGCAAAAGCTGCGCCGGCGCGGGCTCTCCTTCGCCGGGCTCGATGAGGCGAGCTACTCCTAGCAGAGCCGAGACAAGCATGCGTTCTATCCTTTGTTGGGAATTGCCGAGGGAAGGGGCTTGGGCGACGGAGAGGGGCTTCCCCCTGCCGGCTCCGGGACCGCGGATGAAAGGTGCTCGCGGCCGGGGCGCGCGGGCTCGTCTTCGCGCACGACGTCGGCGATGCCGTCGCGCATTTCAAGGATGCTCACGGCCGCTCCTTCGGGGAGAGCGCCGCCGTCGCTGGCGCGGGCGAGCAGATCCAGCATCTGACCGCGGGAAAAAAGCCGAATCTTGCCGGTGCCGCCGGGCGCGGCGGGGATGAGGACCTGGGCGCTGCTGCCGATCAGGCGGTCGTGCTCGGTCATGCCGCTGTCCGCGCTGCCCACCACCCGGCGCAGCACCGCGCGGGCGCCGAGCGCCGTGCCGAGCCCCACCGCCATCGCGCACCCGCCGGCCAGCGGCTCCGCCACATGGGCGACGCTGCGCAAAAGCAGCCCGGTGAGCCCGCCGAACGCCAGCAAGTACGTCCACAGCTGCACCGAGAGCAGCCAGCCGAGCGACGACCCTAGGCTCGATGCCGCGGCCGCGTGCTCGGGTCCGTGATGGCCGTGGCCGCCGCCATCGCCGGCGGAAACGGTATCCGCCGCCGCATCCACGGCTACGTCGCCGCCGTCGGCGCTGGCATCGCCGTGGCCGCCGCTCAACACGGATACAAGGACCAGCAGGCAGCCCACCACCGTAGCGAATAGGTATACGAAAAACACTTGCGCGATTGTCTGCCGACGAGGTCGGGCCTGTCAATCAATCGCCGTGCGCTGGCTCACGGTGACGGCCGACTTTTTCTGCTCCCTTTCCTTGCCGCGGCGGGCTGCTATGCTCGCGACATGGCGTTGGCCCTGGTCGCGCGCTGGCAGCGCTTTTGGATCCGACGGCGGCTGCCGGCCCCGCGGCGCTTCCGTTACGAGCGCTTTGGCGGCATCGTCCAGCTGCGCTACCCGCAGGCGCTGGTCTTTGTCGATCGGGCGCGGGCGCGGAGCCTTGGCTATGACGCGCCGCCGCCTGGCTTGTGGCCCGATACGCCCCAGCCGGCGGACGAGGCGGCGGACGGCGCGCCGGCTGATGCCGGGACCCTGCATGACTCGACCCGGCCGCTCAGCGCGCCGCTGGAGGCTCACCTGCAGCTCACCAACCGCTGCAGCGCCGGGTGCCGCGGCTGCTACACCGGCGCCACCAGCGAAGGCGGACCGCACGAATGGGGCCTACAGCAGTGGCAGGCGGCGCTCGATGAGCTGGCGGCCGCCGGGGTGTTCCATGTGGCGCTGGGCGGCGGCGAGTCGGCGGAGCTGCCGTGGCTCGGGGAGCTTTTGCGGCATGCGCGCGCGCGCGGGCTCGTGCCGAACCTGACGACCTCGGGCCTTTATGACGATGCGGTGCTGGAGCGGCTGTGCGACTGGGCGGGACAGGGGCTGTTCGGTCAGATCAATATCTCGCTCGACGGAGTTGGCGCCGACTATGCGGCGGTGCGCGGCTTTGATGGGTTTGCCCGCGCCGATCGGGCGCTCGTGGCGCTGCGGGCGGTGCATAAAAACGTCGGCATCAACTGCGTGCTGACCCAGCGCAGCTTCGCCGGACTGCCGGCGCTGTTCGCCCACGCCCGCCGCCGCCGCCTGAGCGAGGTCGAGCTCCTGCGCTTCAAACCCGCCGGCCGCGGCGCCCGCCGCGACACCTATGAGTCCCTGCGCTGCACCGACGCGCAGCACCGTCAGCTGCTGCCGACCGCGCTGCAGCTGAGCCGCCGCCACCGCGTGCGCGTCCGGGTGGACTGCTCGTTCACGCCGATGCTCACCCATCACAAGCCGCCGCCGGAGCTGCTAAGCTTCCTCGCGGTGTACGGGTGCGCCGGCGGGGATCTGCTGGTGGCGGCGCGGGCCGGCGGGCAGCTTGCGGCGTGCAGCTTCGCGCCGCCGGAGAACACCGCGACCACCGCCCTGCGGCAATACTTTCACAGCGCCGCGGCGTTTTCTCCGTTTCGCAGCTGGCCGGCGGCGCAAGAGCCCTGCCGGAGCTGCAGCTATCTGGCGCTGTGCCGCGGCGGCTGCCGGGTCGTCTCGGCTCACGTAAGCGGCGACGCGCGGGCCCCGGATCCTGAGTGCCCGCGCGTCCTTGACTACCGCGCTTCCCGGCCGGGCCCTGATCCGGTCCATAATGTTCCGGTTTCGCAAAAAGGGGATGCAGAGTCCATGACGCAGCGCGCCAGCCGGCAGCTAAAGGTGCTAGGGTAGACCGCCACATGCGGGACAGCTTTGGCCCGGTCCGGGCCATCTTCATCGTCTCAGACGCCACCGGAGAGACCGCCGAGAAAGTCGTACGCGCGGCGCTGCTCCAGTTCGAGCAGTACGCCCACGGCATCGAGCTGCAGGTGTTTCCGCACCTGCGCCACGAGCACGACGTCGACTCGGTGATCGCCGAGGCGCGGGCGGCGCAGGCGCTGGTCGTCTCGACCCTGGTTCTCACCGGCGAGCGCGATCTGCTGCGCCGCAAGTGCCAGGAAGGCGGCGTGCAGTGCGTCGACCTCATCGGCACCCTGCTTGGGACCTTGGCGACCTTCTTCGGCGTCGAGCCGCGCGGGGTGCCGGGCCTTTTGCACGCGGTCAGCGACACCTACTATCAGCGCATGGAGGCCATCGAGTTCACCGTGCACAGCGATGACGGCCGCAACCCGGAGATGCTGATCCGGGCCGACATCGTGCTGTGCGGGGTCAGCCGGACCTCCAAGACGCCGCTGTCGATTTACCTCGCGCAGAAGGGCTACCGCGTCGCCAACGTCCCCCTCGTCCTCGACCTCCCGCCGCCCAGCGAGCTCTACGAGGTCCCCCCCGAGCGCGTCTTCGCCCTCACCATCCAGCCCGACGCCCTGCTCCAGATCCGCCGCGAGCGCCTCGCCCGCATGCGCATGACCCCCGACACCAGCTACGGCCAGCGCGACTACATCCTGCGCGAGATCTACGCCGCCCGCGATCTATACGCCAGCCACCCGGAGTGGCCGGTCATCGACATCACCGGCAAAGCCATCGAAGAGACGGCCGCCGACATCCTGCGCCTCTACCATCAGCGGGCCGGCACCCTGGCCCGCCTGCGCTCGACGATCGACTAGCTCTGGACGGTTGGATTTGGGCGTCTGCGGGCGCCTGACTTCGGCCTAAGCGATCGGCGCGGCCACGGACCGAGCCGCGCGCGGTGGCGCGATTCTTTTTGCGAACTTGCGGGGGAGTGAGCGGACGCGGACGGGCGTAGCCAGGGCTGGCGCCGGCCTTGCAGCGAGCTTATTTCTTGTTCTTGCAGGGGAGTGAGCGGAGGCGGACCGGCGCGCAGCCAGAGGCTGGCGCCGGCATGAAGCGAGCTTATTTCTCGGTGAGAGCGGTCTTTATGACCTGCTCGAACTTCTCGTACGGGTAGGCGCCGGCGATCTTGTGGCCGTTGATGAAGAACGTCGGCGTTCCCATGCCGCCGCCGGGCAGGCCGCTGCCGTACTGGACGTCGGCTGCCACCGCGCTCTTATAGCGGTTGCCATCGAGGTCCGCCTTGAAGCGTCCCAGGTCCAGACCGAGCTCGCCGGCATAACGCTCCAGCGAGGCGCGATCGAGCTGCCGCTGGTTCTCAAACAGCTTGTCGTGCATCTCCCAGAACTTGCCCTGCGCGTTGGCGGCCAGCGCGGCCTCCGCCGCCGCCGGCGCGTCCGAGTGCATGGGGAGCGGGAAGTTGCGCCACACGATGCGGACCTTGCCGGCGAAGTTCTCCTTGATCTTCTTCATCGTCGGCAGAACGCGCGAGCAGAACGGGCACTGGAAGTCGGAGAACTCGACGATGGTGACCGGCGCGTTGGCCGAGCCCCAGCTCGGGCCGTTGC
>CALFML010000066.1 GCA_937879845.1 uncultured Myxococcales bacterium
AGGAGCGCGCTTGTTCCATCGGGAGCTCATGCCGTCACCGTCCCAAAGCCCATCTCTGAGCGCGGACCCGCGCCTGGAACGTGCCATCGCCGCGCCCGAGCCAGACGCGCACGATCGACTGGTTGGTTGCCAGTGCCAGATCGAGCTTTCCATCGCGGTTGAAGTCGGCGCTGCCGATGGAGCCCGTCTGCTGACCGACACTGAGGGGGGGCTGGGCGGCAAATGGGGCGATGCTGCGGTAATGAAAAAGCTTGGCACCGGTGGCTTGGAGCAGCGTGCCGGGGCGGGTGACGATTACGTCCACGCTGCCGCAGCTGGACGGCCGCGGCGGGACCCTGCAGGTAAGCTGGGTCGAGGAAAGGACGCGCACACCGGTGCATTCTGCTCCGCCTACGGTCACGTTGACGCCGGAGAGGAAGTTCCGGCCGGTGAGCGTGATCCAGGTCGCCACGTTATTGGCTCCGGCTGCGGGCGCAGCGCTGGTCACCGCGAGCGCAGTATCATCTGCCGGAGCCACGCAGATCCCGGTCCGAATATCGCACCGCTCACTGCCGGTGCAGAGGCTCGGCTCGTTGTTGCAGTTGTTGGGGTTGGGTCCCGCCAAGGGTCCGTATATAGAGCTGCAGCCCGGCAGACCCAGGCCAAGGACCGCGGCTATACCGAAAGACCGCGTAAGACGCCACCATATTCCCATCCTATTACCTCGCGTGAAGACCCAAGCAGACGCGCGACAGCAGCTGGTTCTCTGCTCTGGCCGAGATGATTCCAAGGCAGGTCGATTGCCTCGCCCCATCTGGCAAGCAATTGCGGATCCAGCATCAGCCCGGGACCTGCCGGCATAGCGAGTGCGCCAAGGTCGGCGCCTTCCTACCTGGGCGCTGCTGGCAGGAAAAGGTCGCGATTGCAGATTCCTTTTTTGTTCTGATATGATGGCATATTGGACACCTCTGTCCCCTCCGCCTCACCGACGAACAGACTGAGACGATTTTCGTTTGCCGATGACGCCGAGCAGAAATTTCGTCGATTCCGACGGCCGCCGCCCCAGTCAGCCGAGCTCCAGCTGCGGCGGCGTCCGATGGCTCCGCCCACAACTTTTGTCCTTATCTCTCTTTCATGAAGAGGTCCTCCGACCATGACCAAGATCCGTATACAGGCAAAGGGTCTAGACAGATCCATAAGTGCAACCGTCGGCCCGGGCGCAGCACTGCTGATCGGCAGAGAGCCGGATCCGAAGCGGATCGACTGGACCCAGCTACGCCCCCCGCTGGCGGCTTGCGCCATGATGAACCCGCGCATCGACCCCGACCGCTATCAGCTGACCACCTTGACGGTCCCTTCGCTACGGGCTTCGGCCAATCACATTCTGATTCTGCACGACGGACCGACTTTTGCGTTATTCGATCTGAGCAGCCGCAACGGCTCCTACATCAGGCTGGAGCCGGGACACCCGGTCGTGATGGCCGGCGCGCTCGAAGTCGCGCTGAGCCTCGCCGGGACGCCGAATCATGAGGGCCGGCTGTCCCGCCCGGCCCATGCCGAGTGGAGCAGCACCACGGACTTCGGTGCCGCGATCGTGCGCGCCCTGACCGCCTGGCTGGCGCAGCACGAGGTACCGGTTCAATGCGTGCTCTGTCCAGTGGACAGCAGCATCAACGCCCTGCCGCTGGCCGACGGTCAGGCGATCATGCTCCGGGTGCAAGGGACGATTCCACTTTCTCCCGATGAGCTGCACGACATCATCGGCCAGTATGTGCACGATCAAAACGCGCGCTTCATGCAGCTGGAGCGGCGGGTATCAGGAATGGTCGCAAGCTCCGCCGCCATCCGCCAGATCCTGTACCGCCTGGCGGATGCCGCCGCCACCAGCCGGCGGACCATCCTTCTTGGACCGACCGGGGTAGGAAAGGAGCTCTTGGCGCGCAGCTACCATGGGTACTCGCCGCGCCATGGCGGCCCGTTTGTGACCGTCAACTGCGCCTTGCTGGAAAAAGATCTGTTGCACGCTCAGCTCTTTGGCGCCCGCCGCGGTTCCTTCACCGGTGCCGTTGCCGACGTGGTCGGGCTCATCGAGGCGGCCAACGGCGGCACCCTGTTTTTAGATGAGCTGGGAGAGATGAACGCGGAAGTGCAAAAGGCGCTGCTGCGATTCCTCGACTCCCGCGGCGAATATTATCGTCTCGGCGATACGCGGCCGCGCATAGCCGATGTTCAGATCGTGTGCGCCTCCAATGTGGATCTGGATGACGCCTCTTGCCGCAGCCAGCTGTTTCGCAGCGATTTGTGGTACCGGCTCGCCTCCACCGTGCTGCGGATTCCGCCGCTGTGCGAGCGCCCCGATGACATCCTTGCCTTCCTGAGCAGCCGGTCGCTGACCGGCACAAAGCTGCGGGTCGCGGAGTGCTTGACTCAGGAAGCGCTGGAGGCGGTGCTGCGCGACTCATGGCCCGGCAACTTCCGCGATCTGGAGAACTTCATCGAGCGGCTCCAGCCCGTCTCGCGGCCGCAGAGCATCGATCTCCAGACCTGCGAACGGGCCCTGCAGGAAGGACGCGCCAGCAGCGCCTCGCCGATCTCCTCCCCCGTCGTCCGCTCGACTGTTCCGGTATTGACGACCGTCCCCATAGCCGCTCCGGTTCCGACCCCGCCCGCCCAGTCGGCGGCGCCGCACGCAGCTCCCGCGGCCGCAGCCATCGGCGCACCGCTGGTTGGACCCGCCCACTCGCTGCCGCTGCCTTTGCGCGATGGCGTGCGGCAGGACGTTCCGGTTGGCAGCAACGCGGCGATCGGGTGGCAATGGATTACGCAGAACGCCGTGCAGGCTTTTCTGGAGGACCATGGGCATGCGCGCGCCGGCTGGGATCAGCTCCAGCTCCTGATTGAGCGCTATTTGAAACCTTTGTTTGTTGCCCACGCGGCGGCGTCAGGCCAGCCGGCGGGCCTCGGTCGAACGACCAACTACTCGGCGCTAGCGCGTCGGCTGCACATCGCCGATGGCGGAACAGTCAAAAACCATCTGACGCGATTTGAACAGCGCTTTGCCGCCATCTACAGCCCGTCAGGCTGCTCGGGCGCGGAGTCGTCCGGATCCGCGCCCGCGAGCTGAGTCGAGATCAAGCTGAGTCGAGATCAAACGGAGTCCCCAAACCGCGGAATGAAGCGGGTCCCGCCCGGGCGCATCCTCTATTGCCTGGCGGCCGAAAATGACTGAAAATCTGCTTGGATGGCTGACCGCACGGCTCCGCACACTCCCCAGGGTCTACGCTCCGACCTCGCTTCGGCCCGATCCGAAACCCTGCCTCCCCCTAGTCATGTAGGAACCTGGCCGGAATCGGCTCCGCCACTTGGCCGCCCCGCGGCCTCCGGAGAGGAGCCCAAGGCGTTCCCGGTAGAAAATTGGGACCGCTATGAGTTCCTGGCGATTCTGGGCCAAGGCGGCATGGGCACGGTGTATAAGGCCCGCGATCGCAGCCTGCGGCGGCTCGTGGCGTTGAAGTTTGTCCGCGGCCGCAGTCCGGTCCTTTCGCGGCGCTTCGTCAAAGAGGCGCGCGCTCAGGCCCGGGTCGAACACGACAACGTCTGCAAGGTCTACGAAGTAGGTCAAATAAACGGCGAGTCCTATATCGCCATGGAGTTCATCGACGGCAGTCCCCTGCAGGTGATCGCGCCCAACCTGACTCTGTTTCAGAAAGTGCAGCTCGTGCGCGATGCGGCCTTCGGCCTGCACGAAGCGCACCGCCTGGGCATCGTCCACCGCGATGTCAAGCCGAGCAACCTGATGGTGCAGGAGCTACCCGATGGGCGCCTGCGCGCAGTGGTGACCGACTTCGGAGTGGCGCGCCAGACCGAGCCGGGCGAGGAGCGGCTGACCCAGTCGGACGCGGTCCTGGGGACGCCGAGCTACATGTCGCCCGAGCAGGCGCGCGGGCAGGCCGGCAATATCGATCGGCGCTCGGATGTCTACAGCCTCGGCGCGACGCTGTATGAGGTCTTGTGCGGCAAGCCGCCTTTTCCCTATGGCGAATTTCTTGCGGTGCTGCTGGCCGTCTCCGATAGCGAACCGCAGGCGCTACGGACCGAGCGGCCGGATCTGCCGCCGGATCTGGAAGTCATCACGCACAAGGCGATGAGCAAAGAGCCAGAGCGGCGCTACGCATCGGCGCGTGAGCTGGCAGAGGACCTGCAGCGGTATCTGGATGGAGAGCCGATTCGCGCCCGCCCGGCCAGCATGCTGTATCGGCTTTATCGACGCGCCCAGCGGCAGCGTGCTTTGGTCGCGCTTGCCGTCCTGTCTTTTCTCACCATCTTGTTGCTCGCCGGTTACGGAATCCGCACTCGGCTGGCGGGTCAGCGGCAGGCCCTCCTGCAGCAGCAGCTCGGGCAAGATCTGAAAGAGATGGAGTGGTTCCTGCGGACGACCTACGGGCTGCCGCTTCACAACGTCGAACCCGAGCAGGCCCACATCCGTGAGCGGATGTCCTCGATCGAGGCGCGCCTGCGCAGCTACGGGGAGCTTGGACAACCGCTGGCGCACTTCGCGCTTGGACGCGGATATCTGGCCCTGCATGAGCCGGAGCAGAGCCTGGAACATCTTCAGCAGGCCGCGCGCGCGGGGACGGTCTCGCCGCAGCTCGCCTACACCATGGGGCTGGCCTTTGGCAACCTGTATGACAAAGCGCTCGATGAGGCGGCGCGCACCGACCGCAGCACGTTCAATGAACGGCGCGAGGCGCTGCGACAGAAGTATGTCGTTCAGGCGCTGAGCTACCTTCAGCGAGGCCGGGGGGCGCAGCTGGAATCGCCGGAGTATTTGGAAGGGCTGCTGGCGTTTTACAACGAAGACTATCCGGGCGCCATCCGCCATGCGCAGGCCGCCTACGCCCAGGCTCCCTGGCTGTACGAGGCGCGCAGTCTGGAAGGAAACGCCTATTACCGTCTGGCGCACCGGCAGCGCAATACCGGCGACACCAAAGCGGCGCAGGACAACTACCAGCGCGCCATCAGCGCCTACCAGCGCGCCGCCGAAGTCGGACGCAGCGATGCCAGGATCTATGTCCGGCTGCAGCGGGCGTTCAGCGATCTCATTGAAGCTTCGGATTGGAGCGGGACCAACGCGCAGGCGGCGCTGGAGCAAGCCGCGGCGGCGACCGACAAGGCGATTGCCGCATCGCCGAGCTACTACGGCGCGTACATGGCCGCGGGCCAGATCTATTACTTTCTCTCCGAGAGCCTGTGGGGCCAGGGCAAGGACCCGCGCCCGGCCATCGAGAAAGCCATCTCGGTCGCGACCATCGGGTTGAGCTACAAGCACGACGAGCCAGAGGCGGGCTGCGTCCTCGGCGGCGCCAACTTCCGGCTCGCCAGCTATCAAAACGGCCGCGGCGAAGACGCCCAGGCTGCGCTGCGAGCGGGAGCGGCGGCGTTCCAGTCGGTCCTCGCCCGCAACCCGGAGTACCCGGATGCGCTGCTCGGCATGTCGGTCATAAGCCGCGAGGAGGCGGTCTACCTGCGCCAACACGGAAAGCCCCTGGAGGCCAGCCTGGCGGCGATGATGGATTATGTAGATCGCTACATAAAAAGCGCGCGCGACAAGTACAACCCGTCGGACTATCCGCCGCTCATCATTTCCCACACCATGTTCGCGGACTATTACCGGCGTCGCGGTCGCGATGTCACCGCTTATATCAACAAGGCGCAGCAGCTGGCGGCGGAGTGCTTCAAGCTCAATCGCAACTTCGGCCGCTGCTATCGGACCCTGGCGCTGAGCTACCTCGATGAAGCAGAGTACCGACACGCCGCAGGTCAGGATGTGGATCCGGCGCTGAGCAAGGCGATCGAGCTGCTCAGTGAGTCGGCGCGGCTAAGCCCCGGGCGAGTCATCGGGCGCGCCGACTTGACGCGCGCCTACGCTCTGGCCGGCCGCGCCGCGGTTGAGTCCGGGCGCGATCCTACCGCGTTCCAAGACCAGCTGGCGGCAGCCATCGCCGACTGTATGAAGCTTACCACCACCAACGCCGAGTGTTACAGCCGCAGCGTCGAGCATGCCAAGATCGACGCGGCCTGGCGGCTCCTGTCCGGAAAGCCAGTCATGCCGGCCGTGCAGCAAGGTCTCCAGCTGGCGCAGGAGGCGCTCCTGCGCAACCCGCAAGCGGCCCGCGTGCACGCGCTGGCCGCGGAGCTGCACTACCTGGCGGCGATGCAGACCAGCGGCCGCGCCCAGGCCGGCGCCGTTGCCGACGGACTCGCGCGCGCGGAGCTGGCGCTGAAGCAGAACCCTGAGCTGGTCGAGGCACTGTCGATAACGGGCCGGCTCTTGCTCTTGCAAATGCCCGGGCAGAGCGGCGCCCGGCGCCTGGACTCAGCGCGGCGCGCGGCCGAAGCGCTGCAGCGCGCCGTGCAGGTGGACCCCACGCAGCAGCACCAGCTTGCGCCTTTTTTGATGCAAGCCAAGCAGGCCGCTCACCCAACCTGACTGAGACCGGTCCCGACGAGCCGCGCGTCTCAAGGCGCTTTTATCCCTTCACGTACCGCGCGCAAAGCTTATTCCCATCGGGATCGCGCAAATACGCCAAATACAAGTCGCCCAGGCGGCTCGCGCGCGGGCCCGGCGGATCCTCGCAGCTCGTGCCGCCCGCTGCCACGCCCGCCGCATGCCAAGCGTCAACCACCGCAGGAGATGGAGCGGCAAACCCGATCGTCCCGCCATTGGCGAACGTCGCCGGCTCTCCATTTATCGGCTTGGATACGGAGAAAATTCCCGTCGGTGTCAAATAGAAGAACCGATGGCCGTCCAGCGCCGCCGGCGCCACGCCCAGCGTACCCATCAGTGCGTCATAGAACCGCTTGGCGCGTTCCAGATCATTGGTGCCGACCATGACGTGTGAAAACATGTATCTCGCGTCCCTCCTTGCGGCCGGAACGGTAGGACTGCTGCTCTTGGCAAGTCAAGCGTCATTGCAGCGAGCTCCTGGGCAAATAACGCCCCGTCTTCCGCCACGTCGTGGCCACCGGACGGCAGCGCGGCTTATGATCCCGCCGCGAGCTTCCGCTCCACCGTTTCGCCAACGTCGCTTGTTTGCAAGCACTCCGCCTCGACGCGGAATGATATCTCGGGGCGCTCTCTCGGGGGGGATATTCTCGGCAAGAATGCCTACTCGCCTACCTCTCGTCGCTGATAGCGTTCCAAAACCTCCCGTAGGAACGGTTGCGGAATCTATTTACTTGGGCCATCCCCCTTACTCCTTGTCCTTTGGCTTGCCGCCATCCAGGTCCAGCTTGATGCCCTCGCGTGCGGCCCGCGCCGGCAGGTCGCGCATGGAGGGGTGCCCCAGCAGTCGGCACAGGGCCAACTGTGGAAATGGTTTCTTGCCAATCTCCCCGCGCTTTAAGCCCTCGGGGTTGACGTTGGTTTCTCGGACCAGCTGCGCGCGGGTGAGCCCGGCGGCTCCGCGTAGCTGGCGGATGGTTGCAGGAGCTATTCGGCAAGCTCACCGCTCCAGGGACAGTGCTCGCTGGTCAGGCCGTGGAGGGGGTCGATGACCCTGCGACCATCGCCGCCGCGTGCGTGATTCTTGCTTCGGACCTATTGACGCTGTGTTCTCAAGGGCCATGAACACAGAAAGAGATCGCTAGCCGCGTACCTCCAGATAGCATGGTGGCTCCTATTCTGCAGTTCCCTCCTAGTGTAGGGGCCAGCAACGGCAGAAAGCACCAGAGACTCCCGCTTCAGCAACAGCTCCCAGCCCGCGCAGGCGCCGCTCCACCCTCGCTCTCGATACCAGACGCTCGACGGTGTCCGCTAGCTCTCGCGAAACTTCAAGCACAGCTCTTCATATAGCCTAGGGGATGAGCACAAATCCTGATATGAGTTCGCTGATGTCTTAACTAAAAGAGTCCTTTTCATTGGGCCCGGCGCTTGCGTACTACGCAGCAAACCATCTGAACTTTTCTACAGTGCCTGATTCGACCGCGATTCGACGCCGATTCGATTTGGCGACGGGAGGAACCAGCGGGAACCATTTGAAGGCGATATCTAACTCGTAGCATCAACCGCCGTTCTATCTCCGGCACCATCGTTCCTACTGTGAACGGAGGTTGATATACATCACTGCTACATCCTTCCTAAAGAACTACTCAGCCTCGGTAAGAATAGAAAATGATGTAGATGTTGATTCCTGGGGGTATTAATGAAAAATTCAGGGCTCCATGGGAACAAGCTCGGCAGTGCTTGTGCGTACCCCGGTCGCCAAACATCTACACATCAGCATTTTTGTAACGATTGCCGTCGGTGAAAAGGCGTGTAGATGCGCATGTAGATCAGTGTAGATGCAAGCTATCTACACGATGGGTCGTAGCGGGTCTTGAAATCAGGGGGCGAGCGAGCGGATGGCTCTGGGCTAGCACTGAGCTCGGAGTAGTCACGCACTAGCGATGGCGGCGGTTCGCTGC
>CALFML010000067.1 GCA_937879845.1 uncultured Myxococcales bacterium
CGTCAGCTCGGAGGCAAACTTAGCGCCCATGTTCTAATCCGCCCCTTGGGGGAATATCCACCACCTAATCAAAACAAGAATACCGTTTTATTTGCTGAGATTACAAGCGCGATGTGCCCGGAGCCGCGCCGCCAAGGGCCGTACTTAGTTCATGATAGCTGTCTGACAAGTAGTACCGCGCCAGCTCCGCCCCGCCAAAAACTTGTCCGAGCAGGATCCCGCTACTTGCGTCTATAAGGTCCGACGGGTCTTGCCGATCTTGCCGGTCTTGCCGATCTTGCGCTTCATTGGCTTCGGCCTGCCGGCGCTTGGCAAGCTCGCTATTGAGCGTAGGCAGCGCGGTAAGACCGGTCAGCCCGGGAACGCTCGTATCGAGATCCTGCCCCTGCGCACGCGCCATCATATAGATGGTAGCCACGATATCATCGGCCGCCAGGAGTCCCGCTCGGTCAGCGCATAAAGGCAAGGCGCTCAGGCAGTCTTGGATGGACAGGGACGCGGAGACCGCGGCGCTGCTGCCCACCGGCGCGTGGATCGGCGCCGACTCCCCGGAGTCTTTGTTGGGCGCGGCGCGGGCCGTGCGGATCGCGGCAATCGCCTGCTGCGCCGCGGGGGAGAGCAGCTGCCAGAACTCCTGCGTCGATTGCTCAAAGTCTTCGGGCGGGCTGAGCAGGGCCGTGGCCAGGCGCACCACCCGCTCCGCTTCGCTATCGGAGAGCCGCAGGAAAGAGGCATAGCCGCAGCTCAGCGGCTCCAGCGCCCGCCCGAGCAGGTAGCGCAGCTCGGCATCGGGACGGAGCAGCGCGCTCACCGCCAGGACGATGACCTGCAGCGGCGCCGGGCGGTTTGGCTGCTGCACGGTCAGGCTCTGGACAAAGCCCGGCACGTGCTGGGCGACCAGCACCATGACCGAGTCCTTGGCAAAGCCGAACAGCCGCTCCATGTTCGCCAGGCAGCCGCGGAACTCAGTGGTGGTCGGTCCGGTGGCCAGCGGCATGGTGTCAAAGGGCAGCGGCCAGGGAACCGGGAACAGGTGGTCTATGCCCTCGCGCATCGCCAACAGCAGGTCGAGCAGCCGCGACTCGGTGAGGGCGCGCGGCAGGAGATTTTTTTGCCGCAGCTCGGCCGTGAGCGTGCCGCGGTGCGTAAGCGCGGTGCTGGCTCGACTCGGCTGACCGCGGCCGGCCAGACCCTCGGGTCCGCCGTAGCCGAGCAGCCAAGTGAGCTCGCGCGTGCGCTGCGCCCGCGCCGGCTCCGCGAGCCGCTCATAGGCTTCGATGAGCAGCGGATAGACCGGCCCATGCCGCAGGTCGCGCTTGACCACCCGCAGAAGCTCGCGCCGCGCTCGCACCGGATCGTTTAGCTTGTGCAGGCGCAAGTCGGCCAGCGCGACCCGGTCGTCCAGCGTCTCCCACGCCACCTGCGGTCCGAGCGGATCGGCGTCATCGCCGGCGAACATCACGTTGCCATCGACCGCGATCCCTTCGGCGACGGCGTTCTGGGTGCCAAGCTCAATGATGCCGACGAAGGCATCGGCGGCCTGCTGCGGCGCGAAGGTCGCCTGCAGGTAGGCCATGCCGCGGCGCAGCTGCAGCTCGGTCTGCTGGTCGGCCTGGGCGTTGGGGCCGCGGTGCTGGCTGACCTGGGTCAACGCTTCGCGCACCAGATGCTCGGCCTGAGCGCGGTCGCCGGCGTGCGCGGCGCGGCGCGCCAGCGCGAGGACCGGCGGCGCAAACGTCGGATCGAGCTCCACCGCCCGCAGGTAGGCCCGCTGCGCCGCCTCGTTTTCGCCCTGCGCATCCAAGATGCGGCCCAGGTAGCCATAGTGGCGCGCCAGCTCCTGCGGCGGCGCCGTGCCACCGCTCGGCTCCGGCCGGGTGACGGTCGGTCCGCTCTTATCCGTCTTGTCGCGGCCCGCGGCCGGCTTGGGCGGCGAGGGCGGCGACTGGCCGCTCTGCGTCGCCAGCTCGATGAGCCCTTCGATTTCGCCGCGGGCGTCGCCATACCGCCCTAAAAGGTACAGCTCCTGCGCCAGCCGGTAGCGCGCGCTGCGCCACAGGTGCGGCGCGACCTTGCTCTGTCCGCCGGCTCGCGCCTCTTCGGCGCATACCGCGCGCAGGGCGACCACGGCCTTATCCGCCTCCATCGTCGCTTCGCTGTACATCTCCGCCAGCCGCAGCTGCGCCCGCACCAGCTGGTCGAGCACGGCGTTGCGGTCGGCCGCTTCGTTGCAGCGGGCGATGAATGACTGAATCACACCCTGCGCCGCTTCGAAGCGGCGGAGCTTTTCGTAAAGCGCCGCCTGCGCCTCGAACGGCAGGAACTCGTCGCCGGCCAGCCGCGTCGATTCGCTGAGCAGCGCCTCGGCGTTATCGACATCGGCGGAGCGCTCCGCCAGCGCCGCCTGCGCGATCAGCACGAGCGACAGGCAGCGGCCCAGGTTGCGGCGGCGGTACTGCTTCTCCAGCTCGCGGCAGGTGATGGCGAAGTCATAGCCGGTGTTGCTAAGCCGGCACAGCGTCGCCAGGATCTCCAGCGCCGTGGTGTTCTCCGGCCAGATGTCGAGCGCCAGGATGATGCTCTCGCAGGCGATGCGCAGCTCGCCGACGTGCAGCGCCACGGTGGCGCGGCGGCTCTGGAACGCGCTGCGCTCGCTCGGCTCGCCTTCGCGGTTGGCCTTGGTGAGCAGCACCTGGCTCGCCTGGTAGGCGCGCGGCCAGTCGTTGCGGGCGAAGTAGACGGCGAACAGCGCCCGGTGCGCCGGCAGGCAGTCCTTATCGACGGCGAGCGCGCTTTCATAGTACTGGATCGCGCGCTCCTGGTTTTTGAGCTTGTCGAGGTAGAGCTGGCCGATGTGGGCGAGGATGCCGGCGCGCTCCTTGTCGTCGGTCCACAGCTTGGCTTCAAGCTCCAGGGTCTGGGTGACGCGCACCCAGTCCTCGCGCCGGATGTAGATGTCGCGCAGGCTGTGCAGCGCCGGCAAGCAGGTCGCCGAGGTCCGCACCGCCGCCTCGTAATAGCGGATGGCGTCGTCTTCCTTGCCGAACTTGGCCTCGGTGACCGAGCCGCACTTGAAGTAAAGGAGCGACTTCTGCGCCCGGTCGGTGACAAGGCGGATCTGGCGCTTGGTTACATCCAGAAGCTCGGCCCAGCGCTCGTTGGCCTCGAACAGGCGGGCCATGGCGTCCAGCGCTTCGCGGTGGGTCGGCTGCTGCTCGACGACGTGGCGGTAGGCGGTGATCGCGCGGTCGTGATCGCGCAGACCTTCGGGCGACTCGCACAAAAGGCCGATGCGCATGTTGAGGCTTATGATCTGCTGTTCGTCCACCGTCAAGGCGACGCGGGTCGACAGGAGCCCGATGAGCTTCTCGTACTCGCGCGTGCGGTCGTAGTGGACCTCCAGCGCGTCGAGCGCCTCGCTGTCGGTCGGATCGACGGTGTGCAGCTTCTCATAAAAGCGCACCGCCTCATCGACGTCGCGCAGCTTGGCGGTGGCGACGCGGGCGCCGCGGCGCAGGATCTCCACCCGCTTGCCGTCGTCGCGCACGAGCTGGGCGCGGCGCTCATACGCGGTGAGCAGCTCCTTCCACTGGTTGCGGCTGGCGTAGATGCGCTCCAGCGTCGCCTGGGTCGTGTCGCTCTCGGCGTCGGACTCCAGCGCCCGCAGGTAGTTGGCGGCGGCTTCATCGACTTGCTGCAGGTACTGCAGCTGGACTTGGCCGCGGCGTAGGTACAGATCGGCGGGCCGGTACGAGCGGCTCTTCTGCGTCTCGATGAGCTTGAGCGCGGTCTCGTAGATGCGCAGCGCCTCGGTCCACTGCTCGCGGCGGTAACAGAGCCGCTCATAGGCGGTGAAGGCCTGGCGGTTGGTCGGATCGAGGAAGAACGCCTGCCCGAAGTACTGGTAGGCGGTCGCCTGGTCGCCGAGCTTCTCGTAAAGCTCGGCGAGCTGCTGCAGGATCTTGGACCGCTCGCCCGGCTCACTGGTGAGCTCCAGGAGCTGCCCCAGGGTGCGCTTCAGGTCATCGGTGCGCTCGGTCCGCGCGTACAGCCCGCCGAGCGCCTGCAGCGCCGCCCGGTCGGCGGGCCACTCGGCGACGATCTGCTCGTAGGTCGCGGTGGCCTGGTCGGGGGCGGCCAGCGAGTCGCGCTGCACCCCGGCCAGCCGCAACAGCACGGTCCGCCGCTGCTCGCGCAGCTCGGCGGCGGCGCTTGGCCTCAGCGCCAGCTGCTCACCGAGGTGGGCGAGGGCGCGGTT
>CALFML010000068.1 GCA_937879845.1 uncultured Myxococcales bacterium
CCATCGGGAGCGCCTGTTGTCCGCTTGGCCTTTTGCCAGCCGGATGGCCCAAGCCCTGCTGCTCGCGCTGCTCGCCGATTTCTACCTCTTCAACTGGGCCGGTTGGCGAAGCCCAGCCGAAGAGGTGGCTCAGCTCGCGCTCTATCCCTGGTTGATCCTCAACACGTCGGCGAACCCCCGTAGCATCGTCTCGTTCGGCCGCGGTCGACCGGTCGGTAGGGTGCTCGACCATCTCGGGAAGATTGTCGTCGAGCCATTGCTTGATCATGCCGCGGAGCAGTTCGCGGGTTAGATCCTCGATCGGGCGGTCATTGAGGGCCCGCGACAGCAGCGTCTCGCCCTCGAGAAACTCCATCAGGATGAACGCGGTGCTGTCGTCGAGCTGGCCGAAGTCGTAGATGGTGACGATGTTGGAGTGGCGCGACATGCTGATGGCCCGCGCCTCGTTGAAGAACCGCTGCAGGATCTTGCTGTCCTGCGACAGCTCTTGATGCAGGCACTTGATCGCCGCGCGCTGCTGGAGCTTGTCGTGGCGGGCCTCGTAGACTACGCCCATGCCGCCCTGGCCGATGCGGCGGATGACCTCGTAGGCCCCGACTTTGCGCCCGACCATGGGATCGTCTGCCGGCTTGGCGTCAGCGTCGGGCGCTTGCATCGGGGCGGTCACAGGCAGGTCAGCAGCCATAGTCACAAGCCATAGGTCGTAAGCTTACGTAGTGGACGCGGCGTCGCCGTAGTTAGTTCCCAGCGGGGGGCCCGGGCTTATTTTCGTGCCGAGCCTGAAGGTCATTGGTCAAAAGCCGTGGTTAAGCAGCCGCTCCCACGGTGCGATCATACAATGACCGCCGCACCCCAGCCAAGGGAGGCTCGCCGCCTTCGGGTAAAAAATCTACCATCGGACTCCGCCATTAAGCGGGCCGCTCGGCGGCGGGAAGGCCCGGCAGGATGCGGCGGGGAAGTGCGGCGGCGCAGCGTACCGACCCCGGAGGCTGCTGCCGGACATGTCGCCCTAAGAGGGGAATTTACCGACTATTATTTACCATGAGCCGCTTCTAGATAAGGCGCCCGAGCCGCGGCGCCATGGCGAGTGCCTCTTCACAAGCCGCGATAAGATGAGACAATTCTGGCGTGATCCGGGTTGGCTCCTGTCGGACCGCCCGCGGTTTTATCGCCTGTGGCTCTTGCGAAGGGATCTGTGATGCGTCGCCCGTTTTCCGGCTCGCTGGCCCTTTTTTTCCTGCTGCTCGTCGCAGTGACTACGGCAGTGACTGTAAGTGATTTGGTGGTCGGCGGCACCGCCGCGGCCGCCCCGCGGGGCAAGCCGGTCCGCCGCGGGGCCGGCGCCGGGGAGCCGCGGCTGGAGTCGCCCGCGGTCCCGCTTGAGAGCGCGCTGCCGGCGGTCCTTGGCCGTCCCAGTCCCGCCGTTCCGGAGGCGCTGCGGCCCTGGGTGCCGTGGGTGCTGCACGGCCAGGAGGCGGCGTTGTGCCCGTTTTTTCACGGCCAAGATGACGGCTCCGGCGACGAGTCCAGTCCCAGCGGCGGCCAGTGCAGCTGGCCCTCCCGCCTGTCGCTGCAGCTGCGTGACAAGGGCGGCTCCTTCACCCAGAGCTGGCGGGTTTACAAGCGCAGCTGGGTGATGCTGCCCGGCGATGGCAAGGTGTGGCCGCAGGAGGTTCGGGTGGACGGGCAGCCGGCCGTGGTGGCGACGCCCGGCGGCGATGGCGGCGGCGATGGCGATGACGAGGACGACGCCGGCGGCCGGGCGCTGCCGCAGGTGCTGCTGTCGCCGGGCGAGCATACGGTGACCGGCATCTTCCTGTGGGATGAGACGCCCGAGTCGCTCTTGGTGCCGCCGGCCACCGGACTTTTGACCTTGTCGCTTGGCGGCAAGGAGCTGCCGCAGCCGACGCGCGACGCCGCCGGGCGGGTGTTCCTGCAGAAGACCTCCACCGCGGTCGAGGAAGATGTCCTCGATGTGACCGTGCACCGCCGCATCGTCGATGAGATCCCGCTGCGCCTTATCACCCGCATCGAGCTGCGCGTCTCCGGCAAGAGCCGCGAGGTGGTGCTGGGCCGCACGCTCACCGAAAACTTCATCCCGATGTCGCTCGACAGCGGTCTGCCGGCGCGGCTTGAGCCCGACAGCCGGCTGCGCGTGCAGGTGCGGCCCGGCACCTACAACCTCACCTTGACCGCGCGTCACGACGGACCCGCCCAGGCGCTGCGCCGGCCCGATCCGCAGGGTCTGTGGGCCGCGGATGAGGTCTGGGTGCTGGACGCCCGGCCGGCTCTGCGGGTGGTCTCGGTCGAGGGGGTGGCGACGCTCGATCCGCAGCAGACGACCCTGCCCGACGACTGGAAGAAGCTACCGTGCTACCGCGTGCGCGACAAAGACACCGTCGAGCTGAAAGAGCGCCAGCGCGGCGACAGCGCTCCCGCCCCCGACCGCCTGACCCTGCACCGCGAGCTCTATCTCGACTTCAGCGGTGAGGGTTACACCGTCAGCGACCGCATCACCGGCGCCCTCAGCCGAACCTGGCGTCTGGAGGTAAACCCCCCGACCGAGCTCGGGCGCGTATCGGTGGGAGGACGCGATCAGCTCATCACCCGCGGCAAAGACGGCGACACGCCCGGCCGCGCCGGGGTCGAGCTGCGCCAGGGCCAGGTCCGCATCAGCGCCGACAGCCGCATCCCGCGTGAGGGATCGCTGCCGGCGGTTAGCTGGAACACCGACTTCCATGAGGTCTCGGGCGCCTTGCATCTGCCGCCGGGCTGGCGCCTTTTGCACATGAGCGGCGCCGACGACGTAAAAGGCACCTGGCTGCGCCACTACACGCTGCTCGATCTGTTCCTGGTGCTCATCGTCGCGATGGCCATCTGGCGGCTGTTCGGCGCCGCCTGGGGCGGGCTGGCTTTGGTGGCGCTGGCGCTCATCTGTCCGGAGACCGACGCCCCGCGCTGGATCTGGCTTTTGCCGCTGGTCTGCGAGGGGCTGTCGCGGGTGCTGCCGAGCGGCTGGCCGCAGACCGTGCTCGCGGTGGCGCGGGTGCTGAGCCGGGTGCTGCTGGCGATCATCGTCGTGGTCTTCTGCGCCCAGCAGCTGCGCTATGGCCTGTACCCGGCGCTGGAGCGGGCCGGCGAGTCGATCGTCGACCGCCAGCTCGACAACGTCATCGAAGGCGAGGCGGTGGACAGCAACGTCAACGCGGTCTACGGAGGGGTGGCCGCGGACGACAAACCGGCCGGAGATCCCGCCATTGCCCTGGACAACGATAACGAGACTATAAACGGCACCGACAGCGGCGCCGCAGTGGAAAAACCGTCGCCGCAAAAGCTAGAGCCGAAGAAGAAGGCCAACCTTGTCCCGAAACTGGCGGAAAAGAAAGTGCCGATCCAGTCGCAGGCACCGGCGCCGGACATCCAGATGGCGCAGCAGCGCGCCCAGGAAGGGTCGGACTGGCTGCGCGGCAAGAGCGGCAGCGCCGGCAAGCTGTACGGGGTAAAGCTCGGCCGCAAGAACACCTATGAGTATGATCCGCAGGCCGTGGTGCAGACCGGACCGGGCATGCCGCGCTGGCGCTGGCACAAGGTCCCCATCGAGTTTTCCGGCCCGGTCGATCACGATCAGACCCTTCAGCTGTGGCTGATGGCGCCGATGGTGAACCTGATTTTGGCCTGGGTGCAGGTGCTGCTGTTGACGCTTTTGACGCTGAAGCTGTGCGGCGTCAAGCTGCCGGGATCGCGGCCGCGGCCGAGCTTCTCCCGGCTGGGAACGATGGCGGCGCTCTTGTTCGTCGGGCTCAGCCTGTGCGCGGCGACGCGGGCGCGGGCGGAGCTGCCGTCCCGGGAGATGCTCGATGAGCTGCGGACGCGGCTTCTCGCCAAGCCCGAGTGCCGGCCCTACTGCGCCAGCAGCCCGCGGCTCTCGCTGGAGATTCAGCCGCGCCTGCTCCGCGCCCGCATGGAGATAGGGGCCACGGCGGAGACGGCGGTGCCGCTGCCCGGCGGTCCGAACCAGTGGCTGCCGGAGCAGGTCCTGATCGACGGCAAGCCGGCGGCGGCGCTGCGTTCGCGCGGCGACCAGCTCTGGCTCGTGTTGCCCGAAGGCAGCCACCTCGTGCAGCTGGAGGGGCGGCTCGCCAGCCGCGAGACGATTCAGATCGCGCTGCCGCTGAAGTCGCACCGCGTCGAGGCCAAGGTCGAAGGCTGGCAGCTCGAAGGCCTGCACGAAGACGGCCTGGCCGACGACAACCTCCAGCTGACGCGGGTCGCCAGCGGCAAGGACAAAGACAAGGACAAGACCGGCGAAGCCTCGGCGTCGCTGCAGGCCGGGGCGCTGCCGCCGCTCGTGCGGGTCGAGCGCGAGGTGCAGATCGGCATGCTGTGGCAGGTCGATACGCGGGTGGTGCGCGAGACGCCGCCGGGCAGCGCGGTCGTGCTGGAGGTGCCGCTGCTTCCCGGTGAGTCGATCACCACCGCGGACGTGCGGGTGCAAAACGGCAAGGCGCTGGTCAACATGGGCCCGACCGTGACCGAAGTCAGCTGGCACTCGCTCCTGCAGGAGCGGCCGCAGCTGGACCTCGTGGCCGCCAAGACCCTGGCCCTCACCGAGGTCTGGCGGCTGTCGGTGAGCCCGATCTTCCACGTCGAGCTGTCGGGAATCCCGGTGGTGCGGCAGCAGGACAGCGCCGGCACCCGCCTCCCCGAGTGGCGGCCCTGGCCGGATGAGAAAGTCAGCATCGCCATCAGCCGCCCCGAAGGCATCACCGGCCGCACGCTGACCATCGATCACTCCGAGCTCAAGCTCAGCCCCGGCCAGCGCACCACCGACGCCACGCTCACCATGCGGGTGCGCTCAAGCCGCGGCGGCCAGCACGTCATCACCTTGCCCGACACGGCACAGGTGCAAGTGGTTAAAGTCAGCGACCGCGAGCAGCCGATCCAAAAAGACGGTCAGCGGCTGTCGCTGCAGCTCACCCCCGGCAGTCAGGATGTCCTTGTGCAGTGGCGGCAGAGCGGCGGCCTGGGCCTGCGCTATCTCACGCCGGAGGTCGACCTTGGCGCGCCCAGCGTCAACGCCGAGCTGCGGCTGGAGTTCGGCAGCGGCCACTGGGTGCTCTTGTGCGGCGGACCGCGGCTCGGACCGGCGGTGCTGTTCTGGAGCCTCCTTTTGGCGCTGGCGCTTTTGTCGCTGCTCCTTGGGCGCATCGACTGGACGCCGCTGCGCGCCCACCACTGGCTGCTCCTGGGCATCGGGCTGACGCAGGTACCGCTGCTGGCGGCGGCGGTGCTCATGCTCTGGCCGCTGCTCATCGGCTGGCGGGCGCAGCAGCGCGAGCTGCCGCATCTCCTCCTGTTCAACGCCCGCCAGGTCATCGTGATCGCCTGGACGGTGGCGGCGATGCTGGTGCTGGTCGAAGCGATTCGCACCGGGCTCCTGGGCCGCCCCGACATGCAGATCGCCGGCAACGGCAGCGACAGCCGCTGCTTGCGCTGGTTCATGGACCGCACCCAGGGACCGCTGCCGCTGGCGTTCGCCGTCTCGGTGCCGCTGCTCGTCTACCGCATCGCGATGCTGCTGTGGGCGCTGTGGATTGCCTCGGCGCTGCTCGGCTGGCTGCGCTGGGGCTACGGCGCCTTTGTCGGCGGCGGTCTATGGAAGCTGGCGCCGCCGCCGCCTGCCTCGGGCGCCGCCCCGCCGCCCCCCCCTCCTGCCGCCGCCGAGCCCGTCCGCCCGCCGGATTCCACCGACGCGCGCGACGAAGTCACGCTGGTTCCCGAATAGCCCGCAACCCCGATGCAAAAATCCTGCCGCGCCCCGGCTGCCGCGACCGCCGGCAGCCGAGGTGCTCATTGACCGCAAGGCCGCTCTCAGAATAGCCTTCAGCCATGGCTCACAGGTCTTCGCGCAGTCTCTGCCAGCTTGGCCCCCGGCCAGCTTTCAGGGGAATTTCCGGTCGGCTCACTTCCGGTCTTGCTTCCGCCGCCCTCTGGGGTTTGCTCGGCGGCGCCCTGCTCGTTACCGGCTGTCCGTCGGACGACAAGCAGCAGGCCACCGGCCCCAAGGCCGACACCACCTGCCCCAAGGAGCTTGGCACCAAGTGCAAGGTCCTCAAAGACGAGTGGGATCCCGCCAAGCTCGTCGTCGAGTATCACGTCCTTGTCCCCGCCGAGACCAAGCACGACGAGGCGCAAAAGTACCTCGAGGCGCTCTACCGCCACCTCATGACGCGCCGCGACGCCGCGCCCACCCAGCTTAGCGCCTACCTGTACACAAACGAGGCGCAGTTCACCACCCCGCCCCTATCCCCTGTCGGCACCGTGCTCCAGAAGCCGAGCGACAAAGCCCCCACCTTCGAGAACAAGATCGCCCTGGAGCTCTGGCAGCAGGTCGAGGAAGCGATTCACATCAAGGACCGCGCCGACCGCAAGCTCAAGCGCAAGCTCGAGTACGTCGCCGAAGGCGATAAAGGCAAGGTCCTCATCACCCTCCCGTTCACCGAGAGCAACGCCGACGAGTGGGCCAAGGAGCTGAGCTTCGCCCAGGTGATGGCGCACTTTACCGAGTTCTCCCTCCAGCTGTTCAACAACATCCCCGAGCTGAACCAGTTCGTCTACGTCGCCCGCTGGAACGACAAGGAAGTCGCCCACGTCGAGATCAGCAAAGCCGACTTCCAGCGCCTGCGCATCCGCGACGTCGAAGAGCGCATCGGCCAACAAGCCGGCCGCACCTTCGTCGAGCTAGCCGAAGGCAAAGGCAGCGAAGCCTCCGTCGAAAAAGCCCACCAGCGCCGCCGCGCCGCCGAATACAAAAAGATCCTCGACCAGATCAAAGGCCAAGCCGTCATCGCCAGCGAGCTACTAAACAAGTAACTCCCACAACGCCCCCCTCCCTCTCCCCTGTCTCCAACCGAATAGATTCCGAGAAAGAAAGTCGTGGGGCCGACCGAAGATCCTTTTTTGTCAGCGCAGCTGGCAAAAAAGGATCGCA
>CALFML010000069.1 GCA_937879845.1 uncultured Myxococcales bacterium
GTCATTGACCCAGGGAGACACTTGTCTGCAATGGGGATCATTACAAGTCAGAGTGCGGTATGCGCCCACTCCCGAGTCCACTTCCGGGGTGTACTTTCAGCTTAAGCTCTAGTCGAAGAAAGCCGAAGGTGCGCGCAGATGCCTGTGCAGGCGGTGGAGGCGCTTTGCTATGATTACCAGTTGGACGTTTCGCGATATTGTAGAAAGATCGGACACCCGTACGCCGGCCGGAGCGCAGACGTGGCCCAGAACATGTACCTTATAGTGTACCGTCCGTGGACCCGCACCATGTACCTCCGGCCGGAGCAGAGCGGCAATGTTCAGCTCCATCGGTTCATAAGGTCTTCAAGTACTCCACCAGAGCCCACCTTTCCTCTTGGCTGAGAGTCACGCCGTATTCGTGGCCGCGGTTGGAGTTGCCGGTCACCGCGGTATCGACGACGAACGGCTCGTTACCGTCGCTGACGTAGCCGACTTTGTGCGGATCGAACTCCAGCCGCCCCACGGCGAACTTCTTGGGCCGCGCTGTAGGAGGCAGGAGCAGATCATAGAGAGTCGGCACCGATCCGTTGTGCAGGTAGGGGGAGGATGCCCAGGCGCCATTGAGCGGACGCGCTTTGTAGGCATATAAATCCGCAACAGGCTGGTCGGCGCTCGGCTGGGCGTGGTCGCCCTGCTTGGCGGTTTTGGCCAGCCCGTGCACCTTGGCGTTGGTCAGCGCCGCGACCGCGGCCACGGGATTGGCCGCCAGCGTGCGCGTGACCAGATCTCCGAGCAGAGCGAGGGCGCTAATCCGCGGCGGATAGACGCCCCCCCGAGGAGAGCTGGCGCCGGTGAGGATGCCGGCGGGCACCTGGGCGGCGACAAGGTTCTTGGCGCTCGTCGCGTCGGTACCGACCCGATCGGCGCCGGTGAGGACGGCGACGACGCGGCGCTTGGGATCGTCGCGATCGATGAGCGCATGGCAGGACTCGCATTGAGCCTTGTACAGGCCCTGGCCGCGCGCCGCCAGCTGCCGGTCTATCGGCGGCAGAATCTGCTCCGGCCAGCGCGGCGACTTCAGATGCCGCAGGGACTCTTCCATCGCCACGAGCGCCCCCGCCTCGATGGTCGAGACGTAACCTTTTTTCGCCTCCTTTTCAGTCGCATAGTGCTTGGCCTCGACATGGCCGAACACGCCGATCACCTCGCCGACATTGCGCCCGAGCGAGCCGGCACCGGCGTTGGAGGAGAACCCGGTCCACTGCACATAGTCGTGGCGCGGGGCATCCCACAGAAGCGGATAGCTGGCGGGAGCGTTCGTCTCAAGGGAATTTTTCGCATCGCTGGTAAAGCGGATCGCCTGATTGATGATCCGCCCGATTGCATCGAGCCGACCAAAGCCCTCTATCGTGCTGGAGCGATTGGCCGCGTTGTAGCTGTCAAACCAGGCCAGCGTTTGCTCCAGGCTCCGGCGCGCGGCCTCCAGGCTCGGCTTATCGCTGCCGCCGCCGGGCACCGCGGCGGCGAAGCGGGCCAGCTTGGCCGCATCGGCCAGCGTCGCAGCCAGGGAGTCGCGCACCGCCCGCAGGAAGCTGGCGACATCGACCAGCGCCGGAGCACCGTCGATCCGCATCGCCGTACCGTGGAAGTTGATCTGCGTAGTATGGCAGGCAGCGCAGGTCAGGCCCGCCTGATCCTTGTGGCGGGAGAATCCCACGGGCAGCGCGTGCGGGTTGTTGGGCGTCTTATGCTGATTGAGGAAGCGGAACCGGGCCAGGTTCTCCGGATCGATGAGCAGCTTCTCACTTCCGGCTTGCTCCAGATTCACCAGGGTGTCATACGGCAGCAGCACCGAGCCCTGATCGGCATGGTAGAACCAGAGCGTCTCCGCCGGCCCCCAGCCCTGCTCCAAGTAGACGAGACGGCTCGCGCTGTCGCCATAGGCATCATGCGGCAGGACCATACCGGCACGCTCGCCGAGGCCTTTTTTCACTTCATAAAGACGCGCCACGGGCGCCGGAGCGCCCGGTGGGGGAGCGCTGTAGCTGGAGCCGGCAGCGGACAAGAACAGTGGAATCAACAAGCCAATCCGACGATCCATGCAATAGTCCTTTCTCCCTAGGGTCCAGAGACGGCGCCGCTACACGCGGCAGGAGCGCTGTCCACGGCCGGTATCACCACCGCATCATTCGAGCCGCTCGGCCCGGCACAGAGATAACCCTACAGCGAAGCTCCCCGGGTGAAAATGGCCAGAGATGAACCGCCCATGTCTCGCTTCTGGCCATCACCGCGGCCCAGGCGTCCTTCTTGCCGCAAGCAAAGCGATTTACCTGTACGCGCCCCTAACCTGCCCGTCGTTCCAGCCATCGCGCAGGGCTTTGCGGTGAGCCCCTAGGCCTTTCGGATGATCACAAGTCAAAACAGTCACGCCGCGGGTCCCCCTACCCTGC
>CALFML010000070.1 GCA_937879845.1 uncultured Myxococcales bacterium
CGCCGCGACGGGGTAGAGCTTGCCGCGAAGGAAGGCGATGTAGGCATCGGCCTCCGCGCGATAAGGGCTGTGGGGATCGATCTGGATGAACCGCTGATAGAACTCAAGCGCGGTCTGATCGTTTCCGGATTTGCGGTAAGCCTGGGCGATGTTGAACAAAAACAGCGGCTTGGGACGCAGCGAGTAACCCAAGGTGAAGGCCTGGATCGCCCCGGCGAAGTCGCCCTGCTCATAGAGGCGGACTCCGGTCTCGGTGAGGGCCTTCAGGCTGGGAGGGGCCGCGGCAGCGGACGATGCCGCCGCATCGGGCGGGCTGTCCGCGGGCGGCGGTGCCGCGGACGGCGGTGGCGATGGGTCCGGCGGCGGCGCTGCGTCGGCCGGTGGCGTCTTGGACGGTGCGTCGGGCGCGGCGGCGGCATCGACGGCGCCGGTCGGCGGCGCGGGCTGCGGCGTCGTCCCATCGGCGCGGGCGGGCGCCCCGGCCATGAGCCATAGCCCGAGCGTGAGCAGCACGCGGCGTCTGCGCTCGTTGCGGCGATTTGTCCGGCTTCCCCTCATCCGTGGTTGGCCGCCGCGACATCGCAAGGGACGGCCCTTATTAGTGTAACGCGGGGACCTCGATGTCGTCATCGCGCGGTTGCTCGGGTTGCGGCTTGGCGGCCAGCGGCGCACTGCTCGGCGGCGCGGCAACCGGCGGAGCGGGCAGCGGCGCGGCCGCCGCGGGAGCCGGGGCTTGGCCGGGAGGCGGGGCTGCGGCCACCGGCTTGTTTCGTTCGCGCGGGCGCTCCGCGGTGCCGTGCCGCCCGCGCACCGCATCGCCAAGCGGCCGTTTGTCCGGGAGGACCGCTTGCAGCTTCAGGTCCCAGGCGGTGTCGTGCTGATAGGCAAGGGTCGCCTGCTGCGGGCTGAATCCGGGCAGCTCGACCGACACCTCGACGTTCCCTTCGCCGCGCGGAACGCTCTGCTGCCATGGCGTCGTGCCAAGCTGTACCTGATCGGCGGTGCGCACAACCTTCGCCCCCGCCGGCACGGTGCGTACGGTCCAGCTGACCGCGGCCGCCGCGGCGCTCGCTGCGACCTGCGTCAATGCTTGCGGAAGTGGAGCCGCGGCCGGAGTCGTAATGGGTACACGCTCTACGGCCGCCGGGAGCGCGACCGGACGCACGCGCTGCTTCTGGATCTGCCACAGGCCCGCCGTCCCTCCGAGCGCCACCGCCGCAATGCCGCCCCAGCGGAGCAGCAGCAGCCGCCGCCGCCGGGTGCGGGTGGAGATCGCGGTGCCGGCCTGGACTCGGCGCTCGATCTGGGCCAGCTCTTCCTCGACCGCGCTCATGTTGGGGCGCTCGCTCGGCTCTTTGGCGAGCATGCGGGCGACAAGGCTCGTCATCCCCGTGGAGACGCTGGGCGCAAAGTAGCCTAAGTCCGGAGCCTCGCGCGTGATGTGCATGACGATGAGATCCCCGGCCGTGCTGCCGACAAACGGCAGCCGCCCGCTGAGCATCTCGAACAGCATGACCCCCAGTGAGTCCTCGGCGTCCGGACACCGCTGCCGCGCGTTCGTCGCTGTCAGGCATCAGGCGGCGCACCTGGGTCGCGCCGCCACCGCTTTTCCCACCAGCAGATCCGATAGTTCCCGGACGATAAATCCTGAGCGCGGCGGTGCGCTTGCCGATTCTTCCGTTTGTTTCTACTATCAGCTCGGGGGAAAGACCATCATGCGAACGCTGGCGAGTATCCAGACCATTTCCGCGATCGAGCGCATCGAGGGCGCCGACGCCATCGAAAAAGCGCGCGTCCTGGGCTGGTGGGTCGTGGTCAAGCGCGGCGAGCATCAGCCCGGCGACCGCGTGGTCTACTGCGAGATCGACTCGCTCCTACCCGAGCGGCCCGAGTTCGAGTTCCTCCGCAAGGGCTGCTACCGCGCCGCCATCGTTGGCCCGCAGGGCGAGACGCTGCTCCCCGCCGGCTTCCGCATCAAGACCGTGAAGCTGCGCGGCCAGGTCTCGCAAGGCATCTGCTTCCCGCTGTCGATCCTTCCCGCCCTGCCCGCCGACGCTTCCCTTCACGATGGCACAGATGTCACCGCGCTCCTCGGCATCGTCAAGTACGATCCGCCGCTGCCGGCATCGATGAGCGGCCGCGTGCGCGGCGCCTTCCCGGGCTTTCTGCCCAAGACCGATGAGACGCGCGTGCAGGTGCTCGAGTCCGTACTGGCGCGGCACCGCGGCAAGACGTTCTACTTTACTGAAAAGCTCGATGGCACCTCGTTCACTGCGTTTTATCGCCAAGGGCAAGCGGGCGAGGCCGGCCAGTTCGGGGTGTGCAGCCGCAACCAGTGGCTCGATGAGACCGATCTCGCCAACACGATGTGCCGGCTCGCCGCGGAGCTGGAGCTCGAGCGCAAGCTCGCGGCGGCACGGACCCGCTTCGGCTTCGACCTGGCGATTCAAGGCGAGATCATTGGTCCAGGCATCCAGAAGAACAAGTACGGACTCAAGCAGGCCGAGCTCCATATATTCAACGTGGTCGATCTCGACCGCTTCCGCCTTGTGGATCACGCCCGCATGCTGGAGATCGCCGCCGAGCTCGGGCTGCGCGCCGTGCCGCAGCTTGGCACCCTCGTCCTAGATCATACCGTGGATCAGCTCATCGAGCTGTCGATGGGCAATAGCCTGCTCGCCCCGCGGACGCCGCGCGAAGGCATCGTCCTGCGCCCCCTTTTCGATGAGAACGATCCCGACCTCGGCCGTCTGAGCTTCAAAGCAATCAATCCCAAGTTCCTACTCCAGTTCGACGAGTAACTTACAGTAGTAGCGGGCAATACCGGAGGAACTGGGACCCGCGGCGCAGCCCGCAAGAAATAAAAGCGGGTGGCGCCGGAGGCGGGGACCCCGGCGCGTGAGCGGCGGGGTGCCGGAGGAGACAGGACCCGCGGCGCAGCCCGCAAGAAGTAATAGCGGATGGCGCCGGAGTAGATAGGACCCGCGGCGCAGCCCGCAACAGGTCTGATTTATTTGATCACGGCAGCTTGAAATCGGCCCGCAGCGCAGCGTGATCCGAACCGGCCAGCCCCAGCTTGCCGACCGTATCATAAACCGCGGTGGCGCTGGCCGGGAGGTAGCTGCCGCTTCCAGTCAGGGCGAGGAACAAGTGATCGATGGCTTGCGCGTTGCCGTTCCAGGTATACGTGGCGATGCTTTCGGGCGGCCGATCCTTGGCCACCCGCAAAAGCTCCGGCGCGCTCTCCAGCGCCGCTATCGGCGGCGAGCCCGGAGTGTCATTCAGATCTCCGCCGAGCAGCACGACCGCGTCCGGAAACTCCTTGGCCGAGCGCAGGATGATGTCGCGCGCCGCTTGCGCTTCGGCCAGGCGCCGCCCCGGATCATCGCTCGATTTGGAGCGGAAATGGGCGGCGAACAGGATCACCCGGCGTCCTTTGACCTGCAGATGCACTTCCAAGAGCTCGCGGGTAAACGAGGTCACAGAGCCGTCCGGCCGCATGAGCGGCTGGTCGCGATGCGTCCTGACTTCCATAAGCGCTCCGGCCGCCAGCACCGCGACATCGATGGAACCCGGCAGACCCGTCTCGCCCAGAACGACGGTCGGATAGACATCCTTGAGGTGCGCCGCCAGCGCATCGAGACAACCCTGCGTCTCGATCTCTTGGAGCGCCACCACATCGGCCCCCAGGGAGCGGATCGCCGCGGCCAGGGACTCAGCGCGCAGGGCGAACGCCTGCGGCGTCGGCGCTTGCTCAAAGTCGCCCGCGCCGCAGCGGCCCGAATCGCAGGTCGTGTCGAAAAACAGGTGCGTATTGAACGTCGCGGCGCGCAGCACCGATGGATCGGTCCGAACATCGCTGGCCGCATCGGCCGCCGCATCCGTCCCCGCATCGACCCCGCCGGCTGCCGGCTTGCTCGGTGCCAAAGCGACATCACGGCAGGCCCCTAGCAAAGCCGCTGCGGCCACAAGAGCGATCCCGGTGATTCGATAGCGGAGCGAGCGCATGGATGGGTCGACCATATCAAGACGGGAGCCGCGCGCAATCAATAAGGAAGGGTCCGGCCGCGCTGCGGCATCCGCGCGCAGGCGCACGTGGTCAATAAAATAGAGATCTCCGATCCTTAGACGATGGCTGCGAACGCCTGAGGTGACTTGGTATGATGGACTGCTGCGCTCTGCCGCAGCGCTGCTTATGTCAATAGGAGTCCTACTAATGAACAAGTCGCTGCTTGCACCCCGAATGCTCTCGCTTTTTTCCGGTGCCGTGCTTTCGCTCCTTGGCTGCGACAACACGTCCAGCGGTGGTGACACCCCGGACATGGCGGAGAGCGCCGACCTGTCCGCTTCGCCGCCGGATCTTGTGACGCCGCCGGATCTCACTCCGGTGCCGGCCGTCAATAAGACCGTCGCCGGCTTTGCCCGGCCGGAGAGCGTGTTCTGGGACCCGGCGACGCAGCTGTGGTACATCGGCAACCAGGCCGCGGCAGTGGCTGGAGACGGGTATGTCTCGCGTCTGCCGTTCGATCTGGATGTCGCCAAGATCGAGCGGATGTGGGTCACCGGCCTCAATGATCCAAAGGGCATGCGCATCCGCAACGGCAAACTTTATGTCGCCGACAACAACATGCTGGTGTCGATCGACATCGCGACCAAGGCCATTGTGCGCAGCGCGGCGGTGACTCCGGCCGTTGCCGGCGGCAATGTGCTGCTCAACGATGTCGACCTGGGACAGGACGGCTCGGCCTACGTCAGCGATACCTCCGGCAACCGCATCATGAAGTTTGCGACCCCGGATACCGCCAACAATGCGGCGACCGTGTTCGCGGCGCCGATCGGAGCCAACGCGCTCAACAGCCCCAACGGCGTGCTCATTGACGGCGCCTCGCTGATCAACGTCGAGGTGGGAAACAACGGCCGCGTGCGCAAGATGAACGTCTCGGACGGAATGAACCTCATGAACCTGGGAACCCAGACCGGCCGCTGGGATGGTATCGAGAAAGATGGCACGAGCTATCTGGTCTCCGATGTGGTCAACGCGCTGCTTTTCCGCTTTGATGCCGCAAACGGCACCGCGACGATGCTGCGCGACCTCAAGAGCGACGGACTCGCTGGTGCCGCCGACATCGGCTGGGATGGGAATTCGCGCCGTCTCGCGGTGCCGGATACCGGCGGCAACAAGGTATTCTTCATCACTCTGCCTTGACCGGCTGCCGCTCGGACCATCACCTCTGCGTGCTGCGAGCCGCGGCGCTGCGCGTCGAGTTGAGCGCCGAGCCGGCGCGGAACCACTGCAGCTGCGACGCACTGTAGGAGTGTCGCAGCTGCAGGGTCTCCGTAGACCCGTCGGCATGCTGCACCAGGCAGGCGACCGGAGCGCCCGGCAGAAGCGCGCCCAGGCCTGTGAGGCTCAGGCGATCCCCTTGGCGAATCCGCTCATAGTCCGCGGGATCGCTGAAGGTAAGCGCCAGCAGTCCCTGCTTCTTGAGGTTGGACTCGTGAATGCGGGCGAAGCTGCGGGCGATCACCGCGGCGCCCAAGAGGAGCCGTGGTGAGAGCGCGGCGTGCTCACGGCTGCTCCCTTCGCCGTAGTTATAATCGCCGACGATGATCCACCGCTGGCCGTGCGCCCGATAGTCGCGCGCGACCTCGGCGATCGGCCGCTGCTCGGCGCCGGTCCGCAGGTTGCTGGTGACCCCGGTAGCTCCCGTCCACGCATTCACCGCCCCGGACAGCAGGTTGTCGCTGAAGCGATCCAGGTGGCCGCGGTAGCGCAGCCAGATTCCGGCCGGCGAGATCTGATCCGTGGTCGTCTTGCCGCGGGTCTTTAGGAGCACCGGCAGCGCGAGCAGATCCTTGCCGTCCCAGGCCGGCCACGGCTCCATGCGCTGCAGGCGCTCGCTGCCGGGCCGCAGCTGCACGACCTCGCGCCCGCTGCCGTCCGCATCCGCCGCGGGCGGCGGTACATACAGCGCATCGCCGCGCTCAAAAGAGGAAGGCGGGACATCCGGCGCCGGCGCCGGCGGCTCCAAGCGAAAGGCCCTCCCGTCTTTGCCTGGCAGCGTATCGGTAAGGGGATTGAACGACAGCCGCCCCGCCAGCGCGAACGCGGTTACAAGCTCCGGACTGGCGATAAAGTTCAGCGTCTGCGTCTGCCCGTCATTGCGGCCGGGAAAGTTGCGGTTGTAGGAGGTCACGATGCTATTTTCGCGCCCGATCATCGCCGCCGGCCGCTGCCACTGGCCGATGCACGGTCCGCACGCGCTGGCCAACACCACGCCACCGATGTCGCGCAGCGCGGCCAGCTGGCCGTCGCGCTCCGTCGTCGCGCGCACGCGCTCCGAGCCCGGCGTCAACAGGAAGGGAACCGCCGCCGTGACCCCGTGGGCGCGCCCTTGCCGGGCGACATCCGCCGCGCGGCACATGTCCTCATAGGAGGAGTTGGTGCAGCTGCCGACCAGCGCCGCGGACAGCGCATCCGGGTAGCGGTTGTCCGGGCTCCGCAGCTCCGCCACGAAGCGCGAGATCGGCCGCGCCCGATCCGGCGATGCCGGCCCCACGATATGCGGCTCCAGCGTAGACAGATCAAGCCTGAGCACCTGATCGTAGTGCCGCTCCGGGTCTGCCTCCACTTCCCGGTCCGGCTCCAATAGGTCCATGTGCGCGGTGATGGCCGGCTCCAGCTCGCCGCGTCCGGTGGCGCGCAGGTACCGCAGCATCCGCGGGTCCGCCGGCCACAGCGAAGTCGTCGCCCCAAGCTCCGCCCCCATGTTGGAGATCGTCGCCTTGCCGGTCGCGCTGATCGTCCGCGCGCCCGGTCCGATGTATTCGATGATGGCGTTGGTCGCCCCCGCCACCCCCAGCACTCCCGCCAGATGCAGGATGACATCCTTGGGCGCCGTCCAGCCGCTGAGCGTGCCGGTAAGGTAGACGGCGATCGCGCGCGGGTAAAGCAGCTCCCACGGCAGCCCGGCGATGACCTCCACCGCATCCGCGCCGCCCACGCCCACCGCGCAAGCGCCGAGCCCTCCGGCGTTTGGCGTGTGCGAATCGGTGCCGATTATCAGCGCGCCCGGCGCCGCGTAATTTTCAAGCACGATCTGATGCACGATGCCGGAGCCCGGACCCCAGAATCCCGCCCCATAGCGCGCCGCGGCGGAGCGGAGGAACGCGAAGACCTCATCATTTTCCGCAAGCGCCGCCCGCAGATCCGCCTGTCCTTCGGTCCGCGCCTGAATCAGGTGATCGCAGTGGATCGTCGTCGGCACCGCGACCCGATCGCGGCCGGTCTGCATGAACTGGAGCATGCCGGTCTGCCCGAGTACGTCTTGAAAGACGACCCGATCGGGTCGCAGCGCGAGATAACTTTGGCCGCGTAAAAGCTCCTGACCCTGGGGATCATCCAGGTGTCCGAAAAGAATCTTATCCGCCAGCGTCAACGGGCGACCGAGCCGCGAGCGGACTGCCAATACTTTCTGTTCCATGGTCTCGTAAATTTTTTTCATAAAAGAAAAGTAGCGCCGGCCGATGGAGAAAAAACGAGAATAGGAGGAATATAATCTAGTAGTAGAAAGAATATATTGGAAACGATCCATGCCCGCGTATGCAGTCGGAGCTCAGCGAGCGGTGCCCTGCATGCCGCGCGGGAATGCCGCTTACTGCGCCGGACGTCCGCCGCTTGCGCCCGACCGCCCGGGCGGCGGCGTAGGCGACGATGTCCTTCACCTCGGCCTGCGTGTAGAAGCCGCCGTAGCGTTTGCCATCATCGCTGTCGCGCGCGCCGTAAGGCGGCGTCGAATCGCGCCACGCGCCGACTTCGGTGAGCTTCGGATATTTTTTGATCTCGATGCGCCAGCCCTGATCCTCGGTGAGATGCCAGTGAAAGGTGTTCAACTTGTGCAACGCCATCGCGTCTATCATGCGCTTGATGTCCGCTACTGGAAAATAATGCCGCCCGCAATCGAGCATCATCCCGCGCCACTGGAAACGCGGCTGATCCTCGATCCTGACGCACGGAATCGTCCACGTCACGTCGTTGAGCGTGTCCGCGCCGAAGATTTCCGGCGGCAACAATTGCAGCAACGACTGCGTGCCGAGGAAAACTCCCGCCGCCTTGGGCGCGCGAATCGTCACGGCTTCGCCAACGGACAATTCGTAGCCTTCGTCTCCCAGTCCCGCCTTCGCCTCGCGCGTGGTCAACCGGATGTTCCCCTTTTGCCCGTTGCCACTGCCCGAATCCGGACGGACTTCGAGCGTAAAACCTGTGGCTTGACGGAGTCGAGCGGCCAGAAGTTCAGCCGCTGGTTGAGAGATTGTATCCGTCACAATCGTGGCCTTCGGCGTGAGCGCGAAGGTGCCGGATTGGCGGATCAATATGGCTGGTTGCGGAATGATCGCCGGGGATGGCTCAATCGCCGGGAGCAGG
>CALFML010000071.1 GCA_937879845.1 uncultured Myxococcales bacterium
GATCTACACAGGCGAAGACACTCTTTCCCTACACGACGCTCTTCCGATCTCAATCAGTTCACCCGCGCCATGGAGCTTTATAAAAAGGCGCTCGACATCCAGACCCGCTACGTCGGGCCTTATCATCCCGATGTGCGCTCGGCCAACCGCGGCATCGGCCTGCTCCTGCGCGACCAGCGCCGCTTCGCCGACGCCGACGCCTACTTCCACAAGGCGCTGGAAACGGCAGAGGTCTCGCTCGGGCCGCGGCACATCCGCACCACCGACTATCAGATTCTCATCGTCACCAACCTCATGAGCCAGGACAAGCTCGATGAGGCCGAGCAGGTGGCACGCAGCTGCGTCGAGATCCGCAATCACCCCTCGCCGCCCGATGACGATCCGAGCCGCCGCGCCCAAGGGCACTATTTCCTCGGCGAGGTCCTTTTCCGCAAAGGCCGCTATGAGGAGGCGCTCACCCACTACCGCATCGCCCATGATCTGCGCGAGCACATGCCCGGTCGCACCGAGGAGCTCATCGCCTACTCGCTGAGCAGCCTGGGTGAGACGCTGACGGCGATGGGCAACCCGCGCGAGGGGCTGCCGTACCTGGAGCGGGCGCTGAGCTACCGCGAGAGCCGTCCCCTGAGCGAGCGCGTCCCGGTCGCGGTGCAGGCGCTGGCACGCACCGAGTTCGCCCTGTCGCGGACCCTGTGGGCGCTGGGCCGGCCGGAGCAGAAGGCGCGGGCGCTGGAGCTGGCCTATAAAGCGCAGCAAGACTATGAGCAGTACGGTTCGCGGCCGGACAGCGAGCTGCCGCAGGTGAGCAAGTGGATTGCCACGATCAGCCCGTCGAAAGGCAAGCCGCTTCCCGGCGGACCCGGAGCGGCGACAAAACCCGCCAAGGCCCTAAAGCCGCTCGATCCCCCGCCGCCTGCAGCGCACCGTCCGGCCCCGCCGCCTGAACCCTAGCCAAACCCAGCGCCCCGAAGCCAAACCGCGCCCAGTTTGAAACTCGAAGCCATTGCCAGCAGAGCGGGTGGCGCCGGAGGCGGGGGCCCTGCTGCGCCAGCATGCGCCAGCAGCGGGGTGCCGCAGGCGACAGGACCCGCGGCGCAGCCCGAAACTGCAGGTCTTTTGCGAAGCGTGGTTTAGGTTCCCGAAGGGAGCTCGGCTTAGTTGCTGCGCGACAGCTGGAACTGGACTTGGCCGTCGGTGATTCGACCGCGGTATAGAAGATCCAGCGCCTGGTGGTAGCTGTCCAGCGGCAGCCGCGAGCTGACCTCGGTGTGATTCTCGCCGCCGAGGATGCGCTGGACGGTGAGCCCCGCTTGCACCGAGCGGGCGAAGCCGGCTTTCTTCATCCAGTCCGCCAGGTAGAACCCTTCCAGCGACTTGTTGCGGCAGATAAGCTCTCCCGGATCGATCGTGCAGTCGGCGTCGGGTCCGGCGCCATACACGAGCACCGAGCCGCCGCGCGGCAGCGCCCGCAGCAGCGCATCGGTGTGCACGCCGGCATGGCAGTCGACGACCAGAGAGATCCCGAGCGCCGAAAACAGCGACGCCAGCTGCGGCGCCGAGCCATCGCCGCGCATCTCCACCACGTGGCGGGCCCCCAGCGCGCGCATCGCCTGCGCCTGCGCCTGCGTCTGCACGACATGGAGCAGCGTCTGTTTGCGCCGGGCCGCCAGCTGCATCAGCATCCGTCCCAGCGCGGAGTCGCCGGCCGTGTGGGCGATGGCCCGCGCCCCGCGCGCCCGCGCCGCTTCAAGGAGCGCCCACGCCCCCACCGCGTTGTGCAAGAGGAGCGCGCCCTGCTCATAGCTCGTGAAGCTGCGCAGCGGGACGCAGCGCCACGCCGGCACGCATACAAACTCCGCCCAGGTGCCATCGCTGTTGTCCGGCGCGCCGCAGGCCACCCGCCGCCCGACCAGGGCCCGCGCGAGAAGGCCCCCGCCCGCCGCTACCACCACGCCGCTGCACTCAAACCCCGGCACCGCCGGCAGCGGGCGCTGTTCGCCGTAGCGCCCCTGCAAGAACATCAGATCCGGAGCGCTGATCGGGGCCGTGTGGACCCGCACCAGCACCTCACGCGGGCCCGGGGTCGGCACGGGTTTGTTGCTCACGAACACCAGGCTCACCCCATCATAGGCGCGCAGCTCCAGGGCCTTCATCGTCTTGGGCCGTGGCAGCGTAGGCAGCGCTGTCACTCCGCTCATCGCACTTAGGATGAACAGATCGGTCTGACTGGTTTTTGCAGGCTCCATAGTATTTCTAGAATCGCTGAATCACCGTCGCTCATGCAATGGTCTAGTTGTTTCCTTAATAGTCGCGCCTAGTCGCCGCAAGGGTAGGCGCGGCCCGGCACCCACCATGGCGGCAGAGCGCGTGCAAAGGCGACTCGCACGGCAAGTCACTTACTCGCCTGGAGAATTGGCTAGGATCTGATTTTTGCCGCTGGCGGACGCAAGGAAAGCGGGACGAATAAGGCGGGAATCTGCTGTGGAATTTCGCGCCGATGAGCCGCGCGATCTTGGCGCGAGTTACTTGTTCTGCGTGGCGCCGGTCTTGGGGCCGGTAGCCTTGGGAGCGGCGCCGCCCTTACCCTTTACGGGCTTATCCGGATAGATCGGAGGCCGCAGGCTGCTTTCGGGGAAGGCGCAGCCGGTGCGATCGCGATCGTAGACGAACTGCACGGCGCGGTTGCGATCGTCATCGCCGGGGTTGATCTTCAACCGGCACACGGAGCTATAGCCGCGGGTGTCGGCGATGTACTCCTCCGGCAGGCCGGCTTCGATCAGCGCTTTTTTCACCGCCGCCGCCCGCTGCAGAGCCAGATGGACCTGCGCCGGGTTGGCGCGGTTCATCTCGTCCGCCGCGACATGGCCTTCGACGCGGATGCGGGTGTCCTGATCCTTGCGCTCTTGCCGCGACTCCGGGCTGAGTCCGTTCAGATCCGACGGGGTCACGATGACGAGCGGAATCTGCTTGAGACCAGCGGCGAACTTGATGAGCTTCTCGCGCGTCTCCGGCAGGATGTCCGCCGAGTCTTTGGCGAAGAGCACCCCTTCGTCATTGGGGCAGTCGATATACGGCGTGCAGGGACAGGTCTTGCCGGGGATGCAGCGATCGCAGTCTTTGCCCGGCGTGCACGGACAGTTCTTGCCCGGCGTGCAGAAGTCGGCGCGCTGCGGCGGCCGCGCCGGACAGTTCACGCCCGGCGTGCAAGCGCAGTTCACGCCCGCCGTGCAGGCGCAGTTTACGCCCGGGGTACACGGACAATCGACGCCGGGGGTACACGGACAGTCTTTGCCCGGCGTGCAGCAGGTGACCGCCGGCCGCGGCGGCGCGGTCTGCACCGGCGGCCGGGCCTGCGTCACCGGCGTCTCATCGATCTGGTTCAGCTCCGAGGGCAGCTTGGCCCCGCGAGAGCCGGGAACTTCTCGATCATCGTTCTGAGCCGCGCTCGGGCTAGGCCGCGGCGCCGTCTGAG
>CALFML010000072.1 GCA_937879845.1 uncultured Myxococcales bacterium
GGGGCCGCCGCAGCCTTGGCGCCGCCGTCCGCTGGAGACGTTCCACCGTCGGGCTTGAGCGCCTCGGCAGCAGACGCGGCAGCGCCGGTCGCGGCCTTCTGCATGGCCAGCGCAATCTGCAGCAGCTTGTTCGCCTCATCCAGATCGAGGCGCTTCAGATCATCGCTAGGCTCGGCATAGGAGCGCTCGCGCAGGATCAGGTTCGCGTAGGTGACCGGCGTCGGCGCCTTGGGCGACAAGTCGCGCGCCTGATCGAGCAGTTCGAGCGCCTGGTTCGCCTTGGCGATGCGATCGGCCGGCGGCAGCTGCAGGTTGTTGCGGCGCTGCTCCAGCGGCGTGCGGCACTGCGAGTCGGCGCACAGCTCGTCCCAGGTCATGATCGCCAGCGCCACGTACCCGTCGGTATCTTTGGGGTTGGCCTTGATGCGGCGCTCCAGCCACATGCGCGAGGCATCGGTCTTGCCGATGCTCTTGGCGATGTTGCCAAGAATCGTCAGCGCCTCGATGTCGGGGTTTTCGCGATCCACCTGCGGCTTGAAGAACTCGACCGCGTCCTCATACCGCCGCGCATCGACGAACGTCTGCAGGAGATAGTCGCGCGCCCGCTGCCGCTGATCGGGCTTGAGGTCCGGCATGGTCATGTACTGCTTGAAGGAGGCGACGGCGATGTTGGCGGCCTCCTGCCCTTCTTTGGATCGGGCGTACTGCTGGTAGAGCGCCAAGTGGGTGAAGCCGCGGTTGATGATGATCGGGGGGACCGTGGGATCGATCGCCGCAGCCTCGGAGAAAAGCTGCGCCGCGGCCTTTATGTCCCCGTTGCGGTACTTCTCCACTCCCTTCTGCGCCCGCGCCCGTGCCCGCAGCGTGTCGCAGCCGGAGGACCCGAAGGCGGACCCCAGCGTTAGCGCGGCCAGGGCGAGCGGAAAGATACGGGACTTACTCATGATGGGCCGAACGCTATCAACCCACCCCGACCATGGGCAAGCGTTTCGTGCATTGGCAGGTGCATTTTTCCATCTCGCCGGCCCCGCTTGATCCGATCCATCGCCGGCTCGCCGGCCGGACCTTAGGGCCTTTATCGTCGGATAAGTCCCTAAGTTGTGCCGGCCAAGCCGCAGCTGGCCGGAGTTTTCGGCGCCCGCTCCGGTCACTTCGGGGCGCGGGTCCCGCCACCGGCCGGCCAGCCGGTCGGCGGCGTCTCTTGCCGCTTGGGCGGACTCGGCGCGCCGCTGGCCGGCGCGGCCGGCGCGGCCGGCGCCGCATCCGGGGCCGAACCAGCCATCGGCGCGGCCGGCACGACAGGCTGAGCCGCGGATGACGGCGGCGGCGGCGATGGCGGGGGCGGACCGGGCGGCGGGCTGGGAGAGGCAGGCGGCGCGACGGAAATCGGGATCAGGTTGGCGGCGGTGTCGTCCAGATCGCGGTAGCGCGCCGCCGCCTGCTCCTGCGGACAGACGAGCGTAAGAACATAGGCAAACGGTGCATTCAGGTAAATGAGCTGCCGCAGCACCTGCGCCTGTTGCGTCTTGGTCGCCACCAAAAGTCCGTCGAGCTGCACCCGCTGGTTCGGCGTCCACCCCGGGCTGAGCTGGAGCTGGGCGCGGACGTTTCGCGCCCGCGGGTCGTCGCGCAGCACCAGCGCCTCATCGATCATGGACTTCAGCGTTCCCGCGGCCGGCAGCCGCTTGCCGATGAGGGTAATCACCGCGCGGTCCGCTCCCTCGCCACGGCTGGCCCAGGCGAGCAGCTGCGGGTAGCTGCGGCGCTCGCTCGGCAGGACCTCCCATCGCGGCGGCGGCTTGAAGCCGCTGATGCCGAAGTCGCGGCGCGAGATCTCATCCTGCGGCGCCGCCCAACCGATCGCGAGCCCCGCCGTCCACCGGCCCCGGCCTCCTTCCCCGCCCGCCAGCACCGTCAGCACTGCCAGCAGACCGACCCACACCCCCGCCGAGCATCGCCGACGCCGAGTCAGCGAGGGAGACGCGCGATGGGCCCAAACCATGGCAGCACCATACCACAACCCCGATCCCGGCTCTCCCCTGCTGCCGCGCGGCGCCATCTACATATCTACCTATATATAGATGTGCCCGGTTCAAGCGCGGTCCTGCCAGCGCGCAAATCAGCCTCGGAAATGCGGCCGCCCGCGCACTCCGCTTCGCCATCGACCGTCGCACGAGCCAACGATCGCCCAGTCCACTATGCGACCGCCCGCGCACTCCGCTTCGCCATCGATCTTCCTTCGCACGAGCCAACGATCGCCCAGCCCACTGAGGCTGCCAAACCCGCCGTGCCCTCTTGCTCCCGAATTTGCCGCACTCAGGACTAGGAGCCCGCGACGGGCAGACTGGCCGCCGCAACTAGATCGCTGACCCTCGCTGACCCTCGCTGACCTTTCTCTGACCTTTCTCTGACCTTTCTCTGACCTTTCTCTGACCTTTCTCTGACCTTTCGCCGACCGCTCACTCCTTGACTTCCGGATCGCCGCGAGATCGCTGACCGCCCGCGATCACCGTCGACAAAACAGCCGCAGATCGAAGCGCTGAGCACACCGCCGCACATCGGAATCTGCGTCGATGTTCAGGTATATCGCACGACAATTCCTCGCATTTTTCGCTTGCTGCGATTCTATTGAGTGGAATACACTCAGATTACTTAGACGGGGCGCTCACTGCTGACCGAGTCGCGCAAGTTTTTTCATGCGGCACGACGGAATCTGCGGCCGGTCAATTGAGCTTTTGGGCAAAGGAACGACAACGGGGCGACGGCAGTGGTGGCGATGACGGAGCAAGGGGGCGCGGCACTGGGACGCGACAGCTACCACCACCTTAGCGACCCCGTATCAAGACAGGACCATGCGATGACGAGCCGGGGATCGAACATAACGCCAGCCAAGCCGCGACGCGCCGGCTCCGCCCCGCGGGAGCGGTCGGCCGGAGCGTCGCTGTCGCTGCTCGGCGGCCGATCCACCGCGCGGCTCAAGGCGGGGACGGAGCTGCACGCCCCCCGGCGCAGCGCAGCCGCCGGCGAGGCGCGGTTTCTGGACGACAAAGTCCTGGCGGAGATCGAAGCGGAGAGCCCCGCCGGACTGACCGCGGCGCAGATCATCGAAGCCTTCATCCGTCGCGGCATCCACCTGTCGGAGGCGACGTTCCGCAAATATGTCCAGCTGGGGCTGCTCGGACGCAGCCGCCGCATCGGCCGCAAGGGCAAGCACCAGGGCTCGCTCGGAGTGTATCCGGCGACGACGGTGCGGCGGGTCAATGCGATCAAGCAGATGATGGCGGCGCACTACACCATCGAGGACATCCAGCGCTCGTTCCTGCGCTTCACCGAGGAAATCGAAGCGCACAAGCGCAGCGTCGCCCAACTTTTAGACGGCTTCGCGACGGAGCTCAAGGCCGGCAAGTTCCCGGCTGAGCGCCGGCGGTCGCTGTCCCGCGAGCTTGAAGCCGCGCGCGTTCTGGCCGATCAGCTGGCGCAGCGCGTGGAGTCTTTAGAGCGCCAGCTGATCTCGCCGCTAGAGCGCGCCGCCCGCGAGCGGGCGCTCGGCACCTCAGCCAGCGGCGGCACCGACGAACTTCTTTGACCGCCTGCGCCGACACTTTCGGCGCGGCAAAGCATTTCGCGATTTGGGAGGAGACGTATGCACCAAGATGAGATCTACACGGACGCGGACCAGCCCGAGGACACCCTCACGGACGACGCCGCGATCGAGACGCCGCAGCTTAGCCGCAAGGTAAGACCGCACCGCAAGCGTTCGCGCAGCAAGACCATCGCCCCCCGGCGGCTGACCAAGGAAGAGCTGCGCCAAGGCGCGCTGCTGCCGGTGCTGGACGAGACCGACCGCCCGCGGACCCGCTCGGACTGCGCCGGGGGCCAGCGCCCCTGCCCCTGGGTCTCGTGCAAGCACCACCTTTACCTCGACGTGAACCAGGAGACCGGCAGCATCAAGCTGAACTTCCCGGATCTCGACATCGCGGAGATGAAGGACACCTGCTCGCTGGATGTCGCGGATCGCGGCGGCATCACCCTGGAGGAAGTCGGCGAAATCTTGAACCTCACCCGCGAGCGCATCCGCCAGGTGGAAGTGCGCGGCCTGGTCAAGCTCAAGATGATAAGCCCCGACGGCGATGTCGGCCGCGACCTGCCGACGCCCGGTGGGAAGTAGCGCCCTATTTACTATTTTGTATCGACCCAGACGCCCCAGCCGCCGCCGCGCGGTCCGCTCCTCCGGAAGCTCACGCGGCGCCCTGCGCGCTGTTCCAACTTAACCTGAAACTTTCTCTTGCCGCGATTGTCCAAGCTCGCACTCCCAAAAGCGCGTCGCGCGGCTGCGTCGTGGCGATAAACTGCCGCAGCTGCGGCGCGGCGTGCCGCGGAGCCGACTGGAGCGTGAACGATGCGCGGCCGCGGTCCTGCCTTCGCCCTTATCCTGAGCTCGATAAGCTGCTTTGCCGTCGCGTGCCACCCGACTCCGGCGCCGCCGCGGCTTGAGCCCGTCCCCACCGGACCCAAGGCGCCTATACCGCAGCAAACCCTGCCGGCGCTCTTGGCGGTCGCCGGCAGGGGACGCGGCGCGGCGGCGACGGATTCCGCAGCAAACCTGCCGCCGCTCTCGGCCATCGGCTACGGGCCGCGCGGCCGGACGCAAGGCGGCGGAACGATCTTTGTCCGCTTCAATCAGCCTGTGGTGTCGCTGGAAAAGACCAACCAGGATCGCGACGATCTGGGCATCGTCCTTACGCCGCCCGTGGCGGGGCGCTCCTACTTTCAGACGCCCGAGCTCCTGGTCTTCGAGCCCGCCGTGCCGCTGCCGCTTTCGCAGCAGATTACGGCGCGGCTCTCCGGCCAGGTGACCGCGCTCAGCGGCGCCGCCCTGGCCGAGCCGGTGCAGTGGAGCTTCACCACGCCGCGGCCGCGGGTCAGCGGCTGGGAGGTGCTGGATCGCGAAGACGACGAAGCGCCGCGCACCGCCCCGGTCATCGTGACCTTGGAGCAGCCGACTACGGCCGCGGAGCTGCAGCCGCTCGTGACGGCGAGCGCCCACGCGATCGCCAGCGAGGCGGCGCGGCGCAGCACCCCGATCGCGGTGCGCGTCACGCTGGCGACGCCGCAAGAGCTGAAGCGGGCGAATATCTACACCGACGACTCCGAGCGCGGCCGCCTCTTCGTCATTCATCCGCTCGATCTGTGGCCGGCGCAGAGCGAGATCGTGCTGACGGTGCAAAAGGGCCTGCGCAGCCGCCTGGGACCTTTGGTCAGCGAAGCGGCGTTTACGACTCGCTTCCGCACGCTGGCGCCGCTGCGGCTGGTCCACGCCGACTGCGCGCCGAAACAGCCATGCGGGCTCCAGCCCATCGCGCTGCGCTTCAACAATCGAATCGGCCCGGAACAGCTGGCCAAGCTGCGCATCACGCCCAAGCCGGATGACTTCGAAGTCACTTTGCTCGACAGCTGGAGCGACGGCGGCCGTGAGCTGAGCCTAACCGGCGTCTTCATGCCGGGTGCGACGTACAAGGTGCAGCTGCCCGCCGAGCTTACCGACAAGTTCGGCCAGCGGCTCGCCCAGGCGGTCACGGTCACCGCGGTGATTGCGCGGCGTCCGACGCTGGCGCTAAACCAGCAGAGCGGTACGCTGCGCCAAGATGCGCCGCAAGTCGTCGGGGTGATGACCCGCCACGTGCAAGCGCTGCGGGTGCGCGGCGCCGTGCTGGACGATCGCTCCGCGATCGCGCTGCTCAGCGATCGCGAGGCGACAAGCGAGGCGCCGGATGCCCAGCCGGCGTGGCCCACTGGCACGGTCTCGCAGTTTGAGCGCACGTACACGCTCAGGCCGCATGGTCCAAGCGCCTGGGATGAAGTCAGCTTGGATCTGGCCGAGCTGTCCGGTCACGCGCGCCGCGCCGTGCTTGTGGAAGTCCAGGCCACGGAGCTTGTGCCGGCCGCCCATGGAGAGCCGCTGCCGCCGCCGGTGCGAGGGCTTTACCGGCTGACCGATCTGGGACCGGTGGCGATCACCTCGCAGCCGCAGTCGGTCCTGGCGGTGATGCGTCTGTCTTCGGGACGACCGGTGGCCGGAGCGCGCTTGTCGCTGCACCGCGCGGGTCAGCCGCCGGCGAGCCTGGGCAGCACCGACGAAAGCGGCGTCTTGGTCGCGCCCCCCCTGCCGGCCATCGCGGTCGCCAAGCCCGGCGAGCACGCGGCGATGCTGGTGGCGGAAACCGCGTCCGGCGACGACCGCGCGTATCTGCCGTGGCCGACGCCGGCCAGCCGCAGCCCGCAGACCTCGACCGCGTCCGAGCTCCGACCCGGCGAGCGCGCCTTGTCCCACCTTGTCACCGAGCGCGATGCCTATCTGCCCGGCGAGCAAGTCCGCGCCGTCGGCTGGCTGGCCATCGACACCCCCTACCAGCGCAGCGGGCTGCGGCGGCCGCGCCCCGCCATCCCGGTCGTACTCGAGCTCCACGACTCGCGCGATCGAATCGTCGCAACCCAAAAAGCGACGGTGACGGCCGAAGGAAAGTTCTGGGCCGAGCTCGCGATCCCCGAGCACGGCGCCCTGGGCAGCTACACGTTGCGAGCGCAGGCCGCGGCGCTCTCGGCTCACGCCCAAGCGCAGGTCAAGGTCGAAGACTTCCGCGTCCCGGAGTTCAGCGTCGCCGCATCGGTGAGCCGCGCCGATCTCCTGCCCGCCGAAGCCACCACGGTCGCGGCCACGGCGACCTATTTTTTTGGCGGACCGATGCGCATCCGACGCGGCGCCTACAGCCAGCGCTGCCTCGCCACGGGCTACCGGCCTCCCGGCCTGCCGGCGGAGTGGACGGTCGGCGCGCCGATTGAGCGCGACTATCGCCTGGAGAGCTGGACACCGCAAGCTCTGCCGGCGGGGGGTCTTGGCACCCTGCGCTTCTCCGTTACGCCGCCCGCATCAGGAGCCGAGCACACCCGCCGCTGCGAAGTGAGCGTCAACCTCACCGACACATCATTTCAGTCGGTGGGCGCGCAGACTTATTACCTGGCGCACGCCGCCCGTTACTACCTTGCGGCGCAGACCCCGCGCGGTCCGATCTACGAGGGCGACAGGGTAAAAATCCCGGTGCGGGCGATCGCGGTGGAGGGGGCGCGGCTCGCGGCTTCCGGCGTTGGCGTGAGCGTGGTCTGGCATCACAGCGAGCCGGTCTACAAGCTCGTCGCCGGCAAGCAGGTCTATGAGCGCAGCGAGGAGCGCCAGGATCCGGTGCGGACCTGCATGCTCGATCTGGCGGCGGCTGGGCCGGACCTTCTGTGCGAGTTCCAAGCCGCTCACCCGGGCCGCTACGAAGTGACGGTGCGCGGCGGCGATCGGGCGGATACTCGCCATGCGCGCACTCAGCTATGGGTCTGGGTGCAGCCGCGGCCCAAGCCGGTGCCGATCTTCGCAGCGCAGCCGCGGCGGCCCGAGCGGCTGGAGATTTCGCTCTCCAGCACCCAGGCCAGTCCCGGCGATGTTCTGCGAGCCACCATCCGCGCTCCCTGGCGGCAGGCTTGCGGGGTGCTCATCCTGGCCCGCAACGGCATACGCGATCACCGCACCTTCCAGCTGCGCGACGGCAGCGTCGAGCTAGACCTGCCAGTTGACGACAGCTTTTTCCCGCAGGTGAGCATGGAGGCGGTGCTCGTCCATGTCGAGCCGAGCGTGTTGCCGCGCGTCGAGCACGCGACCGCCCAGGTATCGCTCATGCAGGCGCATCGGCGGCTGCAGGTCACGGTGACGATACCGCCGGAGGCGGGACCCCGGGCGGAGCTGCCCATTGCGGTGCGCGTGCAAGACAGCGCGGGGAAGCCATGCGCGGCGCGTCTGGCGCTGTGGGCGGTGGATGAGGCGGTCCTGTCTCTGACCGACTACTCGGTGCCAGATCCCCTGCCGGCGTTCGTGCCGACCGCAGAGGCGCTTTTCTCGACGCGGGATGACTATGGCTCGCTCATCTACCCGTTTTCGCCGAGCGGGCAGGACCCCTGGTTCGCGCGCTACGGCTTCGGCCGCGGCAGAGGCAGCCTGGGAGGCCGATCCGCCCACAGCGCCAGCGTGCTCGCCGGCACCGCTTCGCGCCAGCAGACCCGCAACCGCTTTGAGACCACGCCGCTGTTCCTCGGCGACATCGCGACCGGCGCCGACGGGATCGCCCGGACCACCGCGCATCTGCCCGATAACCTGACGACCTTTCGCGTCACCGCGGTGGCGTCCGCGCGGCTGGTGGACGGGGAGAGCCCGGGCCGCTTCGGCCTGGGCGATGCGCGGGTTCGGGTGAGCGCCCCGCTCATCGTCCGCGCCGCGCTGCCGCGCCTGTTGCGGTCGGGCGATGCGGCGGAGCTCGGGGCGCTGGTAAATAATTTGAGCGGGCCTCCGGGCCGCGTACGGCTGACGGTGCGGCTCATCGAAAAAGGGCCGCCGTCCCTGCAGCTGCTATCGCCGGCCCTGGCAGAGCAGACGATCGCGGCCGGGGATCAGCTGCGAATTCCCTTTTCGCTCTCCGCGGTGCGGCCGGGCCAGGCGGTGGTCGAGGTCGCGGCGGTCCTGACCCCGCTCAGCGCGGGAGCGGCGGTGCTGCAGGATGCGGTGCAGCTGCCGCTGGCGGTCGAGGCGGAGCCGACCCTGCGCGAGCGCGTGGCGACCTATGGCGAGCTGACCAGCGACGATGCCGTGGCGCTGCCGGTGCAGCTGCCGGCGGCGGCGCGGACGGACGCGGGGGGAATCACGGTGAGCGCCAGCACCTCGCTGCTCGGCGGGGTCGCGGCGGCGGCCGCCAGCCTGATCGAATATCCGTATGGTTGCGTCGAGCAGACTGCCAGCCGGCTCCTGCCGCTGGTCGCGCTGCGGGATGTCATGCAGACCTATCCGCTGCCGATTCCCGACGGCGATGTTCAGCGGTTTCTCGGCGCCGGGGTGCAGCGGCTCTTGAGCATGCAGACCGCGACCGGCGGCTTCGCCTACTGGCCCGGCGGGCGCGAGCCCAACGTCTATGCGACGGCCTACGTGACCTGGGTGCTGCACTTGGCGAGCCGCGCCGGCTATGCGATCCCGCAGACCGAGCTCGGTCGCGCCGCGGATTACCTGCAGCGCCTGGTCGAGCCGCCCGCCCCCGCCCCGGCAACGGATCCGGAAACCGCAGCCGCGACCGAGCCCGACGAGGCGCCGTCCGAGCTGCTCGGCAGCGACTATCTCGATAACGCCCGCCGCGCCCTGGCGGTGCAGGTCCTGGCCGAGCTCGGTCGTCCGGTGCCGCGCGCGCTGGCCAAGCTCATCGAACACCGCGAGGAGCTGCCGCTATTCGCCCGCGCGCTCTTGGTCCAGGCGCGGCAAACGCAGGCGCTTCCCCCGACGCCAAATCTCCCCAGCGCCGAGCAGCTGAGCGAAGAGCTGCTCGGCGACATCGCTGAGCTTCCCGCCACCGCCCACATCAACGAGAAGCTCCCCTACAGCCTGGCGGCGCTGTTTCACTCCGCGACCCGCACCGACGCCATGGTCTTATTGGCGCTGTTGCGCACCCACCCGAGCCATCCGGTGGTCGCCAAGCTGGCACGCGGCCTTTTGGAGCAGCGCGGCAGCAGCGGCTTCCGCAATACCCAGGAGACTGCCTACGCGGTGCTGGCGCTCGCCGAATACGCCCGCATCTACGAAAAAAAGACGCCGCACCTCACCGCCCGCGCCTGGGTGCCGCGGCTTGGGGCGCAGCCGCAGTGGGAGGCGCAGTTTACCGGGCGCTCGTTCGCCACTCAGACGATAAAGCTGCCGATGGCGCAGCTAGTGCCCGCGCTCCTGCCGCCCGCCGGGCTCCCAGCCCGCGATCCAGCCGACGTCCCGCCGGGTCTCATCCTGCAGCGCACCGGGCAAGGACGCCTCTACTATCGCGTCGGTCTGGAGTGGACGCCAAGCGCCACCGAGCTGCCCGCCCGCGCCCAAGGCCTGCGCATCGAGCGCCGGCTGCGCACCGCCCAGGGCCCGGTCACCGCCGCGTCCGAGCTGCCGCCCGCCGAGCCGGTGGCGATCGATCTGACCCTGGAAAACCGCGCGCTCCTCCATTATGTCGTCGTGGACGTTCCGCTTCCCGCCGGGCTGGAGGCGGTGCAGCTTCAACTGGGCCGCGGCCAGCGCGCCGCGACCTTGCCGGGGGCCCGCAGCGGCCTGGTTTCGCATGAGGAAGTGCGCCGCGACCGCGCGCTCCTGTTCTTCGATCTGCTGCAGCCCGGCACGCACGAGCACACCATCTATGTCCGCGCCACCACCCCCGGCCGCTACACCTTGCCGCCGGCCCAGGCCGAGGCCATGTACGCCCCTGAGATCTACGGCCGCAGCAGCAGCTCTCGCGTCGCCGTCTCCGCCAACCTGCCGCCCGCTCCGTGAAGCCGCAGCCGCCAACAGCCTGCTTCAAAAGCTACTACGCGACCTGATCACAGGACCTGCCGTAGGCCCTGCGCTCAGGCCGCTCGCTACGCTTTTGAAACAGGCCGCCAAGTCGTGAACGGAATCAAACCCCTGCACGATTTATTTGCATCGATACGTATATTCGTATATACCTTTCTTTGTGCAGAAGCTCTCCGAACCCAGTTTAGCGGCAAACTCGCCGGCGCAGCGCTGCGAGCTGTATCGCGTGCTCTCCGAGCCGGTGCGCCTGCGCTTGCTCGCCCTGGCGGCCGAGGAAGAGCTGGCGATCGGCGAGCTCGCCGAGCTTTTGGGGGAGAGCCAGCCCAACGTGTCGCGCCACGCCGCGCCGCTCAAGCAGGTGGGGCTCCTGGCGATGCGCAAGCAGGGCACGCGGACTTTGCTGCGGGCGCTCATCGGCGACGATGCGGTGGCGCAGGATGCGCTGCAAAGCGGCCGGGCGCTGTGCCAAGCCGACGGCAGCCTGGGCCGCGTGGCGGAGGTCATCCGCGCCCGCGATGCCGTCACCCGTGAGTACTTCGAGATCGCGCGCGGCGCCCCTGCCCTGCCCGCCCCGGCGAGCGAGCTTGGCGCGTACCTGATGGCGTTGGCGCCGCTTCTGCCGCGCCGCCACCTGGCCATCGACGCCGGGACCGGAGATGGCGGGCTGCTCGATGTGCTGGCCCCGGTGTTTGAGCGCGTCATCGCCATCGATCGCTCGGCGGCGCAGCTCGACGCGGCGCGGACCCGCGTGGCCCGGCGCGGCTATCCCAACGTCCAGCTGGTCCATGGCGAACTGGACGGCCGCGAGGTCTTGGGCGCCGCCCACGCCGCCGGAGCCGGAGCCGATGCGGTCTTCGCGGCGCGGCTCCTCCATCACGCGGCCAAGCCGGCGCAGCTGCTTGGCCAGTTGTTTTCGTTGTGCGCTCCGGGCGGCGCCCTGTGCGTGCTGGACTACGCCCACCATACCGATGAGAGCATGCGCGAGCGCGCCGATCTGTGGCTCGGCTTTTCCGCCGAAGAGCTCGGCAAGCTCGCCAGCGCCGCCGGCTTTGCCGCCGACTCGATCGCGGTGACGCGGGTGCCGGCGGCCCTGTGCGGCAGCGGACCGGATCATCACCTGCCGTGGCAGGTCCTGTGCGCCCGCCGCCCCGATTCCCTAAACCCCAACCATCCGAAAAAGTCCCCTCGTTTGTCCAAAGGAGAACACCATGGCTGATACATCGCGGGAAGCGCTTCCCTACAAAGTCAAAGACATTTCTCTGGCCGATTGGGGCCGCAAAGAGATCGAGATCGCCGAGAGCGAGATGCCGGGCCTCATGTCCCTGCGCAAGGAGTTTGGTCCGAGTAAGCCCCTGCGCGGTGCCCGCATCGCCGGCTGCCTGCACATGACCGTGCAGACCGCGGTGCTGATCGATACCCTGGTCGAGCTCGGGGCCGAGGTCACCTGGACCAGCTGCAACATCTACTCGACCCAGGACCACGCCGCCGCCGCCGTCGCCAAGGCCGGCATTCCGGTCTTCGCCTGGAAGGGCGAGACGGAGGAGGAATATTACGAGTGCATCGACCGCCAGCTGTTCGCATTCAAGGGCGGCAAGGGCCCCAACATGCTGCTCGATGACGGCGGCGATCTGACGATCGTGGTGCACCAGAAGTATCCGCAGCTGTTCTCCGGAGCGGATCCGATCCGCGGCCTCAGTGAGGAGACCACGACCGGCGTGCACCGCCTGTATGAGATGCACAAGCGCGGCGAGCTGCGCGTACCGGCGATGAACGTCAATGACTCGGTGACCAAGTCCAAGTTCGATAACTTGTACGGCTGCCGCGAGTCGCTTGGCGATGGCATAAAGCGCGCCACCGGCGTGATGTTCGCCGGCAAAGTCGCGGTGGTGGCCGGCTACGGCGACGTCGGCAAGGGCTGCGCGCAGTCGCTGCGCGGTCTGGGCGCGCGCG
>CALFML010000073.1 GCA_937879845.1 uncultured Myxococcales bacterium
ATACCCGAAACGTCGTGACTGACTCGAATCTCTCCACCAAGCGCCCGAATATCGTTGGCATATGCCAGCGACACTAGCCTGTAGTCGACGATCCCGGTATTCGGGGACCACAACGCGCGAATGCCCTGGCAATAGGGCTCCCGCTCGCGCAGCTCGGCAGTCTCCACCACCTTGACATCAGGCACGCCGTTCGCTTCGGCGCGAGCGGCCAGGTCATCCAAATCTACTCCGATCGCGTCTGCCCTCCGCTTGAGACCGCGAGCCCCGACAGCCTGACTCGCGGCGAGGCCTGCACGGCCGCCCTCGACGCCGTGGCGACCGGGGGACGGGACAGCGCGGGCGCGCTGGAGCGCTTCACCTCCGCCCGCTTCCTGCTTCAGGGGGTCCTGGAGATCTCCCTGAGCCGGTACGTCAACCTGTGGCTGCTCATCGAAGGCGCACCCGGCACCCAGCGTCAGGCCTGGACGCGCCAGTACAACGCGCTGCTGCTGCAAGAGGTCGACTACAGCATCTACGGCCGCGGCGGCGTCACCTTCAAGTTCTAGCGCATCCGCAGTCGCTCGCCGGCCCGCTCTGAGGCCCGACATACTCGATCTGCACGAGCCGTCCGCGGAGCTTAGGCGCAAGGCACACGGCAGCGCGTACGCCAGAAGTACGATCGCGGAGGCGCGCAGAACCCGCGTGCGAACCGAGCGAGCTTTGCTGCTGCCGCAGGCGGCGCCGGCTCGCGCAAGGGCGCCATCTTTCCCATGGCAGCTTCGATACTCTCGGCTGCGCTACCCAGCCGGTCTGGCGGTGCCCTGCGGTGGATAGCGGTAGGCAGGATCGTCGCTGCACACATCGAGCTTCGGCTGGCAGTCGGAGCTGTCGGCGCAACCGCATGTGCCGCCGACGCAACGGACCTTGCCGCTACCACAGTCGGAATCTTGCGTACAGCCGCATCGTCCATCAGCCATGCAGCGCAGCGCTCCGAGGCACTGGGCGCCGGGGGTGCGGCAGTCTATCGCGCCGCAGATCCTTTGCCCATCGTCGGATTTGCTGTTGCATGCAGCCCCCCCCAAACCACCCAACATACAGTCGGCATCGACAGCACAAATCTTGGTACAGCCGCTCAGGCCGCGGCTCGATATGCAAACGACTGGGCCGTCTAAAATCGGTATCAGCGATGCACAGTCGGCGCTGGTGACGCAATGCGGCGCCTTGCACAGGCCTTCCGGGGTGCACTCATAGTTAAAGGGATAGGCTCCGGGGCAGCCGGCGGTCGCTGGCGGGCAGCAATCCGCAGCGACGGTACACGCTTTGGCGCAGACGCCCGCGGTCCTGCGGGCGCCGCAGGCGCCGAGCCCCACCACAGCGGCAAATATTATAGCGCTGAGGCCTCTTATTCGCATTTGCATCGCCGTCGTAATACCACATCCCCGCTCGGTCCTGCGCGGAACGCGGGGTCCGCACCATGTCCATTGCGGCCCTTGGCCGGTCTATGCGGTCCCCTCGGTCGTCCACTCGAACCTCGTTCTGACTCTCAGCGCGATCTTGGATAGGAGCCCTGCAAGGTCCCGACCCCGATCATGGACCGACCCTGACCACCTTCGCCGCTTTGCCGACAGTGCGACGCTCCGGCGCGGTGCTCCGCTCCAGCACCGGCGCTTCCGACGGCTCGGACGGTGAACCGGTCGGTCAGGGACAGAATCCGGCTAGCCGGGGCTGGATGTGGCGTTCGTCAACGGCCGCTGCGCTCTGCCCGAGGGCTCAGCGGCCTCGGAGCCCACGTGTGCGAGTAGGTCCTCGACGACCTCAAGGCACACAGGCGGCTCGCTGGCCGCGATACAGCTGCGCATGAGGATCGCGGCTGGCGAGGGCGTCGCGCTTTGGGCCATAAAGGCCCCCCAAGCCTCCCGGCTGGGCCATTGGGCATAGGCGACCAACCAGCCGTCGTCGGCACGATGCAGCCGAGAGCCGAGGCCGCCGTCATGGTTCCTGATCGCGCGCGTGCGCTCGGCCCACGCAGCGGCAAACTGGGACTCCGTTCCAGGCTTGAGGCACCATCGGTAGATAACGGCAAACATAAAATCGAGCGTACAGAGGCATGGCCGACAAAGCAATCAGCTGCGCTGGCAGGCGCGGCGCTTGCCACCGCGGGTCGTGCTCCGTTCCCTATTCCGCCGCAGTCCGAGCTGCGCCGCCAGCGCTCGGCGCATTGCCATAAGTGCTTCGCATGGACGATCGCTTGCGGCGCCGCTCTGCTCAGAGTTGCCGCGGGCTTGCTCGGGTGACATATGGGTCGGCGTTCCCAGCAGGACTCCGCTGGCTGTCAGGTTGGCCTCGGCGACGCTTTGAAATCTAACGCAGCGCCCACCGCGGCAGTTGTAGACTGCCGGATGCGATGGTAAACCGGATCGAAATTCATACCGAACGTCTGCTCCTGCGCCCCTTCCGGACGGACGACGTGGCCGACGCACTGTTATATCGAAATGACGCAGAGTTCGCGCGATTCTTGCCGCACATCCCACAGCCTTTCACAAAGCGGGATGCAGAGGCGTTCGTGGCCCTGAACATGGCGGAGCCCTGGGATCGGACGCCAACATTTGCGGTGACCCTAAATAGGAAAGTAATTGGTACTGTAAACCTTGATGTAGACGTCGATTCGGCGACGGCGATGCTTGGCTACGCGATTGGCCGTACGTGGTGGGGCCAGGGAATCGCCACCGAAGCGGCGCGGGCAGCGATCGCATGGGGCGGCGAGACATTTCAACTGGCAAGAATCTGGGCTTCGACCGATACGCGCAACGTCAAGTCGCAGCGGGTTCTAGAGAAACTCGGTATGCGGCAAGAGTCACTAAAGGTTTGTAAGCACGTCGGACGTGAAGGGGAGCTCGTCTACGAAGTAGTTTATGGACTCACTCGCAACGCGATCGCTCCCTGACGAATCTTCCGGTAGGTTGCGCCCGATCGCAAGCGGCGCCGATACGCCCTGAGCTGCGCTCCTGGCTCATTGCGATTGGTTGGGCTAGTGCTCAAATGCCAGCGCTCGCGACGCAGGCGGCGAGTGTTGCCGGTCGAGCGGCGATTAGGTAACGTCTGCTTCATGACTCTGCAAACCCTCGTTCGCGATGTCGAAGATTTTTCGGTTGGCACACTCGAGGTGCTGGCGCGGCACCGCCTGGCGACGCTCGGCGACGTACTGCGCTGGACCCCGGACGGCAGCGTCCACCAATTCGTCGTCGACAACATCGCGGCCATCTTCGAAGACCTCGGCCACGTCTGGCCGCAGCAGTCCATTCACTAAAGGGCGGTGAGACCGCGAGCTCAGATCCGCCGGCGCTGCAGACGCGAAACTTCGCGTACTGGAATTTTCACTTTTTGCTCAACTGGCTGCGGGTGAACGACTGACTTGAAAAGCCGGTTCAGGTCGGCGGCGATGGTGAAGGGCTTCGACTTCGGGGGCGTCTCGTCGGCAACCAGGGCATTGACCTCTAATGCTCGGCGCCGCAGCAACCATGCGACGTGAACTGCAGCCGCACACGGGCCGAGCGCAGAATGCGACGCTGGGCTGGACGCGGCGGCGGGCGCTGCGTCATCCGCACGCAGGAGGTCACTGCGGCTAGTGGCTCCGGGAGTGCGGCTCGGTCTGCGGTAGCGCGAAGCTTACGCCGAAATCGATCAGTCCGAAGGGGAAGCCTATGCTATCGACTCCAATCGACAGGGTGCTGAGAATCCCTAGCCAGGGACGGGGTTCTAGCCGCAGGCCGCCGTTGGCAGCGAAGTAGAACAGGGGCTCGGAACTGCACATGGGGTGGCCGGTCGGGGAGATGCCTGTACAGGTCGCGGGTTCTCCAGCGATCAGGAAACCCACGAGCGGGCGCACGAGCCGGTGGGGGCGCAGGGCGGCGCGGTAGCCGACAGCGGCGATCGCGTAGCCTACGTCCCAGCCGTTTGCGAAGAAGCCAGCGCGAGCCCACACCTCATGGATGTCGGCGATGCGCACGCCGATGCTGAGCATGAGCGGTACGTCGTTGAAAATAGGCGAGAAGCCGACAAAGGCTTCGACAAAGACGGCGTCTCGAAAGGTCCGCGTGGGGGCCGCCGTGCTCTCGCCGGCGGGCAGCGCAGCGGCGGGCGGCTCTGCCCCCGCGGCGGCGGCCCCGGACGGGAGGGATAGCAGCACATAGCCGCCGGCGCAGAGTTCCGCTATCCACCGGATCCGTCGACGGAGCAGGTTTTTGGGGGCTCTCTGTCTCGCGTTCATGGCCGCTTAATATATGCGGTCGGGCGTCAGGAGTTTCCATAAAGATTGCGGTCATTTATCCGCCGACCTGCGCTCCGACGGGCCCGCTGCCAACATCAGCTGAGCGCGGGCTCCTCTCTCAGGGGAATATTCTCGGCGATGAAGTCCCAGCGCCTCTGTCGCATCGGTGCGGCGAGTATATAGACGGCCTGCGAACCTGTTGCGGATCGATTCGTGAATGAGCGAGGGGGGTGGACCAAGCCCGAAACATCCGTGCGAGCGTCTTTCGCTTCCTGGCAGAGCCGGGAGCTCGCCGGGTAAGCGCATCTAACGCCCGCGCGCGTAGTGACTCGGAGGCTGGCCTACGAACCGGCTGAACGCGGTGCTGAAGGTGCTCGCAGAGCTATAGCCGAGCCGCTCGGCGACCGCGGAGAGCCCGAGACCGTGGCGGCGGAGCAGACTCTTGCCGACGGTCATGCGCCAGGCGAGCAGGTACTCCATCGGCGGCAGGCCCACGGTGCGCGTGAAGCGCTCGAAAAACGCCGAGCGTGAAAGCGCAGCCGTCTTCGCCAGCTGGGCCACCGTCCACGAACGGGCGAGCTGGCCGTGCATCTGCCGTATCGCGGCCGACAGTCGCGCATCGGCCAACCCGCGCAGCAGCCCGGGCGGCGCGTCGTCCCCCGCCGTCGACCGCAGCGCTTCGATGAGCAGCACCTCCACGAGGCGCGTGAGCACGAGCTCGCGGCCCGGCCTCCGCTGGCTCGACTCCTCCCCGACAAGCCGCACCAGCACAGAGAGCCGCTCCACCCCGCGCACATGCACAAGCGCTGGCAGCAGCGAGACCAGAAGCTCCGCATCGGGCGAGTCGAAGACGAAATAGCCGCCGAGCAGCCGCACGTCGGGGCGTCCACCGCGCGTACCGTGGCGAACTTCACCGGTCGGTGCGGGCGTCACCTTGGGGTCGATGCGCTCGGGCGTCACCTTCTCAAACCCCGACATGGTGAAGCCCGGGGTCGCCGGCAGGAGCACGAAGTCACCCGCCTGGAGCGTGAGGGCGGTGTGGCCATCGACGGCGAGACGACAGCGGCCCGCGAGCACGGCGCAGAAGCTCGGCTGGCCGAAGGCGGCGTAGCGGACACCCCAGCGACCCGCGCCGCTGATGCGCTTCGCAAACACGGTGCGCGGTTGGAGCAGGGCGATGATTTCCGAAAGTGGATCGCTCATATCTGGACGCTCGCAAATGAAATGTGGACTCCGCATGGTAGCAAGTCCGCCGTGCCTCCACCATAGTAACCATGAACCAAAGCGGAGGTACCCATCGTGAAAACCGTGCTCATTACTGGTTGTTCTTCTGGCTATGGCCTTGAGACTGCGCGTTACTTCCACGCTCAGGGCTGGAACGTGGTCGCCACCATGCGAACGCCCCGCGAAGACGTACTGCAGCGGTCGCAGCGGCTTCGCGTCTTGGCACTCGATGTGACGAAGCCGGAGAGCATCGCGGCCGTCCTTGGGGCTTGTGGGCCGATCGACGCGCTGGTCAACAACGCGGGACTCGGGCTCTTCGGGGCCTTCGAGGCCACGCCGATGGCCACGGTGCGGGAGGTGTTTGAGACCAACACGTTCGGCGTGATGGCGATGACCCAGGCGGTGCTGCCCCAGCTCCGTGCCAGAGAGTCGGGCGTGGTGGTGAACGTGACCTCGAGCGCGACGCTGGCACCGATGCCGATGGTTGCCGTATATACCGCGAGCAAAATGGCAATCGAAGGCTTCACCGCGTCGCTCGCATTCGAGCTCGCGGCCTTCAATGTTCGGGTCAAGCTGGTTGAACCGGGATATGGCCCGACGACGCGCTTTGCGAGCAACGGGGGACCCCGCATGCAGGGGCTGATTCCTGAGGCGTACTCGGCTTTCGCCCAGAGCATCCTCGCTACACTTACGCAGGGGCCGGCGGCGGTAACGACCGAATCCGACGTGGCAGAGGCAGTGTGGCGCGCCGCTAACGATGTGTCTGGGCAGCTCCGATTTGCCGCGGGTGCCGACGCGGTGGCGCTAGCTCAGTCGCGATAAACGGCGGCGGCGCCGAGTGTACCGGCGGCGGCGGCCTAGCAACAGCCAAGGAGAGTGGGGTGTGCATGCCGCCCTATTCGCCGAGCGCGTCGGTCTCAACGACGCCGAGCTTGCCGCCACGATGCGGCCCAAGCGCTCCTGCCTTGTCTGTAAGACTTGACGGAACCCGACAAGCTCCTAGCGCGACCCAGCTCAGCGCAGGCCAGGTAGCGACACGGTCTGCAGAAGCCTGGGCGACTTACGCGCGTGGGTCGCCGCCTCGTACGCCGCTGCCAGTCGGAGCAACGTCGCCTCGCCGAAAGCGCGCCCCATGAAGGTCAGCCCCATCGGCAGTCCGCGCTCCATCGCCGTCGGCACGGTGATCGCCGGGGTGCCGGCTGCCGCTGCCGGCGTCGTCGATATCAGGGTCGAGCCGTCGCCGTTGACCAGGTCGATGAGCCAGGCCGGCCCGGTGGTCATGACCACGATCGCATCGAGCTTCTGCTGGGCGAGCACCCCCTCCAGGTTCGCGCCGGCCAGCTTCTTGACCTTGTCGCGCGCGGCCAAATACGCCAGGTCGCTGAGCGGCCCCTTTTTGACGGCGCGCTCGAAGTATTCCTGTCCGAAGAAGGTAAGCTCCAAAGCGCGGTGCTGCTGATTGAACGCTACGACATCGGCCAGCGTCTTGACCGCCGCGCCGAGCGCCCAGACCGCCAGGTACTTCTCCAGGTCGGCCTTGAGCTCGAACAACATCACCTCGAGCTCTGCCTCGCCATACTCATGGGGTGGTGTCAACTCAACCGGGTCGACGAGCACGGCACCCTGCTGCTGCAAGACCTGGAGCGCCGCGGCGAACGCGCGCTCGGCTGGCGGCGAGCTACCCAAGCGGGTGCGGAGGACGCCCAGGCGTGCTCCCTTGAGCGCGCCCTGGCTGCCGTCAACCGCCTTCCCATAGTCGATCGGCGGACGCTTGCTGGCCTCAGCGTAGTTTGGGTCGTCGGGATCGGGCGCCGCCAGCACCGTGAGGAGCGCAGCGGCATCGGCGACCGTACGAGTCATCGGCCCCGCGGTGTCCTGGCTGTGTGAGATCGGCACCACGCCGACGCGGCTCACAAGCCCCACCGTCGGTTTCAGGCCAACAAGGCCCATCATCGAGCTCGGGCACAAGATCGATCCGTCCGTCTCGGTACCTACGCCCATCTGCGCCATCTCGACAGCGACCGCAGCACCGGTTCCCGATGACGAGCCGCACGGCGTGCGGTCGAGCGCGTAGGGGTTGCGCGTCTGACCGCCGATCGCGCTCCAGCCGCTCGACGAGGCAGTCGAGCGGAGATTGGCCCACTCGGAGAGGTTGGTCTTGCCGACGATAATCGCGCCCGCCTGGCGCAAGCGCGCGACAAGAAAAGCGTCGCGCAGCGCCGGCACGCCCGCGAGCGCCAGCGACCCGGCGGTGGTCGCCATCGGGCCGCGCGTGGCAATGTTGTCTTTCAAAAGGACGGTGACGCCATGCAGTGGCCCGCGCCGCTTGGGCTCCCTGTCGAGCGCGTCGGCGTCGGCCAGCGCCTCGGGGTTGACCGCGATGACCGCGTGCAGCTCACCGTTGAGCTGCTTGATCTTGGCCAGCGCCGCCTCGGTTGCGATGCGGGCGGGGCCGGGCTTGGCGTGGACAAGCGAGGCCGTGATGAGAAAAAATGGCAGGGCAGCGCGTGCAATCGTCCTGTGCATCGCGCAATACTATCCTAGGTCGGCGAGGGAGCTTTCCCAGCAAGCCTGCTACCGTCAAGGACGTAGCGACCTGGAAGCACGTGACGCTTGACATGACAAAGGGGCTAAGCAAGGACTAAGCGCGTGCAAATCATCGGTAAGAGGAGCCAATCATGCCCCCGTTAGCGAGTCTGAGGATGCTTCTGCTAGGCGCTGCGCTCTGTGCTCATCTGCCTGGCTGCGCTTCCGATCGGCTAGGCCCCGACGAGGTCCTGCGCGATGCCGGCGCCCCGATGGATCTCCGCATGAAGCTGCCGGATCTGGTGCCGCCGGTGCTGCCGGATCTGGCCGCTCCCGATGTGCATGTCGTCATCACCGCGGACAATGCCTACGCCTTCGGCTGGGGCGACACCACGCAGGTCGCCACGCTGAGCGGGCGGCCGATGACCCGGGTCGCCGGCGATATCTTCAACTGTCCGCTCGGCGTCGGACCGGAGGAATATGACATTCCGGCCAAGGATGCGCCGCAGAGCCTGTACCTATACATAATCGCCTGGGCCGACGATGCCACAACGCAAGGAGTCATCGGCCAGTTCGACCGCGGCGGCCAGCCCATCTACACCGGTCAGGGAGAGTGGGAGGTATGCGCGACAGGACTCTCTTACGACACCGGCGCCGCCGGCGGTGGGCCAACGCGCGAAATCGTAAATCAAGAGATCACGCGCTGTAACGACGGAAGCGGCGACCCGGCCCGGACCAGCGCCGGCTGGGTAAACACCATAGGCGCCGTCACCCGGACTGCCGTCGGCAACCTCGCCGTGGGAGAGGACAATAGCTCTAGCAGCGGCGATTTCCCGATTGTCTGCCAGAAGGATCTGACGGGCAAGCGCGGGGTCGACCCGGCCGCGCACTGGATGTGGTACAGTCCCGACGGCAAGAGTCCGTTCCGCTACCAAGGCGGCGTAAACCCGACGCGGACCTTCCTCATCTTTCGCCTTCCGAGCCACGTCATCGTCATCGGTTGACTCGCCTCGTCCTTATAGCTGGGTGTAGAGGGTGCTCCACAGAGGGAGGGTCACTCTTTTGCGTCGACGTAACCGACTCACCGAGAGGGGGTGACGGCGGTTGGTGGTCGAGTACTTGCGGCTCATGGTCCCATAGCCCCGTCTCTACAGAAGAGTTCACTGTCGTAGACAATCAGTAATTAGGACTTGGGAGCCGCGCCCGATTCAGCAGCAGAAGACCTGCAGATGCGGACCTCCACTCCGGCCGCGGCGGCGGGCGTCGTCGAGTCGGGCAGCGGCTCGGTGGTGATGCGTACGGGCAGAAAGCGCTGGACGACCGCCGCGTTGGTCAGAGCGTGCGAGGACAGAGGGCCGGTTCGGAAACAACCGCCGCCGGCCAGAGCCAGCGGGACCAGGAGCTGATCCGCCAGAAACTCGCCCACCGGAAATCCGTGCGCAAGCCAGGCGCAGGCTTGGTCTGCGGCCTGCTCGGCGACCGTTTCGGCGGATACTCCACGCTCGCCGAAGCTAGTAAAGATTTCGGTGAGCGCATCGCACTCCGCCTCCACCATCACCACGTTGCCGGGACCTTGCGGATCGCTGAGTTCTTCGAGGATGAGCTGCTCGCGCTCAAGACCCAGACGCTTTTTCAGCACGCCCAGCTCGCGATGCCCCACCCGCGGCGCGATTCCCGACACCACGGCGCGGGCACGCAGGCTCCGCAGGGGGCCGCGATCTATCAGCTGGAGCTGCAGCGGCGACAGCGGCGCCGGCTCGATCTGCGCCACCACCCGTCCGCCGCCCGCGGGATAAAAGCCGGGTCGCTGGAGTGTGAGCTGCACCCGCGCTCCCATGCGCGCAAGGAGCGGCAGGAACGTCCGGGCGACAAAGTCATAGGGCGGCGCCGCGGGGTTGTGAGTGCCGCCCTCGATGATAAGCTGCGACGGCTGGTCGGCGAGCAAGAGAGCCGGCAGGACGGTCTGCAGCACCAGCATCGCGCTGCCTGCGCTGCCGATGTTTGCGTGATGCGATCCGGCGAAGATCCCGGAAGGCCGGAAGGTGAGCGCGGTCGCCCCGAGCTCGGCCCCTGTCACCGCGGCCCGCCCCACCGCTGCCGCCATCCGCACCGCGCTCAGGTGCTGGCGCAAAAGGCCCGGTCGGCGCCGCCCGGCGCGGATGTTGGAAATAGCGAACGGACGCCCGGTGGCGACGGACAGACCGAGCGCCGTGCGCAAGATCTGACCGCCGCCTTCCCCTTGGGCACCATCGATGATAAGAGCGTCCACAGTCTATCCTTTCACACATACTACTTGACGCAGCGTGTGCACGATATCCACTAGGTCCGCCTGCGCTGCCATCACCGCGTCGATGTCTTTGTATGCCATCGGAATCTCATCGATCACCGCGGCGTCCTTGCGGCACTCGATACCGGCGGTGGCGCGCTCCTGGTCGCTCACCGTATAGCGCTTCTTGGCTTCCGTCCGTGAGAGCACCCGTCCGGCGCCATGGCTGCAGGAGCTGAAGCTCTCCGGATTACCCTTGCCGCGGACGATGTACGACCGGGCTCCCATCGAGCCGGGAATGATTCCCAGATCCCCGGCCTGCGCCCGCACCGCGCCCTTGCGGGTGACCAGCATGTTGCGTCCGAAGTGGTGCTCGCGCGCCACATAGTTGTGGTGGCAGTTCACTGCCTCCGTATCGGTGCTCACCGGCCGCCCCAGCGTGGAAGCGATCGCCGCAATCGTCCGCGCCAGCATCAGCGCCCGGTTGCGCGCGGCATACTCCTGCGCCCAGCCGACCGCCTCCAAGTAGTCGTCAAAGTGCTCGCTCCCCTCGGGAAAATAGGCCAGGTCGCGATCCGGCAAGTTGATGAACCAGCGGCGCATGTCCTTCTGCGCCAGCTCGATGAAGTAGCTGCCGATGGCGTTTCCCTGGCCGCGGCTCCCGCTGTGCAACATCACCCACACGGCCGCGTCTTCATCCAGACAGACCTCGATGAAGTGGTTCCCGGTCCCGAGCGTCCCGAGCTGTCCCGCCGGGCGCGGGTGCGCGACCTTTTTGTGCTTGGCGGTGATGACGCTGTGCCGCTCTGCCAGCTGCGACCACTCGGCGGCGACATCGGCCGGCAGCCCCCCCTGCCACGAGCCGACGTCGTGGCGCCCGCCGTGCTCGCTGCGCCCGTGCGGAACCGCCGCCTCGATGGCCAGGCGCATGGCGACCAGGTTATCCGGCAGGTCCTCCGCCGTGAGGTTGGTGCGCGCAGCCACCATGCCGCAGCCGATGTCCACCCCGACCGCGGCAGGAATGATCGCCCCCGCGGTCGCGATGACGCTGCCCACGGTCGCCCCGATTCCGACGTGCACGTCGGGCATCACCGCCACATGCGGCCCGACAAAGGGCATGCGCGCCAGGTTCGCCACCTGCTGCCGCGCCTTGGCATCGAACTCGACGCCTCGCGTCCACGCCTTGATGATGCCGCCGTTTTCCACCTGGATGATCTCGAAGCTCCGGTCCTGCATGGGTCAACCTCCGCTTGGCACTCAAGGCATGCGGCGTGCCAAGCGGGCTCCGTCGGGGCTTCTTGCGCCCATGCGGCCAGGTTTATCGTATAAGATAAATTTTGATAAAGATGGATAGGCAACAAACCGTCGTTTTGACCCTGCTCGGCACCTCCTTGGATCGCGGCGGCGTCGGGCCGGAGCGCTGGAACAAGTGGCGGCCGACCGTCGCGCTGTGCAGCCATGAGGATCTGCTGGTCACGCGGCTGGAGCTCCTGCACAGCGCCCGCGAGCAGACCCTGGCCGAACAGGTAAAGCAGGACATCGCCGCGGTCAGCCCGGAGACCACCGTGCAGCTGCACCGCTTGGAGGTCGCCGATCCCTGGGATTTCGAGACGATGTACGCCGCGCTGCTCGATTTCGCCCGCAGCTACCCCTTCGCGGTCGAAGGCGAGGACTACCTGGTCCATATCACCACGGGTACGCACGTAGCGCAGATCTGCCTGTTCCTGCTTACCGAGTCACGCCACCTGCCGGCGCGGCTCATTCAGACGGCTCCCGGACGCCGCGGCGCGGGGCGCTACGCGGTCATCGATCTGGCGCTGTCCCGCTACGACCGCATCGCTTCGCGCTTCGAAGCCGAGCGGCTCGCCGCCACGTCGTTTCTCAAAGGCGGCATCGCCACCCGCAGCCCGGCCTTCAATGCCCTCATCGATCGCATCGAGCTGGTCGCCGTCCGCTCCGCCGCCCCGATCCTGCTCACCGGTCCGACGGGGGCGGGAAAATCGCGGCTGGCGCGGCGGATCTGGGAGCTCAAGCACACGCGCCGGCTGATCAAGGGAGGATTCGTCGAGATAAACTGCGCGACCTTGCGCGGCGACG
>CALFML010000074.1 GCA_937879845.1 uncultured Myxococcales bacterium
TTGATGATCTCGCGGATGTGCTCGATGCCGATGGCGTATTCCTCGTCGGCGATGGCGAAGGTGAGCACGTCCCGCTGCAGGCGCAGCTCCTGCGAAACGGCGCGCGAGTGGCTGGTGCCGCCTATGACTACGCCGCCGGCCATCAGGCAGCCTCCGTGATGCGCGGCATCGCCTCTTCCGCGACCGCCCGCACGTCGAGCACGAGCGCCGTCTGCTGCCCGCCGAGCTCGGTCGCGCCGGCGATGCCCGGGATGCCCTGCAGGGTCTTGCCCAGGGATTTGATGACGATGTCCTGCTGGCCCAAAAGATCGTCCACAAGGAGCCCCAGCCGGTGCTGCGCCAGGGCGACGACGACGACGTAGCCGCGCGTCGGCACCTTCTGATCCATCGGCCGCTGCAACCCGAAGATGTCGTCGAGCCGCACGAGCGGCAGGGTCTGATCGCGCAGGGTGATGACCTCGCGCCGCTCGATGGTGCGGATCTGCGAGTAGTCGAGCATCAAGCTCTCCATCACCGAGTTCAGCGGGATGGCGTAGGTGCGCCCCGCCGAGCGGATGACCAGCGCCTGGATGATCGCCAGGGTGATAGGCAGCGTGATGATCATGCGCGTGCCGTGGCCGGGCTCCGAGTCGATCTCGATCATGCCGGCCATGCGGGCGATGTTGGTGCGCACCACGTCCATGCCGACGCCGCGCCCGGAGGTCTCATCGGCGACGGCGCGGGTGGACAGGCCGGGCAGGAACATCAGCTCGTACATCTCATGGCGCGTCATGTCGCGCGCCTGCTCTTCGGAGATCTGCCCCTTGGCGATGGCGCGGGCGACCAGGGCCTGGGTGTCGATGCCGTTGCCGTCGTCTTCGACCTCGATGACGACGTGGTTGCCGCGCTGCTCGGCGGTGATCGCCACGGTGCCGGCGGCCGGCTTGCCGCGCGACAGACGCATCTGCTGCGGCTCGATGCCGTGGTCGATGGCGTTGCGGATAAGGTGCATCAGCGGGTCCGACAGCTCTTCGACGATGAGCTTGTCGAGCTTGGTGTCGCCGCCGGAGACCACGAACATGATCTCCTTGCCCACCGCCTCCCGCGACATGCGGCGGACCACGCGCGACAGCTTGTCGAAGACCTGCGACAAGGGCACCATGCGCACCGACAGGATGCCGGCCTGCAGGTCGTCGAGCTTGCGCGACAGGGCGCGCAGCTCGTCTTGCAGGGCGCGCGCCAGCTCCGCCCGCACCCGATCGCGGCGCAGCTCATCGTGCACCACCTGGATGCCGGAGCGGGTCAGGGCGAGCTCGCCGACGATGTTCATCAGCAGGTCGAGCTTGCGGATGTCCACGCGCACGGTCTGCGAGACGCTCTTTAAAGTTTGCGCCGTATCGCCGCGCTCGCCGTCGCCGTCGCTGCCGGAGCCGCCGCCGCGATCGCCGCCCGGGGGACCGCCGCCGTGGCCGCCGCTGCTGCGGACGTTGGGCGCGGCGCCCGATAGGGAGGTGCCGGCCGGGCTCGGTCCAGGGTAGACGCTGCCGTCGCGGTGCGCGTGGCTGCTTTGCGAGTGGCCGCCCGGGCCGGTGGCATGCGAGGCCGGCGGGTGGCCGATGGAGATCTGGCCGGTGTGCTCGACCTGGCTCGGGGCCATGGTCGCCGGCTTCTGCCGCGGCACCGCGATGACGCGCGCCGACGAGGTACCGATGGCGCCGGTGATCGCCTGGCCGGTGTGCGACGACCCGAGGATCACCTCCAGATCGATGCGCTCCGGATCCGAGGTCCCGGTGCCGGGGATGATGGCGATGACCTCGCCGACCGGCTTGAGGTTGCCCTTGAGGTTCTCCAGCTCCACGTCGATGGAAAGGAGCGGGAACGAGCCGATGATGCGGTACAGGTGGCGGCCGGTGCGGATGTTCTCGCGCAGGCGGTGCTCTTCGTATTCGGTGAGAGCGGAGACGATGCCGGGATCGAGATCGAAGTCGCCGTAGGTCGGCTCGGCCGGCGGCGCCGGCGGCGGCGGCGCCTTCTTCGCCGCCGCGCTATGGCCCTGGCCCATGGCCTGCCCGGATGAGGCCTTGGCGGGCTCGCCATAGGCGGCGGCCTGGTTGACGCGGGTGACGAAGTCGTCGACAAGGACGCTCGGGCCGTTGGCGGACAGCAGGCCGTGCTCGGCGACCTCGGCGCTGATGAGCTGATAGTGCTCGATCGCTTCGAATAGCAGATCGAGCGCCGCCGGCGTCAGCGGCACCCGGCCGAGCCGCAGCGAGTCGAGCAGGTTCTCCAGGTGATGCGACAGGTGCATCATCTGCTCGACGCCCGACAGCCCGGCCAGTCCCTTGAGCGAGTGCACGGCGCGGAAGGCGCTGTTGATCAGGTCTGGATCAACCCGCATCCCCTCGCCGCCCGGATCGCGCGTCTGGCTGGCCTGGGCAATCGCGAGCAGATCTCGATTGAGCTGCTCGACGATCTCCTGGGACTCAGACAGGAACTCGTCGCGGACCTTATCGCTGCCTTGGTCGGCCATGCGCTGCGTCTACCTTCGACCGCTGCGACCGGCGCTTACTGTTTCCGCGGCGCCGCCGGAGCCATCATCGGCGCGATGTTGGCTCCGGGGGCCATCACCTGGCGCGCCAGCTCCAGCAGCGCCTCAGGCTTGAACGGCTTGACCAGGTACGCCGACGCGCCCAGGCTCATCCCGCGGTCGCGATCCTTGTCGCGGCCGTCGGTGCTGATGATGATGAGCGGGGTGCTGCGGTGGTTTGCGCTCTGGCGCACGAACCGCACAAGCTCAAGGCCGTTGATGTCCGGCATGTTTACGTCGGTGACGATGAGGTGGAAAGACGCTCCGGGGAGGATCTTGAGCGCCTCGAAGCCGCTCTTGGCGGCGGTGACCTCGAAGCCGTCCGACTCCAGGGCGGCCATTACGAAGGACCGCATTGTAGGAGAATCGTCGACGACCAGCACGCGATGGGATGAGACCGTCATGGCACGTAACTATATCACTAATCGAACAAAATTTGATTGCTGTATTACAGATAATGAGAAAGCCTCGGAGTGCGCACGAGGCTTGGCGGGGTAGGAGCGGGTGGCAGCAGCGGGGCTCAGGTCAGCTTGTCGGCCAAGAGGCGGGCGGCGCGGCGGGCGACCGCCATGATGGTCAGCTGCGGGTTGACGGCGGGCGAGGTCGGCAGCACGCTGCCGTCGCATACGTAGAGCCCCGGCAGGTCGTGCGCTTGCAGGTCGGGACCGACGACGCTTCCGGCGCGGTCGGCGCCCATGCGCGCGGTGCCGAGCGGGTGGTAGGCGCTGAGATCGAAGTCGCGGGCGGTAAGCTGCGCCCGCCGCAGTCGGCTCAGATCTTCGGGACAGCGGATGAGTTCGTGACCGCGGACGCCGGTGTATACGGTCTCGGCGCCGGCCGCCTGGTAGACGCGGGTGATGATGTCGATGCCGCGCCGCAGCCGCGCCACGTCGTTATCGTGCACGTCATAGCGGATGAGCGGCCGCCCGCCCGGGCCCGGACGCACCGAGCCGCGGCCGCAGTCCTCGACCACGAAGCCAAAGCAGCTCAGGCGGTCGTAGGCGGCCATGGCGCGCATGTACTGCCGTCCGACCAGCGACAGATCCGCCGCCATCAGATCGAGCGGCAGGAACACGCCCTCCATGAGCAGGCCCTCGCGGTGGAACTCCTCGATGGCGTAGCCCTGCGGGATGCTGCTGAAGGCGCGCACCGGCTCGCGGTGCAGCGCCACGACATGCGAGGTCGGGTGGATCGTCAGGTTCTCCCCCAGCATCCGCGAGCCGCGCAGCGCCCGCCGGGCGGCGGCATCGCCGAGCAGAAACACCGGCGTCATCAGCGCGCCGCAGGCGACGATCACGGCGCGGGCGCGCACGGTGAAGCGGCGGCCGGCGCCTGGTTGCGCCGCGGCGGTGACGCCGACCACCCGCCCGCCTTCGAGCAGGAGGTGCTCGGCATGGGCGCCGGTGATAAGGCTCGCTCCGGCCTGCAGCGCCATCGGCACGAAGCTCACGTTGGTCGACCGCTTGGCATCGGTGGGGCAGCCGAAGCAGCACACGCCTTGCCCATCGCAGTCCGGCGCGTTGCGGCGCAGCGGCGCGTGCTCGTAGCCGAGCGCATCGCAGCCCCGCGCCACCGCCTGCGCTCCGGCCCCGAGCAGGTGGCTCGCCGCCGGGGTGACGCCCAGGACCTGCTCCACGCGCTCGTAGTGCTCGGCCAGCGACTCGGGGGTAAAGTCGTGCAGGCCGTGCTGCTCGCGCCACTCTTTATAGACGCGGCTCGGCATGCGGTAGCAGGTGCCGGAGTTGATGACGGTGGTCCCGCCGACCGCGCGGCCGATCGGGATGGGGATGAAGGCATTGCCCAAAGCGACGGTCTGGCCGCCGTGGCGGTACAGCAGCCGCTGCTGCTGAAACGCGGTTCCGGCGAAGTCGCTGCGGCTGAAAAATTCCCCTTCTTCAAGAAGAATCACCGCGTGCCCCGCCGCCGCCAGCTCATAGGTCGCCACCGCGCCGCCGGCCCCGGAGCCGATCACCACCACGTCGCACTCTAGGACCTCGCTCGGGGGAAGCTCGCTGGCGTGCTGGGTGCGCTCGCGCGCCGGGCGCGGCAGATCGGTGGGAGCGACCGGACGCGGCGACTCCTCTACCTTGATCATGGAGCGGTACGGGGCGCCGAAGCGCTGGTAGAGCCCCGGATCATCGAAGTAGGCGAGCTTGAGCGGGGTGATGAGCAGGCGCAAAAGGCTGCGCAGGGCGAAATCCTTCTGGTGCAGCTCCTCGCATAGGCTGCAGACCTGCTCGTCGCTGAGCGCGTGCAGCGGCTGACGCTTTTTGGCCCACGCCAGCACCGACAGACCATGGATGAGTCCGCGATAGGCGCGCTGCATCCACAGCGGCGTCTCAGAGAGCCACTGCGCGACCCGCTCCGCGGTCGCCTGCCCTGCGGCCGGCAAGGCGATTCCACCTTCGGACGCGGATACGGCCGGCATGATCGCCCGCGCCACTTGGGCCAGGGAGTGCAGCTCAGAGTCGGTAAAGACCGGCGCCGCCGCGGTCGCGGGTCCGGGCGCAGCGGCGTCATTGTCGACGTACGTCGGCAGCGTCCGCGCGGCCGGATGGGGCGGCGCCGGCGTATCCGGAGAGGAGGAGACAACGGGAAGCGAAGCGTGACGCATGATCGAGCCCCCAGGCATAGCACTAATTGGTATATAGGTTGGTCCATTCAAATATATAACGTCTGCTCACCCGGCGGTAGTAGGGCCGCTGGCTTTATCCGACGTGTAAACCCGACCCGCCGCCCGCAGCCGCCTGCTTCGGCTGGCGTTTGCCGGGGCGTCTTGCTATGCACTCGCCCATGCGCATCGCCGAGCGGCTGCTTATGCCGTCCCCCTGCTTCTCGTTCGAGTTTTTTCCGCCCAAGACCGACGCCGGGTATCAGAGCCTGATGACGACGCTGCACGAGCTGCGCGAGCTCGATCCGGGCTTTGTCTCGGTGACGTATGGGGCGGGCGGCTCGACGAAGCAGACCACGACCGACCTGGTGACGCGGATCAAGAGCGAGACCGGCATCGAGGCCATGGCCCACCTTACCTGCGTCGGCCACGATCAGGAGGAGCTCGGCGCCGTGCTCTTGCGGCTGCACGAGGCGGGGGTGGAGAACGTGCTCGCCCTGCGCGGCGATCCGCCGGCGGTTCCGGGCGCGCGCAGCCCCGCGCCGTTCGTACCGGTGGCGGGAGGATTTCGTTACGGCTCGGAGCTCGTGTCGTTCATCCGCAACGGCCAGAAGGCCGGCCGCTGGCGCTTCTGCCTCGGCGGCGCCTGCTATCCCGAGGGGCACATCGAGACCCCCTTGCGCGACGACGACCTCCGCTACCTCGCCGACAAGGTCGAGGCGGGGACGGAGTTTTTGATCACCCAGCTGTTTTTCGACAACGCCTTTTACTTCGACTTCCTGCAGCGGGCGCAGGCGATGCGCATCCGCGTGCCGATCCTGC
>CALFML010000075.1 GCA_937879845.1 uncultured Myxococcales bacterium
CGACTGCCTGGTCGTGCAGAGCGACCTCATCGCCAAGGCCCCCGAGACCCTGACCGCCTTCATCCACGGCTGGTTCGACGGCATCGAGTTCATCGGCCGCGACCCGGCGCAGGCCTACGCGGTGGTCGGCAAGGCGCTGAAGCTGTCCGAGGACGACGTGTCGGGCATGCTCTCGGGCCTCAAGCTCACCGCCTTCGCCGACAACGCGCTGTTCTTTGGCCTCGACGGCAACCGCTCGCAGTTCGAGGCGCTGTTCAACACCGCGTTCGTGGTCTGGCGCAAGCAGGGCGTCATCACCAAGGCAATAGACGCCAAGGACTTCGTCGACACCCGCTTCGTGGCGGCGCTGGCCGAGCAGTACCCGGGCCAGAAGGTGGTCGAGACGTTCAAGTTCGATCCGAAGAAGAAGATCGACCCGGCCAAGGAGCGGGCGATCGTCAACAAGTCGCTGACCATCTACTTTACCCCCGGCAGCGACCAGATCATGGCCGGCAGCAACTTCGTGCTCGACTCGCTCGGCGATACGATGACCGCTTTCGGCAACACGTATCTGCAGATCGAGGGCAACACCGACAACACCGGCTCGCGCACGGTCAACCGGACGCTGTCGCAGAAGCGCGCCGACTCGGTCAAGGACTACCTCATCAGCAACTTCAAGCTCGATGAGAAGCGGTTTAAGACGGTCGGCCACGGCTCGGAGAACCCCGTGGCGCCCAACAGCAACGAGGCCGGGCGGCAGCAGAACCGCCGCACCGACATCAAGGTCATCCTGAACGTTCAGTAACCCATGGCCGACCCTGCACCGCAGGCGGGCGCAAGCAGCCCGCCGCCACCTTTGCCCCCTGCCGCCGCCCGCCCCGCGGAGCCGGCCCGTAAACCGGCCGCGGCGGTCCCGCTGCGCTCACGCGAGCCCTTATGGTCGCTGCGCAAGCCGCTGCCGCGCGATGTGCAGATGTGGATCGGGCTCATCCTGCCGCTGGCGATCCTCGGGCTGTGGGTCGGGCTGACGGCGGGGCCAAGGCCCGTGGTAGGGCCGCTGTTCCTGCCCTCGCCGGTGGAGGTGCTGCGGGTGCTCGTGCGCGACCTTTTCCTCGGCAAGCCGGTGGGGGAAAAGGGGCATGTGGAGATCGTGCGGGTGCTGCTCGATGCGGCGTGGGTATCGACGCTGCGGATCTCCGTGGCGTTCGTCATCGCGACGGCGGTGGCGGTGCCGCTGGGGATCCTCATGGGGTCGTTTGAGCCGATAAACCGCCTCATCGATCCGATCATGGCGCCTTTGCGCTACATGCCGATAAGCGCCTTCATCCCGCTCACCATCCTGTGGTTCGGCATCGGCGAGCTGCAGAAGATCGCCTTCCTGTTCCTGGGGGTGTTCGTTTACCTGTTGCCGGTGGTGATAAGCGCCATCCGGGCGGTGCCGGAGGAGCTTGTGCAGACGGCGCGGACCCTGGGCGCGGGGCGCCGGCAGGTCATCACCACGGTGCTCATGCCGGCGGCGATGCCGGACATATTCGACTCGTTCCGGGTGATGAACGCGATCTCTTGGACGTACGTCATCCTGGCGGAGTTTGTGAACACGACGCGCGGGCTCGGGTATCTGATCAAGCTCGCCGGCGACCGCATCAAGACCTCGGAGATGTTCGCCGGGGTGATCATCATCGGCGTCATCGGCCTGTGCACCGATGCGCTCATCCGCGGCGCCGGCAAGCTGCTGTTCCCGTGGCGGGAGGGCAACCATGGCTGAGCCAAGCTCTGCCCCGCGTCCCGAGTCCGCCGGCGCGGCGACGCCGGCAGCCGCCGCCGACCCGGCTATGCGCAGCGCCCCCGCCGCGGCAGCGGAAAAGACCCAGGTGCCCAAGCTCCGGGTCACCGATCTGCATGTCGTCTACCGCGGGCGCGGCGGCGATGACATCGAAGCGGTGCGCGGGGTCTCTTTCGACATCCACGACAAGCCGCTCATCGGCGAGCTGGTGGTGTTCCTGGGTCCCTCGGGCTGCGGCAAGTCGACAATCCTCAAGGCGGTGGCGGGCCTGTTCCCGCCGACCCGCGGCGAAGTGCTGATCGAAGGCTTCCCGGTGGACGGGCCGGGCCGCGACCGCGGCATGGTGTTTCAGCAGTACACGTCCTTTTCCTGGCTCACGGTGCAGGAGAACGTCGAGTACGGCCTGCGCCTGCGCGGCATCCCGGCGGCGGAGCGGCGGGAGCAGGCGCACGCGATCCTCAAGGCGGTGGGGCTCTCGCAGTTCGCCGCCAAGTATCCCAAAGAGCTCTCCGGCGGCATGAAACAGCGGGTCGCGATCGCCCGCACCCTCATCAACAAGCCCAAGCTCCTGCTCATGGACGAGCCGTTCGGGGCGCTCGATCCGCAGACCCGCTGGGAGATGCAGGGGATGCTCATCGACATCTCGCACCGCGAGGACAACACCATCCTGTTCGTCACCCACGACGTGGCGGAGGCGGTGTACCTGGCCGACACGGTGTACATCCTGTCCAAACGCCCGGCGCAGATTCTCCATCGGGTGGACATCCCGACGTTCGAGGACCGCTCGCTGGCGGTCAAGGCGAGCCCCGAGTTCCGCCGCTGTGAGGAGCAGCTCTTGGCGCTGCTGTACAAGCAGTGAGCAGCACGCGCGAAAATAGCCTGGTGCTGCGCAAAAAGGCTAAGCCCCCGTACAGCCGCTACGCCTTCGTGAACCCTTACAACCTGTCGCTGCTCGGCGGCGCTTCGGCGGCGGCGGCGATCACCGGCCACTGGTGGCTGGCGATGTGCGCCGCGGCCGGCGAGGCGCTGTGGATGCTGTTCGCTCCCGACTCGCGGCTTTTGCGCAAGGTGTGGTTTGACAAGGTGTGGGAGAGCGAGCAAGCGGCGGCGCGTAAAGAGCTCCAAGCGCAGAAGTTCGCGGCGCTGCCCGAAGGCGAAAAGTTCCGCGCCCTGGCCCTGCGCGACCTGCAAGTGCGCATCCAGAAGATGGCGCGCGACAACCCGAGCTTCAGCGTCGATCTTTTGCACAACGACCTCGGCAAGCTCGACGACCTGGTGGACGACTTCCTCGATCTGGCGACGCTGGGCGCCCGCTATGAGGCGTACCTGGAGCAGTTCAACTTGGAGGAGCTGGAGGCCGACATCCGCCGCTACGATCTGCAGTGTGAGAAGCTGCCGCACGGGGATGAGCGGCGCACCGTGGCGCAGAAGAACCTGGCGGTGCTGCTGCAGCGCAAGGACCGCTACAAAGAGCTGCGGCGGAGCCTGCAGACGGCGCGCGGCCAGATGGACCTGATGGAGAACACGTTCCGCCTGCTCTCCGATGAGATAGTCAGCATGCGCAGCGAGACCGAGCTCGGCTCGCGTCTGGACGATCTGCGCGAGGGTGTGGAAGCGGTGCGCGCCACCTCGCGCGAGACCGAGCGCTTCTTCCAGACCGTGGAAAGCGGCCGATAGGGCCCGTTGCCGGCCGAAGAGGCCTAGGACCTTTGTCCAGCATCTATGGGGTGATAAGCCAATGTCTACGATGAGCCTGTCGAAAACCGGTCGGCTGCCTGTCTGGGCCGATGAGATCCGCCGCCGCTACCTGCGCGGGGAGTCGTCGCAGTTTGTCCTGCACGGCAACGTCCATGATCTGATCCTCGACGACCCCGACGGCTCGGCGGACAAAAAGGGCGCGGACGAGCGGCTCCTGCTCTTGCCGGAGTTTTTGACCAAGGTGCTGCTCGACCGCAAGAACCTGGTCGCCCTGTACAACGTCTCGACCGGGGTGCGCATCGTCAAGGGCAAGCTGCCGAGCGGCTACGACGAGCTTCTGATCAATAAGGAAGCGTCCAAGGTGCTGCCGCTTTTGGAGCGGCTGCTACTCACCACCCAAGGGGCGGCGGTGGTGATCGAGTACGCCGACACGGTGGCGCCGAGCGGCGAGACGAGCTTTTCGACCATCGACGATCGCGCGGCGGTGGTGACGCTGCAGCGGTGGTCGACCTTGCCGGCGCTCGACAAGAACGACAGCGTAGTGTTCCTGCTGGTCGAAAACCTCTCGGAGCTGCACGGCAAGCTCGTCGCCAACCCGCGGGTCGCGACGGTGCAGATCCCGATCCCCGGTTCGGTGGAGCGGGCGGCGCTCATCCGCCACATCAACCCCGAGCTGCCGGGGGACGAGCTGGAGATGATGACCGAGGTCACCGCGGGCCTGAAGAACATCCAGATCAAGGGCATCCTGGCGCCGATGGACCCCGGCACCGACGACGACGCCGAGCGCAGCCGGTTCATCACCGAGCTATTGGGCGGCGGACCCAAGGCGGGCGAGCGGGCGGCCAAGCTGGCGCAGATCACCCGCGGCATGCCGCGCGGCGAGATCCGCCGGCTCATCGCCCCGGAAGGTCCGCCGACCCCGGCGGCCGACGGCGACGCGCGGGTCGAGGTGCTGCGGCTCATCGCCGCGCGCAAGCGTGAGATCATCGAGCGCGAGTGCTACAGCCTCATCGAGTTCGTCGAGCCCAAGCACGGCTTCGATGTCGTCGGCGGCATGGACGAGGTCAAGCGCGACCTCACGCTCATCGCCAAGAACATCCGTGAGGGGCGGCGCAACCGCGTGCCGATGGGGCTCCTGTTCACCGGGCCCATGGGCACCGGCAAGACATTCGTCGCCGAGGCGTTCGCCAAAGAGAGCGGGCTGACGGCGATCAAGCTCAAGAACTTCCGCAGCAAGTGGGTGGGGGCGACGGAGGGCAACCTCGAGCGCATCCTCCAGGTCATCAAAGCGATCGGCCAAGTGCTGGTGATCATCGACGAGGCGGACCGCTCCTTCGGCAACCAGGGGGAGGAGGACGGCGGCACCTCCAGCCGGGTGATCGCGCGGATCAAAGAGTTCATGTCCGACACGTCCAATCGCGGGCGGGTGCTGTTCGTGCTGATGAGCAACCGACCGGACAAGGTCGATATCGACCTCAAACGGGCGGGGCGGCTGGACCGCAAGATTCCGTTTTTCTACCCGCAGTCCACGGCGGAGGTGGAGACGATCGTGCAGGCGCAGCTGCGCAAAAACCGCGTCGCGCATGAGCTGTCGTTCCCGGAGCACCGGGAGGAGCTTGCGCCGATCGTCGGCATGTCCAACGCCGACATCGAGGCGCTGGTGCTCCTCTCGAGCGAGTACGCGAGCCAGCGGACCGAGGGCGAGACGGGGGCTAGCGGCAAAGAGACGCCGGCCAACCTCGACGATCTGCGGCGGGCGGCGCGGGACTACCTGCCGCCGCGCGATCTGGAGATGCTGGAGTTCATGGAGCTTTTGGCGGTGTTCGAGGCGAGCAACCGCCGCATGCTGCCGCCCAAGTACGCCAACATGCCAAGCGATGAGCTGCAGACGCGCCTGAACCACCTGAAGCTGACGGTGGGGCTGCGGCGCTAGCGATAAATTCGAGCGACTTTTTTTCCAAGCGCAAGGAGTGACCGATGAACTTCGCACCTGAGATTCAGCTGACGCCGGCGCAGGCCGCGGCGATCGCGCGGGGCCTTTACGCTGTCGCGCATGCGGACGGCATCCACGAGCAAGAGACGACCCTCATCAACCTGTTCTGGAAAGAAGTGGGCGGGACGGAGCACGCGCTCGGCGAGCTCAAGTCGCATCCGGAGATCACGGGGGAGGAGCTGTGCAGGGCGCTGCCTTCGGGGGATCTGCGGCGGCTGTTTGTTAAGACGGCGCTGCTGTTGGCGTTCGCGGATGGGGAGGTGTCGGCGAAGGAGAGCGCGATCGTCAGGGATTTTACGACGAAGCTTGAGCTCGGGGGGGAGCTTGCGAACTTGGAGGGGCAGGTGAAGGACTTCCTGCTTAGTCAGCTGTCGCATATCCAGAACACGGATGCGGTGATTGAGATCGCTAAGAAGTTGGCGATCTAGAGAGCGGTACTGGTTCGAGCTTTTCGGGCTGGGTCCGAAGCTTTTCGGGCTTCGCCGTCGTGGGGCCCCCCTTCCCTGCGATCCTTTTTTGCCAGCTGCGCTGACAAAAAAGGA
>CALFML010000076.1 GCA_937879845.1 uncultured Myxococcales bacterium
CACACAGTAGGCAGCGTCATACCACGACTTTCATCCGCGCCACAATGGATACATGTCGTCAGGCCCGGGAATAATTTTGCGGGCTTAGTTCTAAGCGGCGGGGGCTTTAGGGCAGAAAGACCGGGAAGTCGGGGCTAAACATGAATCAGCCAGTTAATCAGGCTGTTTAGACCGGCCGTTAGAACCGAGCCGAGGAGCGCCGGGACAAAGCCGTTTATCTCGACGCCGTCTACGAGCTTGTCGGCCAGGAGAAAGAGGCCGGCGCGGATCACGAGCAGAAACAGCCCGAGGGTCAGGATCACAAGCGGCAGCGTCACAAACGTAAGGACGCCAAAGAGCAGCCCGTCGAGTATCGCGAACACCGCGGAGAACAGCACCGCGCTGCCGTATGAGCGGATGGCGATGCCGGGGACGATACGGGCGGTGATCATAAACGACAGAGCGAACAGCAGGCAGTGGACGATAAAAGCCAACATCGGAAACTCCTTACGTGGACTTGCGCGCTTGGACTTGGACTTGGACTTGGACTTGGGAGGGGCTTGCGCGCTTGCATCGAGTATGACCTGACGATTGCGTGCGCGCTTGCGGCGGCTGCGGATTTCATGTGATGAAATGAAGCCGTACTGGGTATAGTGTAGGAGATACGGGCAGGTACAATGGCCCAGGCAGTTACGCCTGAGCAGAACCACAACGCACAGGAACGCGCCTTATTGCGCTTCACCAAAGAGAGTAAGGCGGAGGGGCCCAATGGCAGAGCCGCAGAGTATTCCCTGGGAACAGCAGGCGCTTCACATCGCCATCGACACCATCCAAGAGGTGCTGCCGCAGAAGCCCAAGGATCAGCAGGAGGCGCTGCACATGAGCCTCATGACCCTGCGCGGGTTTCTCGCGGCGACAAGCTCCATCGGGGAGGAGGACGGGGAGGCGCTGACGTCGATGGGCGGCGGCGGCGGCGGCGAGCTTGGCGGCAGCGCGCTGTCGCTCGATGCCGGGCGGCTGAACAAGTGGCAGCGGCTCCTGGCGGAGCGGCGGGAGGCGGCGGGGCTGTCGCACGCCCGGCTGGCTGAGCTTGCGGGGCTGTCGGAGAGCGTCATCGTCAACCTGGAGACCGGCCGCTACGCCCCGTCGCAGCTGGCGCTTTTGCACCTCTTGTCGGTCCCGGAGATGAAGCTGGAGGTCGCCGATCTGCCGTGGGAGGCGGCGGAGGTCGATCCGAACTTCGCCCTCAACTGCTGGCTGGCGCCGGGGTTTGACCCGGTGAAGATGATCAAAGAGCTGGCGATGCAGGTAAACGGCTTCGGCGGCCACATCGAGCAGAGCTACCTGTACATGGACCCGATGAGCGCCGCCGACTGGTGCTCGATCGCCGATGTCAAAGATTACGACGATATGCAGGCGAGCATGCAGCTCGATCGGGCGGCGGGGCTCATCCTCAAGAACACCGGCAAGATGGGCCTGGACGTGGTGGCGCTCGGGCCGGGCAGCGCCCGCAACGAGGTTCGGCTCGCCGAGCAGCTCCTGTCGCAGGCGGGGCATGGCGATGTCCGGCTGTACCTGCTCGACATCAGCCAGCCGCTGCTCTCGGTGGCTTACCGTCACGCGGCGGAGACGCTGGCGGATCGCGGCGGCGTGGTGTTCGCCATCCAGGGCAACTTCCACCACCTGCCGCGCTACGGCCAGCTGCTCTACTCGCCGCAGCGGGCGCACCGCCGCCGGCTCATCACCATGCTCGGGCACACCTTCAGCAACCTGGAGAACGAGCTGCGCTTTGTCCGCAACAGCCTGGTCGGCTTTGCCGCCGGCGACATGCTGCTGCTCGACCTGCGCATGGCCTACGCTCCCGCCGACAACCCGGAGCAGATCAAGGAGCGCGACCCGGGCCTTTTATCGATCCGGCGCAACACCAACTCATCTTCGTCGCTGCATCAGAAGTGGGATGAGTTTCTCGCCGGGCCGATCCGCCGCTACGGCGTCTCCAAAGTCGATGTCGAGATCTTGCGCGTGCTCGATCTCGGCTGTCCGGTTCCCGGCAGCTACGGCGTCGATGCGCGGGCGCGGGTGCGCTCGGCATCGGGGGAAGAGCGTGAGTTTTCCGTCTACTACAGCCGGCGCTACGACGCCACCCGCCTGCATCAAGCCCTGGCCCGCGAAGGCTGGGATCTTGTCGATAGCTGGAATTACGGCGGCGACAGCAATCCCTGCAAGCTGTTTCTTCTGCGCAAGTCGGGTCCCGCCCTGCGCCTTGTTGACTGACCGCGGGCGGCGGCGATGGCGGCTGCGCTCTCGCGCCGCCGCTCCTGCCTAGCCGCCGCCGTCGGCCGGTGCGGCGTCGCTGGGACCGGCGTCGCTTGCGCCGGCATCGCTTGCGCCGGCATCGCTTGCGCCGGCATCCCCTGCGCCGGCATCCCCTGCGCCGGCGTCGCTTGCGCCGGCATCGCCGGCCGGAAGGTCGGCTGTGCCCTGATCGGGCTTGGCCAGATCCGCCGCGGCAGCCAGATCCGGCTTGCTCGAAGCGCCGCCCTCACGCGGGGCCGCGTCGAAGCTGCGCAGCGGCAGCGTGTCGCGATAGTCGTCAGACTGGCACGAAGCCCAAAAGAGCCAGCAACAAGCAGGCACGAGCACGGCAAGAATCAGCAGGCGGCGCATGAGATCTCCGTCGCGACAACACCGGGAGTGAGGGCCGGGAATGAGTACGTGAAGGCCTGCATCCTAGCCACGCAGCACCGGAGCGTCTACATTTTCCGCTGCGCAATCAGGCACAACGCCCGCGGCAGCCACCCGCACAACTTGCAATAAGGCAACAAAGCAACAAGGCAAAAAGATTCTGCTTAGTTGTTGCGGCTATTTTTTGGCGCTGCTGTGCGGCAAACCTATGAAATCAGCGATTCCCCGAATAGCTCTGCTGTGCGCTGAGTAAAAATACTCAATGTTTCAATGAATTGACCTGTGCCCGTACAAGTCCTATGCGACCGAGTAGTCCGCCGAGCTAGCGCGTGAGCGGCAACCCGCTTGCAACGGCCCGGCTGGCGATTGGCCGGCTTGCCGGGGTCGGCGGGCGGTTAGGTAGTTGGGTATTTTAGCAATCATCGGCAATTTCGTGATAAGCCAATGCTGAGGCAGACCTAAGCCAATGTTTTTCATCCTGGCGCTCCCACCTGCGATGCCCCCGTTCGGCCCTATCTTCGAGGCTGCCGCCGCTACAAGCCGCGGGCTGCCTGCGGGCGCGGCTTTCGTCCGACCGGGCGCGGTGCTCCCGGCGCCGGGGTACGAGCAGTGCCGCAGTCGCGGCTGCGCTTGACAGTTTGAGGACGAGACGGGCAGGATCATAGAGGGCGATATATCGCGTAATGACTATGACAAACGCGTTCCTAACTTCGCATGCAGTTGCCGAGCTAATCGGGGTCAGCCCGTCTACCGTGCTGTCCTGGATCGACAAGGGACTGCTTCCCGCGTTTCGCACCCCAGGCGGACACCGCCGCGTCGAACCGAGTGCGCTCCTGGAGTTTCTGCGCGCTCATCAGATGCCGGTGCCGCGAACGCTGCTGCCGCAGGCCAAGCGGATGCTGCTGATAGACGACGATGTCGTCTTTCTGCGGTCGACCAAGCGGCTGCTCAAGCAGCAGTTTCCCGATCTGGAGGTCGAGCTCGCCGAGAGTCCGGTGGAGGGCCTGCTCAAGGTCGGTACCGACAAGCCGGATGCGGTGCTGCTCGATGCGACGATGCCAGGTATGGATGGCGTCGAGGTCTGCCGTCAGATCCGGCAAAATCCCGGCACCGCCAACGTCGCGGTGATCGCCTTGACCGGCCGGATGGATGAAGAGATCGCCGCCGCCTTCAAGCAGGCCGGCGCCGCGGCGTGCTTGCGCAAGCCGCTGGACATAAACGCACTCTTGCAACTGCTGGGGCTGTAACAATGTCGGCTGTGGCCGTGGCAACAGGGGAAAA
>CALFML010000077.1 GCA_937879845.1 uncultured Myxococcales bacterium
CCGAAACGCCCAGGTGACGCATCAGAAAAACCGGGGCCGACAGCACGTAGATGAAAAAGGCCACGAAGTTGAGCGCCAAGGCGCCACTGACGCGCAGGAAAGCGGGCGAGGTCAGCACCTCGCGGTAGCTGTGGGTCAGATAGCCGACCCGCAGCGACTGACGCCGGTGGCGCGGCAGGGTCTCCGGGAGGAGGTACCAGCAAGCCAGCCACAGGGCGACACTGGCCAGTCCCAGGAAAGCAAACACCGACCGCCAGCCGAACGACGATTGCAGCCAGCCGCCGAGGACAGGCGCCACCGCCGGGGCAAGCGCGAACATCATCATGATCTGCACCGGGACGGGTTCTGCGCCGTTTCGCGGCTTCACCGAGCGCCGCCGCCGCGCCATGCCGGATGCGGCAGGGCGTCTGCTGCTGTTCTTCGGTGCGCGGCGACCCGAGGAGTTGCCTTACTTCGGGCCGCTGCAGAAAGTGCCGGAGAAGCTGCTAGGCAAATACTTCTGTTATTCACGCGTGCCGGATCAGCCGCGTGTCTATGTGCAGGACCGCATCCGCAGCGAGATGGAGCCGCTCATCGGCTGCTTCATCAACACCCTGGTCCTTCGTACCCAGGTGGACGGCGCCTCCGGATTCCTGCCGCTGCTCGATCAAGTCCGCAAGCACTGCCTCAACGCGCATGAGCACCAGCAGGTTCCCTTTGAGCGGCTGGTCGATGAGCTGCGCGTCACCCGCGACCGGAGCCGCAATCCGCTGTTCCAGGTCATGTTCGTGCTGCAAAACATCCCCCCTGAGGAGCTCGAACTGCCCGATTTGGCGGTCGCACCGCTCAACATACATACGGGTCTGGCCAAGTTCGATCTCACGCTGGCGCTGCAGGAGGCTGCGGACGGCAGCGTGAGCGGCGCCATCGAGTATGCGACCGACTTATTCATGTCAGAAACCGTCGCCCGGTTAGCCGAGCATTACTGCCGGCTGCTCGCAGCGATCGTCGCGGATCCGCGGCTTCCCTGCGACCAGCTTGCCTTCCTTAGCGGGGCGCAGCGCGAGCAAATTCTCCAAAAGTGGAACCAGACCAAGACTCCCTGGACGCCGGAGCAGGGCTTTGCCGAGCTGTTTGAAGGCCAAGTCAAGGAGACCCCGGAGGCCTGTGCGGCGACCTATGAGAACCAGACGCTGACCTACCTGGATCTCAATAAGAGAGCCAACCAGCTGGCGCACTGGCTGCGGTCCCACGGCGTGGGGCCCGATGTCCCAGTCGCTCTGTATATGGAGCGCTCGCTGGAGCTTCTCATCGGACTGCTCGGCATTGTCAAGGCCGGCGGGGCTTACGTTCCCATTGACCCGGACTATCCGCAAGAGCGCGTCAGCTTCATGCTGGAAGATGCGCGGCCCCAGGTGGTGCTGACCCAAAGTACGCTGCTCGGCCGCCTTACGCGGTCGGCGGCGATGACCTTATGCCTGGATTCCAGCGAAGCCTGGACGGTCGTCCTGCCGAACTTCCCGCGCCAAAACCCCGCGCCCCTGGCCGCTGCCCATAACCTTGCCTACGTCATCTACACCTCCGGCTCCACCGGCCGCCCCAAAGGCACGGCGATCGAGCACCGCGGACTCACCAATTATCTGCTGTGGGCCAAGCAAGCCTACAAGCCCCAGCGCCACGGTCTTTTGCCCGTCCACTCCTCCACTGCTTTTGATCTCACCGTCACCAGCCTGCTCTTGCCCCTCATCGCCGGAGCGCAGGTCATTTTGCTGCCGCACAAAGACCCGCTGCTCGGGCTCATCGATCTCCTCAAGAGCGGCACGGCGATCTCTCTGCTGAAAATCACTCCGGCGCACCTCCGCCTGCTGGCGCAAGCAGAAGGCCCGACCCACCTGCTCGCCGGAGTGAGCACATTCGTCATCGGTGGCGAAGCTCTGGACTGGGGGTTGGTCGAGCTGTGTCGGGCGCAGGCGCCGCAGGCGCGCATCTTCAACGAGTACGGACCCACGGAAACGGTCGTGGGCTGCAGCGTGCATGAGCTCTGCGGCCCGGCCCGGCCCGGCCCGGTGCCGATCGGCCGACCCATCGCCAACACCCAAATGTACATTTTGGACGCGCAGCTGCAGCCGGTTCCTATCGGGGTGACGGGTCAAATCTACATTGGCGGGTTCGGGCTGGCGCGCGGCTACTGGAAGCGTCCGGAGCTTACGCGCGACAAATTTATTACAAACCCGCATGCCCGCGAGCCCGGCGCGCGCCTTTATAAGACCGGCGATCTGGGACGCTTCTTACCCGACGGCACCATCGAATTTTTGGGCCGCATCGACCATCAGGTGAAGCTGCGCGGCTACCGCATCGAGCTCGGCGAGATCGAGGCCGTGCTGGCAACCCATCCCGAGATCGCCGACTGCACGGTGATCGCCCACAAGGACGCACCGGCGGACGAGCGCCTTATCGCCTATGTCGCGCCGCGCCCGGGCCGGCAGCCGACGGTCGCCAGCCTCCGTAATCACTTGTCGACCAAGCTGCCGTCGTACATGCTGCCGGAGGGCTTTGTTTTCCTCGCAGCGCTACCGCAGACCGTAAACGGGAAGCTCGACCGCGCGGCGCTGCCGGCGGCTTCGCCGGAACGTCAGCAGGAGTCCTTTGCGCCGCCGCAGACTCCGGCCGAACAGATTCTGGCCGACATCATTTCTGGGCTGCTCCACATCGACCGCGTCGGCCGTTACGATAACTTCTTTTCGCTTGGCGGCCACTCGCTGCTCGCCGTGCGGCTCTTTGCCCAGCTGGCGCAGCGCACCGGCCAGACCTTGCCGCTGTCGACGTTATTTCACCACCCGACGATTGCCGAGCTGGCCGCCGCGCTGAGCGCCCGCGCTCCGGCCAAGCCGCATGCGACCATCGTGCCCCTGCAGCGCGCAGCCCAGCGGGCGCCGCTGTTCTGCATCCATCCGGTCGGCGGCAATGTCCTGTGCTACGCGGAGCTGGCGCGCGCCTTGGCGCTGGAGCAGCTGGTCTATGGGGTGCAGGCGGCTCCGGTCGCATCGCCAGCCGCCGCGCCGCTTGCGACCTTGCCCGAGCTTGCGGCCCACTATGTCGCGGAGCTCCGCAAGGTGAAGCCGTGCGGTCCTTATCAGCTGCTCGGCTGGAGCCTGGGCGGGGTGCTGGCCTTCGAGATGGCGCAGCAGCTGCAAAACGCCGGTCAAGCCGTCTCTCTGCTCGCCCTTGTCGACTCTCATGCACCGGGCTCGCCATCGGCTGCGAGCCTCGCAGCGGTGACGGAAGAGAACCTGCTTGCGTGGTTCCTGCAGGACTTCCTACAGCAGCAGGACGGCGCGCCGAAGTCCAAGCTGCCGCGGGAGCAGCTCACGGACCTTTCAAGCGCGCTGGGCTATCTGCACGAAAAGGCGCTGCTGACCAAAGATACGGAGGAAGAGCAGCTCCGCTCGCTGTACGCCATGTTTCGCCGCAACCTCAAGCTGCTGCAAAATTACCGGCCCAAACCCTACGCGGGTTCCATCTTGCTGCTGCGCGCCGTCGATTCCACCGCCACGGCGGCTCCCGACTACGGCTGGGCGGCGCTTTGCCAGGGGTCGCTGGATATCATCGCCGTGCCCGGCGATCATTATGCGGTGCTGTCCCGCGACACCGTAGGAATCGTCGCGCGGATTCTTATCGGCCGGCTCACGGAGAGCGTCGGATAGGAACCCTTCAGAGCGGACCGTTCGTCGCGGCGCCATAACATCGGACTTGGCGCGGACTTGGCGCGGACTTGGCCGCTATAGGGGCACCCATTTGCTGAGCGCGGGGCTTACCCTGTCGCCGCCTTGGCCCGAACGTCCCAGGAGGAAGCCAGCGCGATGAGCTGGCGGTGCTCTGGCACTGCCTCGAGAAAGCTTTTTCGCAGGTACGTATCGCCAATCCGATCGGCCTGCTGCTGCAGGCGGTCCAGCGCCTGGCGTACGACCTGGCGCGCCAGCGGTCCCTGGCCATCCTGCTCCAGCGCTTCCGCATAGGCCAGCTGCGCGCGCGCGCCGCGGAATCCGAACGAGCCCAGCACCCGGAAGCGGTGCATCGCCTCGCGGGCGGTGGCCAGGGCGTCGCCCGGGCGGCCGGCCGTAAGCTGCACGCGCGCCAGCAGACCCTGGGCGGCGGCGCAGTCCAAAGGGGCCTCGGCGATAAGCCGCAGGGCCTCCTGCAGGGACTGTTCCGCTTCCGCGTAGGCGCCGCGGCAGTAGAGCACCTCGCCGCGCGCCCACAGTCCGCGGCCGCGGGTCAGATACGTCGCCTGGGTCACCTCAAGGAGCGCTTGCGCCTCCCGCTCCGCTTCGTCCAAAGCCCCGCGCTCGCAGAGAATCTGGACGAACAGGATCGCCCGCAGCGAGGACACAAGCCCCAGATCCTCGCCGATGGCGAGCGTCGCCCGGAGCTCGCTCTCGGCGCGCTCGGTGGCGCCGAGAAACCAGGCGTTCATGCCGATGAAGACCTGGGCATCCAGCGCCCCGCGGTTATGACCGGCTTCGAGAAAGTTCGCCCGCGTCGCCTCGGCGTAGCGCAGACCGGTCCACGGGTTCTCGTGGACCCAGGCCTCGCTGTGGCCGTGCACGCGGTTCATCCAGGCGCAGGCGATGGGGTTGTACTCGGCGACCGGCTCGACGATGTCGTGCAGCCGCTGCAGGCAGCTCTTGGCCAGCGAGAACTCGCCGGCCGACTCTAGGAGGTAGATGCCGATGGCCAGGGCGAAGGCCATGGTGCTCACCGCATCGATCTCCGGCTCGACCTGGACCACCGCATCGAGCGCGCTCAGGAAGCGGTCGCGATGCACATACCGGGCATCGACAAGCTTGGCGGTCGCCGCAATCGCCCACGACGGACTACCCGGAGCCGACAGCCGCATGACCTCTTCGGCGAACTCCGCCGCCTCCGCCCACTGGTTGCGCCACAGATACACCTGACGGAGCACGACAAGGAGGCCCAAGCGGGCGATTTCATCGGGTCCGCACTCCAGCCCCCGCCGCGCCTGCGCCACCGCGGTGTCGGTGTCGCCGCGGCGGTGCGCCAGCTCCGCGGCGCGGAGGTGGAGGCTGCCGGCGCGCGGCAGATCGTTGCCAAGCTCGCAGTGCTCGGCCAAAACGCCGGGATCGCTGTCGTCGGTCTGCTCCAGATACTGCACCGCCAGGCGGTGGCCCAGGTGCTGGTTTTCCACCGGCAGGAGGCTGTAGGCGGCATCGCGGAGCAAGGCGTGGCGGAAGCGATACTCGGAGTCGCCGGAGAGCTGGCCCTCGCGCTGGGTCTCGAGGATCTCGGCCTCGACCAGCCGCTGCAGCCAGCGGTCGACGTCGATCGTGCCCGGGTCCGCCGCCAGGATGGTCTTTAGCCCCTCACGCCGGAAGGTCTGGCCGAAGATGCTGGCCCCGAGCAGCACCCGCCGGGCGCTCGCATCGAGCCGCAGCACGCGCGACTGCAGCATCGCCAGCACGGTCTCCGGCATCTCATGGCCCTTGCCTTCCGCCACCGCGCGCACAAGCTCTTCCAGAAACAGCGGGTTGCCGGCCGACTGCTCGATGATGCGCAGCACCACCGACTCGGCGGCGGCCTGGCCCAGGACCTGCCGCACCAGCCGCTCGCTCGCCTTCTTGCTAAGACCTTCGAGCCGCAGCGTCTGGCAGCGCCGCTCCGACCACAGGCGCGGGAACAGGGTCTCGATCTCCGGCCGCGCCAGCGCCAGCACCATGAGGGGCTTCTCAGTCAGCGCCCGCAGCGTCGCATCGATGAGCCGTACCGTCGGCGCATCGCTCCAGTGCAGGTCCTCCAAGATGAACAGCAGCGGCTCATCGACACACTCGGCGTTCAGCAGATCGATGAACGCCCGGTGCAGCTGGTCGGTCATGATGCGCGCATCGCCGCGGGCGGCGCGCAGCTGCACGCTGTCGACATCCGGGTAGCCGATTCCGCACTGCGCACCGATGAACTCGACGACCCGCCGCACCTCCGACTCCGGCAGCCGGCGGCTCACATGCTGCCAGAGCTTGGAGTGCTGCGTCGCCGCGTCATCCCGTTCCAAGATGCCGCACAGCTGCCGCACCGCGTACCGCAAGAGCGAATACGGCGAGCCGACCAGCAGCGGATCGCCGCGGCCCAAAATCACCCGCACCGACCCATGCCGCGCCTTGAGGCGGCGCAGGAACTCATGCCGCAGCCGCGACTTCCCCATGCCGGCCGGGGCGATGATGAGCGCGATGCGCGCCATCGAGTCGTCTTTGCACTCGGCAAAGAGCAAATCCAAGATCGCCAGCTCGCGATCGCGGCCGACGCACGGGGTGGGCTGGCCCAGGAGCGAGCGGGTCTCATCCACGCTCACCCGCTCTCCGCGCAGGACGTAGACGCCGGAGGTGAGGCGCCGCACCTCGAAGCGCGCATCGAGCAGGCCGGCGGTGACGCCGTCGAGCAAGATGACATCGCTGCTGGTCCGCTGCGCCGCGTTTTCCGGGCTGAGGGCGACCTGGCGCAGCCGGGCCGAGCGCTCAAACGCCGCCCCCAGCGGCAGCCGGCCGCCGAGCAGCGCCCGCCCCGTGGTCAGGGTGCTCAGCGAATCGGGAAACCGCTGCGCCATGGTGAGCGCGCAGCGGGCCGCCTGGCTTGCCTGATCATTGGCGGTCATGTGATTGCGCTGGGTCAGCACCGTCACAATCGAGCCGTCGGCGAGAATCTCCACCTTGGCGCCGTAGCCGGAGAGCTCATGCTGCAGATCGCGCAGCGGCTCCATGTTGTTCGGCGTGGCCATCGTGGTCTCAGAATCCCAGGCCGGCACCAGGCTGGGAACCGAAGAGAGAAGGACGCTGACCAGCTGCTGCTCGCTTGGCGAGCTGGCGCCGCGCGAAGCCGAGATGCGCGGCAGGCTGAGGGAGGAGATGGTCACCGCATCCGGCGCCAGGCTTTCCAGCGCCGCGAGCAGCTGGCCGGCGTTCTGCAGCCGCGCCGCGGGGGACTTCTCCAGCATTTGGGCAATCAGCCGGTCCAGAGACTCCGGAATCGCCGGATGCAGCGCCCGCACCGATGGCGCCGGCTCAAAAAGGATCTTGGCGAGCACGCCGGCCACCACATCCGCGGCAAACGGCGGCTGACCGGTCAGGCATTCATATAGGACGCAGCCCAGAGAAAAGATATCGGCGCTGGCCTCGATGTCGCGCTGGCCGCGCGCCTGCTCCGGGGCCATGTACTCCGGCGTGCCGATGACCAGGCCGGTGCGGGTCACCGAAGTCGAGTGCATCCCGCGTCGGGCGATGCCGAAGTCGAGGATCGTGACCTGCGCCAAGTCGCCGTTGCGCAGAAACAAATTCGACGGCTTCAGATCGCGGTGGACGATCTGCCGCTGATGGGCGATGTCCAGGGCCTCCGCGATGTGCCGGATGAGCAGCAGGCTCTCCCGCGGGGTCATCGGCGAGCGGCGCAAGCGCTGCGACAGCTCCTCCCCTTTCAGCCACTCCATCACCAGATACGGCTGGCCGTTGCCGATCACCCCGTGGGCGACATAGGAGACGATGCCCGGGTGGGATAGCTCGGAGAGGATCTGCACCTCGCGGGCGAAGCGCTCGGTCTCGTCGAAGCTGTCGACGTTGCGGTGCAGGAGCTTGATCGCCACCGTCTCGCCGCGCAGGATGTCGCGCGCGCGAAAGACGGTGCCCATACCGCCTTGGCCCGCCTTTGCCTCGACGATAAAACGCTGGCCGACCAGCGTCCCGAGATCGATTACGGTGCTCATACCTGCCTGCTTACCTACCGTACACCTTCCTCGGATTTGGGACAATGTGACAAAGTCCACGGCGAACCGCCTGAGCGACCTTCCTGAACGTACAAGCTCCTCCGACAAGACCCCCGGCAAGCACCCTTCCGACAAGACCCTCGGCAAGCACCCTCGGCAAGCACCCTCGGCAAGCACTCTCGGTACGCACTCTCGGTACGCGCCTCGGCAATCACCTGGGCCGACTGTTCCTCCTATGCGCCGACATCTGCACCCGGCACTTACAGGTCAGAGCCGCGATTGCGGCGGCAGTATGTTCCGCGATGACCCGGCTGGAAAAAAGGAATTCGCTCCTCCGAGCGAACCAACAAGCCACAGTGGACTAGTCCGTCCGACGCTGCGGCGGCCGGTTTTTTTCCGTCTCGGGGCAGCGCGGCGGAACCGGCTGGGCGCTTGGACGCCGCGGCTTGGCGCAGGCGGAAAAGGGGCGCAGCCGACGCGCAAAAGCTCCGCCTCCGGCCGCCTGCACTGCCGCTGCCCAGATCGTGCGTTTGCGCCGCTTACCGCGCTTGGCTGTCCGCGGCATGCGGCGCCGCTCCGGCGAGCTCCTCGAGCCGCTGCTGCAGGCGGAGGAAGTTTTCCTGCAGGACCGCATGGGCGCGGGCGGCAAGCATGCGCTGCTCCTGCTCGCGCAAAAGGGCCTCATTGGCCTGGCCAAGCTCGAAGGTGCGGCGCTCGACGGCGCGCTCCAGATCCATCTTGGCCCGCTGGAGATCGGCGTTGGCCAAGAGGTAGATCTCATTGGCCCGGCGCGCCGTCTGATTGGCGCTCTCAAGCCGCTCATTGAGACGGGCATTTTCGATCGCGATGGCGGCCTGCGCGGCGAGAAAGCTCCCAAGCTCGATCCGTACCACCGTGAACTCCGCCGCGGCGATGCGGTTTTCCAGATAGAGCACTCCCAGGCAGCGGTTCTGGTGATCGAGCGGCAGCGCCAGGATCGATCGCGGAGCGTAGGCGATAAGGTAGGGATCCGCAGCGAAGCGGCTGTCGCGGGCGGCATCGTTCAGCGCCAAAGCCCGTCCGGTGTGCATCACATACTGGGTGACGCTGTGCGGGTACGCGGAGGACTGCGGCCCGCCTGTATCATGGCGGATCTCCAGCCCGCGGCCGCCCAGCTGCGCCCACGCCAGGCGCTGCAGCTCCGTCTCTTCCAAGATGAAGAGCTGTCCGGTCTCAGCCCCGACATGCGTCATCACTCCCTGGAGCAGCTGGCCGACCGCGCCGCTCAGGGTCAGCTCGCGGGAGATCGCCTGAGCAATCTCCATGATCGAAAGCAGATCGATCCGCAGACCGGCGACCGAGAACACGCCCGAACGGTCGCCCATCGGTACGGACGACGCCGAACGAGCGGATCGGTACGCGGGCTCTCCGAGCAAGAGCTGGGCGTTTTTTTCACAGAGCTTGTCGGCCCGCCGCTTGGCTCCCCAGCGCAGGTAACAATTTACCGCCGTTTGCAGGTAGCCCGTCGCCGCGACTCGGCTCTGGTTGGCAAACCACATCCGCGCCGCCATATCGGCAGCGAGCGCGGCATAGTTTACAAACCCGGCTTCGGTCGCCAGCGTGATGGCGCGCTCAAACGCGGCGCTGGCCGCGCCCAGGTTGCCGCCGATCCGCTCCCACTCGGCGGTGATAAGCTCGCACTTGAAAGCAAAGTTATCGCTGCAGCTCCGGGCCCACTCCGTCACTTTGTCGCGGTGCGGAGCGATATGCGCCAGGATCTCCGACCGCACGGACGCCGGCTGGTCTGTGGCATGCTGGAGCCCCGCAAGGCAGAACAGAAAAGAGAACTCCGCCACGATGTACAGACCGGCCGCGCTGTGCACCGACTGCTCCGCCAAAAGCGCCATCGGCCATATGGACTGCCGCTCATCGTGCATGAGCATGAGCAGGAGCTTGCAGAGATAGTACCAGAGCTGCGTGGTCGGCAGGGCGCGGCTGCGCTCCGGGCTGTGCTCCACCGCTTCGTCGAACTGCTCATCACACAGGCTGGTTGCGGCCGCCGTGTCCCCGATCAGGCACTTTAGCACCTGGATACCGAGCCGCTGCAGGGTCATCGCCAGCAGGTCGCCGGTGCGGCAGATAAGGACGTTGGCCCGCCGCGCCAGCACCAGGGACTCCTCTATCGGCTCGCCGGCCAGAATCCGGAAGAAGGTCGCAAACAGGGCCGCGAAGTAGCCCTGCATGTCGCCGAACCGGCTGCCGATTTCAAAGAAGCGCTGCTCTTCGGCGATCGCTTCGCGCAGGTGCGAGATAAACGGCAAGAAGGCGGCGTAGGGATAGCGCAGGCGGGCGTGATTGGCCAGAAGCTGCGCGTTGGGGTTTAGCCGCTGCGCCAGCTTGCTCAGCCGCTGCGCCAGCGTAAACTGGCTGCGCATGCGCGCCAGCAGCATGGCCAGCGCCATGTAGCAGACCGGTGAGCTTGGCGCATTCCCATAGCGCAGGGACAAGCTCACCTGCTTCGCGGTCAAAAGCGCGGAGAGCATCCGGCTCACCGGGAAGGCCGGCATGTCCATGCGCATGAGCAGATCGAGCTCGGCCTGGCGCCGCGAGTCGGTCAGCGGCGGCCGCTGCGCCAGCTCTTCCAAAGAATGCGTGGAGAGCTCCTGCATGATGTCCAAAAGCTCGTGATCGAGCGCGGCAGACAGCGCCTCCTCGCCTTCGGGGAGCGGCGTACCGAGGTCGAAGAGGGCGGCGCGGCCGGCGGCGACCGCCTGCTCGAACTGGCCTGCGGTCTGGTATAGCTCCACGCGGATGGCGGCGGCGGCCATGCGTTCCAGCGGCGTGGCAACGCTGCGCTCAAGCTCATCGAGGAGCTGCGCGGCGCCGCTGGAATCGCCGCGGCGGTACAGGCAGTCAGCGTGCTCGCAGCCGAGCATCCACCACAGCGCGTGCTCGGTGGACCTCTGCTCGGCATCAAGGAGCGACAGCGCTCTTTCAAAGAGCTCGGCCGCTATGCCGTACGCGGTCTTGGACTTGGCGAGCCGGCCGACTTCGCCGTCCAGACGCGCCAGCTCCAGCCGCTCGGCCGGACTTGTCACAAGCGGCGCCCCGAGGTTGAGGTGCCGAACTAGGACAAAGACTCCGTCATCAGGAGACTCGCGGGAGCGGCGCTGCAGCAAGCGCCCGATCTGCAGATGTACGGCCGGAAGCTCCTCGGGCGGCAGCAGGGCGTAGGCAGCCTGGTGGATGCGGTCGTGATGAAAGCGGTAGGTCGCATCCAGGCCATCGGCCGCATCGCCGTCGCCGCCGGTGTGCGCCGACAGCAGGAGCTGATAGCCGCAGCTCGTGGGTAGAAGCAGCTCATCGGAGAGCGCCGGCCGCAGCACTTCGGCGGCCGCGGCCCTGGAGCAGCCGAGCAGCGCGGCGAGCAGCCAGTGTTCGAAATCGTGTCCGATCGCCGCCGCCAGCGCCAGCGCGCGCTGCGTCGCCGGCGGCAGGTGGCGGAGCTGGCGCACGAAGAAGTCGGAGACGTCATGCGCCATGACGTAGGCATCGACTGCGGCGATGTCGAAGCGCCAGCCGCCGCGGCCGCCGGCGAAGTGCAGCATTCCGGCTTCATGAATGGAGAGCAGGCACTGGCCGACAAAAAACGGGTTCCCTCCGGTCTTGCGCATGATGACCGCCGCCAGGCCTTCGATCTCGGCGGGCGGTGCGCCCAAGGTATCGGCAATCAGACAAGTGACGCTGTCGGCCGAAAGCTCGGTCAGCGGCAGGCGCTTTATGGCGACGCCGGCCCGGACCAGCTGCTCGATGACCGCGATCAGCGGATGACCCGGAGGGATCTCATGGTCGCGGTAGGCGACGATGATAAGAATGTAGCTGCTCTCATGATCGCCCAGCACTTGCTGCAAGGCGCGCAGCGAAGGCCCGTCCGCCCACTGCAGATCATCGAAGAACAGCACAAGCGGATGGGTCGCGGTGGCGAGCGTGCGGACAAACTCGCAGAAGAGCCAGCTCCGGCGGTTGTGAGCCTGCTGCCCGTCAAGCTCCGGCGCCGGCGGCTGGGCGCCGATGAGGGACGCCATCTCCGGACACAGATCGATCAACACCTGCCCGGTGCGATCCTTTTGGAACACCGCTTCGAGTCGATGCTTCAGCTCCTGCAGCGGGCGGAACGGCAGCGCCAGAGACTGATGCACAAGGCTTGTGAGCACCCGGCGCACTCCCTCATAAGGAGCGCGGCTGCCCACGCGGTCGAACTTGGCCTGGGCAAAGCGGCCGTTGACGGGAGCCAGCGACCACAAGATGTCTTGGACCAGAGCCGACTTGCCGATGCCCGCCGTACCGGTCAGAAGCACGACCTCATGGCCGCCCCGGCGCGCCTCTTCAAACGCCGACCACAAGAGCTGCTGCTCCTGATTGCGGCCGTACAGCTTCTGCGGCGGCCGCAGTACGGAGGAACGATCCTGCGCCGCCAGAGTGAACTCGCCGATGGTACCCGAGCCGCGGTATTCGAGCAGGCAGCGCGACAGGTCGGCCCGCAGTCCGTGCGCGCTCTGGTATCGACCCTCCGCCGCTTTGCTCAGGAGCTTGGCGATGAGCGCCGACAACATGCGCGGAGTCTTGGGCACAAGCTCGTGCAGCGGCTGCGGACTCCGGCCGATGTGCGCGGCGATGACCGCTTGCGCATCTTCGCCGGGAAACGGAACCTGGCCGGCCACCATGTGATACAGCATGGCGCCGAAGGAATAGTAATCGCTGCGATAGTCGATCACTCTGTGAACGCGGCCGCTCTGTTCCGGAGGCAGATAGGCCGGCGTGCCTTCCACATGCTCGCTGCTCTCGATCGCTTCGGATGGCTCATGGCCCAGCATGAGCGCGATGCCAAAGTCGATGAGACGCACCCGCGTTCCCCCGTGCACCCCATCGGGATCGAGCTGCTCGACGATGATGTTGTGCGGCTGAATGTAATGTTCGAGAGAAAACCCTGAAACATCGTTCCGCGGCGAGGCGAAGTGCTTGCAAATCACCGACTTCGGCGCGGAACGGTTGATACCACCTCTAGGCGTACATGGCGTTCAGCTCGCGATCGCGCGTTAGTCCCTGGGCTAGCCGGCACTCCTCCCCGGGCTCTTTTGATGCGCTCCAGCGAATGCAGGCCGCAGCGTCGAGCCTGCGCGAGTCGTGGGCGCCGGTCGGCCGGCAGCAGGCCCCTGGATTCGCGTTGGCGCCGACCCACGTTCGTTCCGGAAAAACCCTCCTTTTACCGCGCGCTCGCTGCGGGGGGAGTGATTTGTGCGCCCAAGCCGAAGCTCTCATGTTAATGTGAGCTGAGGATAGATTGCACGACTTCCTGCGTCCGTCCCCTGGCTGATTCCACGGTCGAGGTCTCATGCGAATCGCTACTCCCGGGACGCGTACGGCGGGTCGCTCCACCGCCCACTCGGCATCGACAAGCTTCTCGACGGAAACACTGCGAGAACAGCGGCTTCAGGGGGCGCCTCCCGCGGAGCTGGTCGCGCTGCAACGGCTCATTGCCAATCGGCCTGCACCCCATCCCCCGGGACAGTCAAGCGTTGTGCAGACCAGTGAGCCGCGTCCGGGGTCCGTGGCCGCGAACCCCGCGGCGGCGGCGGCGAGCCCGCAGCCGCCGCTCACCGTCCGCATCAGACCGGTTGGTGACGATTCGGCCGCGCAGTGGAACCAAGTCCTGACGGCTGTGAGATTCCTAGATTCGTTGACGCTCGGCGATGTGTTCCAGCGGCTCGAGGCCAACTTGGCGCCCAAAAATGAAATGATCCACATACGCGTCAGCACTCGGAATGCCGCGAGTTTCAGTCTGGTTCGCGACGCAAACGACAAGCCGGTGACCGGGCAGGACCGGGTGCGCGGCGTCATTGAATGGAATCCGTTCTTAGGGCTCCGGCTCCAGCCTGGGGTGGTCGTCACTCCGGCCGAGGTGCTCCGCCACGAGGCCGCTCACGCGCTCAACTCCACGGATCACCTTGACCAATTCCAGGTCGATACGGCGCGCAATGCGCCGCGGGTCGACGGCTTCACCAACGCCGAAGAGAAGGCCGTGATTGAAAATATTGACAATCCGGGCGCGGCGCTCGTCAGCCGCGCGATCGGACGGACGACGGACCCCGTGCGGCGAGACCACTCCGAAGGGGCCTTCGTGCCGGTCGAGGGGCCGACGTCGGCTACCGAGTCAGCGCGCCAGCTCCCGGTCATCGAAGGCGAGCTGACGGACGCCAGGGGCCGGTTTCAACGCGCAAGCGATCGACTGGGCCTGTTCACCCGCTCCCGGATCACCGAGGCCAGCCGCGTGGAGCCCTTGCGCATGCTCAAGGCGCAGGCGCAAAAGGACATTGACCAGCTCACCGCTGAATTACAGGCTGCCCGGCAAGGCCGAACCAGCGCCGAAGCGAGGACGCTCGCGGGTGCCATGCCGTAATACTTCCGACCAAGAGAAGCGGCGCGACAGCTTATTGAGGACGACTCGTCTCCGGCAATTGCCGTTCCTTCGAACACCCGTCGCATCTCAGGCGCATACGAACCCCCTTGCCATATCGAACATTTGTTCGGACTATCAGTAACGATAGGGGTCTCGCTCCAGGCGTGGATTGTGGTAGATGGCTTGAGTAATGTCTCATACTCCCTTTGAGGATTTCCGACCATGAGGTCTTTTCGCTGCGTCGCTCCTTTCTTGTTCGTCCTCGCTACGCCCGCGCCGTCCGGCGCTCGCGCCGAGGGTGCGGAGCCCGCGCTTCACTTCACGCGGAGCGCTTGGCCCGCCTCCCAGGAAGCAGTGATCGTCGCCGGCGATTCGCTCGGCATCGATTACGACATGGAGAGGCTTCCGCAGTGCCGCCAGCTCAATCGCAACACGGCGTGGGAAATCGCCATGCATTACCGCTTCGACGATGGCCCCGTGGCTACTCTGATCGTCGCAGATCCTGGCATGGCGCTCGCTCGTGATCGCATTGAAGTCCCGAGCGGGGCTCATACGCTGGCACTTTGGTTCGAGAACTTCGCAGTCGCCAACGGCGGTCGCGACATCGTGTGCCAAGCGTGGGATTCGGTGTACGGCCAGAACTACACGTTCGCGATCCAGTGACTCTGGCGTCGCGACGGCTCAGGGATCTCGTTCCGAATCGAGCGGCAGGTCGGCGCTATATGCAGTGAAAGAGAGGACGACGACCAAAGGACCCGCGCCTCAGCGGAGGTAGGGTGCATCGCATTATGTTAGCTCAAGCAGGCTCGCAGGATGCAGGACGTGAAGTTTGCGTTCATCCAGGCGACGCTGGAGCGGAGCCTCTGCCTGGATGCCTTGCAGCTGGCGGTGCAGCAGCGCCAGCCGGCCCCGGGCCTCTTGCATCACACCGACCGCGGCAGCCAGTACGCCAGCGGCGAGTACCAAGCCGCCCTGTGGACCCTTGGCAGGGTGGGCAGCATGAGCCGCCGCGGCAACTGCTGGGACAACGCCGTCGCCGAGAGCTTCGCGACGCTCAAAGCCGAGCTATGCGAGCGCGTCGTCTTTCAGACGCCCGCCCAGGCCCGAGCAGCCCTCTTCGAGTACATCGAAGTGTTCTACAATCGCCAGCGCCTGCACTCGGCGCTGGACTCCACCGGGGAGACGGTTCGCACTCCGTCGGAGAGGGCTGCGGACGGAAATGCGGGTGGAGCAAGGCTTGCCGAGTGCGCGCCGCGCCACTGGATGAACGGTAGGCTGGCCGACGCAAATCGCTTCCTCTTTCCTTCACGGCAGCTGCCGCTAGCATGAGGCCGAGGGCGCGGTGCGATTCTAGCTGACGGAATCCACATCCACCAAGGCCTCCGGGGCCGGCAGCGTGAAGATGAAGTTACTGCCCTTGCCTGGCTCGCTCTCGACCCATAGTTTGCCGCCGTGTGCATCGACGATGCCGCGAGCGATCGGAAGTCCCAAACCGAGCCCGCGTCGGTCGCCGATGCTGGCCTGCCAGTAGCGATCAAAGACATGCAGGATATTCTCTGGCGGGATGCCAACTCCGCTGTCTTTGACGTGAAGCTGGAGCTCGGTGGTTCTTCGGGTCGCGCCGATTTCAATCTCCCCGCCAGGGGGGGTGAACTTGACGGCATTGCTTATCAGGTTCGAGAGCACCTGATGGATCCGCTGCTGATCGTATAGAGCATACAAAGGGGTCGTCAGAGTATTGCGCAGGGATATAGATTTTTTATCTGCTTGCGCTTGCATCATTTCCACTACTTCGCTTATTAGCGAGCGGAGGTCGCTCAATTGGCAGTCCATGCGAATCGTACCGGACCGGATCCGCTCCCAATCGAGGAGGTCGTTGATCAGCGTGTTCATCCGCCTAGCATTGCGCTGGATCATCTCGGCGGAGCGCTTGATGTCCTGACCCGGACCGGACTCCAGAAGGATGTTGGAGACGTTCAGGATCGTACCAAGTGGGTTGCGTAGGTCATGGGAAACCACGGCAACAATCTCCTCGCGGATTCGCGCGGCATCTTCCTTTTCGCGAAAGAGCAGGGCCGTGTCCACAGCGGTTGCCATGCGACCGGCCAGGTCTTCGAGCAGTCCCGCACGGATAAAGAGACCTGAGTCAGAGCAGAGAAAGGTGACGGCTCCCACCGTCCGCCCGCGGGCGTGCAGCGGAATCGTGACCATCGGTTTCGCATGCTCGCCATCCGACGATATCGAGCCCGTCCCCCGGTGGTGCAGCGGTTTTCCGCTGCGGGCCACAACGCTGACATCGGCGCAGATCCAGCCTCCCAGGAGGCTGTCGGGAAACGCTGGGACAGCGGAGTCTGGGCAGCCCGCCGCGGCCGCCGCGACCAGCTTTGGCGACTCCTTGCCCATAAAGAGATGGATGAAACACCAGCCGTCAACCGTCTGCGAGATGCGTCGTGCCGCCAGTTTCAGCGTCAGCTCGCAGTCTACCGAGCGGGTCAGAATATCGCTTACTTCAGACACCATTCGGGCTTCTGCGGTTGCGCGCTCGCGCTCCGTGATCTGGACCCGCAGCCGCTCCTCGGTCCGCTCCCGCTCGATCGCGGCCCCCAAAATGTTGGCGACCAGGATGAGGAAGTTCTGTTCCTCCAGGAACAAGCGTGACACTCGGCTGTAGATGCCGATTGTCCCGAACGGATTCTCAGGCGCGATAGGCGCGACCACGGCGCTGACGAAGCCCTGATCGAGCAGTGCCGATTCGACAGCAAAGCGAGTTTCGTTGCGCAGATCAGCGATATGCAGCGGCGTCCGCTGGCCAAGCGCGAAGCCGTGCAGGGACGCGCTACCCGACGCCGTGTCCCACAGCTCTACGGTCGCTCCTCTCCAGCCGGCGCAGGCTCGCAGGACCTGGACGCCATCCGGCTGTGCGATGAAGAGGGCGCAGCCGTCCACCGGCAGCACTTGCGACACGAGCTTGATGATCCCCGGCAACAGCTCGCTCACGCGGCGGCCCGCCAGCACACGTGCGCCTATCTGGGCGATCGCCGCCAGCTGCCGATTGTGAGCGTTCAGCCGTTCATAGGCGCGGGCGCGCTCGATCGTAACGACGAGCCGATCCGCCAGACGGGTCTGTTCGCCGGCGACGTCGAGGTGACGCTGCCGAGCGGCTACAAGGACTGCAGCAGCTGTCGCTCGGTGCGCAGTGTCATCCGCAAGGATGGGTGCGACTTCTGCACCCGCTGCGGTACCACGGGCAGCTGCGGCTGACCGTATCGCTCCACGACCCCGGCGATCTCACGATCGCCGGGGCTTTTCCGATGCGCCATCTCAACATTTGCGACGCGCCGCCCGAACGATGACGGCGCGAGCGTGGAGTGGCCATCGGAAAGGCCCTTGGGGTCTTTAGGC
>CALFML010000078.1 GCA_937879845.1 uncultured Myxococcales bacterium
GCCGGAGAGCCGCCCTTTGTCTCTAGCAGCATCGTGGAGCTCATCCAGATGCACACGACGCAGGAGGTCAGACCCCTGCAGCGCCTGGTGCCGCTGGTGCCGCTGGCGCTGTCGCAGCTGGTGCAGAACATGCTGGCCAAGGGTCCCGCCGATCGGCCGTCGATGTCAGCGGTCGCCGGCACGCTGGCCGAGTTCCGGGCGCAGCGGCTCTGGCAGTCCTTTAGCAGCCTGCCGCTGCCTCTGCCGCTGTCCAATAATATGGAGGAGTCCGTGATGTGCGCCGGCGGGCAGCTGATTGATCCCCGGCTCCTGTCTATGGGCTACCCCGAACGCGAATCTTCTCTTTGGCCGATCTGGATCCTGGTGGCCATCGGGTTGGCGGCCTTGCTCTATATACTGCTGCGCTAGGTCGGACTGACGATGCCTGTCCGACCGGCGCCGCCGGCAGCTGCCGCGAGGAGCGTGGACCGGTATATGAATTGCTGAGCCTCAAATGCCAAAAAAGGAGGCTCTCTATGAAGTCCCACGCATTCCGCTCGCTTATTCGCAAGACGATCATCGGCTCTATCCCGATTCTGGGCGCACTGGCCGGATGTGGGACTTGTTACGACAGCCAGCAGACCAGCGTTCCGGAAACGGCCATGCTGCGCCTCCGCCTGCAGGCGCAGTCTTGCGCCAGCTATTGCGGTCCGCTCACCGCGCCGACCGCCGACTGCGTCGCCGTGGTGCAGGGACAGAGCAGCTTCACAATCGAGTGCGGGGACGGGGGAGCGCCGCGGGGCGTGGACGGGGCAATCTCCGGAAGCATCTGGGCCGCGGACTGCGGCGCGATATGCGGGGACGGCATAACCTCGTGCTCGGTGGCGCACACCGCTGGGATGCCGGCCGTGAACCGCCAGACCTGCGTCTCTTCGCACCTTTGTATCATGGACCCCAAGACCGTTTCGGACGGCCGCCGTCCGGCGGAGCTTTATTTCGCTCCGAGCCAAGCCGCAGACGCAGTCGGCGCTTTCTTTGCCCACGTGATGCAGCTGGAGGCGGCGTCGATCGATGCGTTCGACATCTTAGCCGCCGAGCTACAGGCGCACGGCGCCCCCGCGAGCCTCATTGCCGCGGCGCATAAGGCGCGCGCGGACGAGGTGCGCCATACCCGCATGGCCGCAGCCCTCCTGCGGCGCTTCGGTGGCGAGGCGGCACAGCCCACCGTCATCCGCCACCCGGTGCGCCCCCTGGCTGCCATCGCCCTGGAGAACGCCGTCGAGGGCTGCGTCCGCGAAGCCTTCGGCGCATTCCAGGCCAGCTGGCAGGCCAGCGCGTCGGCTGATGCTACTGTAAGGGCCGTAATGCGCAGCGTGGCGCGCGATGAGATCGCCCACGCCGAGCTCGCCTTCGCCGTCGCCCGCTGGGCAGAGTCGCAGCTGCCGCCCGATGAGCGGGCGGAGGTGGAGTCGGCGCGCGCCGCCGCCATCGCGGAGCTGCTCACGGCGCTTGAGCCCAGCCCGCCGCCGGAGCTGCTCCAGGTTGCCGGTCTGCCCCCGCCCGCCGTGTCGCAGGCGTTCGTACGCGCCCACGCGCAGCTGCTCGGCGCGCAGCGGGTATGAAGTGGACGAAACCGTCCACTCCGATCGGCCATGGGCTGATTTTGTCCAGTCGCCGGCTCGGGCACGAGTTGGCGGGTCAAACGCCGGCCAGGATGAACGCGCCGAAGTCAATGCACGCGGCCAGTCCCTTTGGCATGTAGCGCTGCAAAAGGACATCGCGGCGCAGGTTGTCCAAGCAGCGCAGGCCAAGCGACTCGACGAACGCCGACTCGGTGCCGGCTTTGAGGCCGAAGTACCAACTCTCCCCGGCGCGCTGGGTCAGCTTCTGCATGGTCGGCGACCGCACCCAAGCTTCCTCCATGCAGTCGAAGCCGATGACCGAGCCGGAGGCGAGTGAACGGATCTTGGTGAGCGTGTCCTCCACCACCTCACGCGGGAGGTACATGCACACGCCTTCCCAGACGAAACACGCCGGCACTTTGGGATCGAAGCCCGCCTGGGTGAGCTGCGCCAGCCAGTCTTGCGTCGCGAAATCGCACGTCACATAGCGGACCCCGGAGTCATGGAGACCGGCCTTGGCAACCTGCGCGCGCTTTTGCGCCTGAGTACCGGCGGCATCGACCTCGAAGCGGTCTATCGCGCTCGGCAGGTCAAGGCGCATACAGCGCGTGTCGTAGCCGGCGCCGAGGATGACCAGCTGGCCGCGCCCACCCTGCAGATCGCGGACGAAGCGCGTGACCACATCGTCGAGCCAGCACGTACGCAGCTGCAGATAGGTGAACTCGGCGAACTTGATGGTGTCGCCCAGAAACGGCCGCATCACCTGCTCGACCCACAGGCGGCGCGTCAGCTGAAACCCCCACACCAGCGATCGCGAGTAGGCCTGCGTATACAACCAGCCGAGCAGGCCGGGGCCGGTAAGCGATAGGTGCGCCATGAGCTTGGGGGCCAGGTGGTCGGGACCAAATCCCACCTGAGCCACCACGGCGCGCGCGTTCAAGGTCTTTATCGCCGATAAGCTGCCGCCTTCTTCATTGGAGCGGTTGGTCGCGCCGCGCTTTTTGAAAAGAAACAGCGGCAGCATCAGCATCCCCGGCACGAGCAGCGCGGCGGCGCAGCCGAGCATATAAGGCACCGAAACGACCGCGCGGATGCCGCTGGCCAGCCGCGACTGCGATAACAGACCGGCACCCCGGCGGTACGATGACTGCGGCTCGGCTTCGGACTCGGCAGCGGTGTAGCTCATCATGGAGAGCTTACCCCGAATCGTCCGGAGGCAAACCCAAGCACGTGCTTGAGCGCTTTTGTGAACCGGCCTCCGCCTGCCGCGATGGCGGCCTGCGGCGACTGCGCAAACCACGAAAGCTCGACGGCCACGGACTCGACTAGCGGGACCCGCTCGCTTTGCCACCGCGCGCACCATTTCGCCAGATCATGGTTTCCCTGAGCTTGGGCGAGCTGCGATATCAAAGAGATCAGATCCACCCCGTGCCGCATCCCCAAAAGCGTCGCGCGATAGGAGCGCTCCGGCTCGACCAGACGATCGATGACCCACTGCCGCAGATTGGAGAGCATCTGCCCCGTCGTCCTCCCGAGCAGGCCGAGCTCCAGCCCGCAGCGCTGGGTCAGCGCCGGCAGCTCTTCCAGAACGCGGGCCGCATGGGCGGAGACCGCGCGCAGAGCGGCAGCCGGAGGAGTGGCGCCCAGTCGTTCTGCTTCCCGGGCCGGGTGCACCTTGGCGGACTGCTCGGTCTGAAACAGCTCCTGCAGCAAGGTTGCAAGGAGCTGCCGCTCTGCTCCGCTTGTGGACTCGGCTGGGTCTTGGGCGGCGGCCGACTTCGCCTCTGCAGCCGATTCCGGAGCCGCGACAGGCGGCGGCAGCGGAGTCTTCTCCACCGGCGGTGAGCCTTCCTTTATGGCGCGGAGGTGGCGGCGGCCGTGCTGGACAGCTTGATGATGAGCCATAGCAGTATCTCCTTTAGGGGATCCATCTTTGCTGATGCGGTAGGATCAAGATCGCGCGGCGTGCTGCAGCGCGGGGTCGGCGGGATTAGGTGAAATCGCACCCTTGGGCTTCGCGCTGCCACTGCCGCGTCTTGGCAGCCGCGATGAATGCCTCCTTATCGCTGGCATCTACGACACCGGCGTCCGCTTGCACCTGCGCCGCCTGCAACAGCGCCCGCCCGCCGGCATCCACCGCAATCGCCTTTAGATGGCGGAACGCATCGCGTACAAAGTCCATCGCCCCGGCTTCCTTGGCGAGCTTCTGGGCCCCCGCATCCGACAGAACGACCGCGACCGCATCAAAGAGAACCGACGGCATCCCGGCCAGCTGGCCGTCGGCCTTGAGCGTCGAGCCATCCGCGAGCTTGGTGCCGCTCAGCTTGGGGGCGACCAGCTTGGCACTGGCTCCGGCCGCCGCGGCGGCTTTCTTCAGCGCGGTGATCGCAGCGCCATCGGAGCCATCGGCGAAAAGGATTCCGATCGTGCGGCCTTCCAGCGTGTCCTTCATCTTGCCGATAAGCTGCAGCGCCGGCGACGGCGCCATGTCGATCACCGGCTTGGCCGCGGCCGGCGCCGCCGGCAGGCGGGGAAGACCCAGCCCTTCCGCCACCCGCTTGGCCAGGTCTTCATCGATGTGGCGCAAGTGGCCGATCATCGCCTTGGGAATGTGCTCCTGCTCCACTTTGGACAGCTCGAACACCAGGGCCGCGATCATGTGGGCCTGCTCGGTCGGGCTCTGGCTGCGGTAAAAGAGCCGCGCCTGGCTGTAGTGGTCGGCGAAGCTCTCGGCGCGGATGCGGCTCTTGTCGCCTTGCTCGGTGACGGCGGCGCTGCGGAAGCCGCGGGTCGGGGCCTCCCGCGGGGCGTCCTTGGCCAGCGAATTGGGATCGTTGGCCACCCGCCCTTTGTGCTGCAAGGTCTGCATGTGACCGTCGCGCTGGTTGTTGGCGAACGGACACTTGGGAGCATTTATCGGAATCTGCTGGAAGTTCGGCGACCCCAGACGCGACAGCTGCGTATCAAGATAGGAGAACAGCCGCCCCTGCAGCAGCGGGTCGTTGGAGAAGTCGATCCCCGGCACGATGTTGGCGGGGCAGAAGGCGACCTGCTCGGTCTCAGCGAAGAAGTTGTCAGGCCAGCGGTCGAGCACCATCTTGCCGATCACCTGCAGCGGCACGAGCTCTTCGGGAATAAGTTTGGTCGAGTCCAGATGATCAAAGGGGAACGCATCGGCCTGCTGCTGCGTGAACAGCTGCACCGAAAGCTCCCACTCGGGGTATTGGCCGGAGTTGATCGACTCGAACAGATCGCGCCGCTGGTAGTCCTGATCGGCGCCGCTGAGCTTCACCGCTTCGTTCCAGGTCGTCGACTGCAGGCCGAGCTTGGGCCGCCAGTGGAACTTGACGAACGTCGATTCGCCCGCGGCGTTAAGGAGCCGGAAGGAGTGGATGCCGAACCCCTCGATCATGCGCAGCGAGCGCGGAATCGTCCGGTCGGACATGATCCACATGACCATGTGCATCGACTCCGGGGTGAGCGTGATGAAGTCCCAGAACGTGTCGTGCGCCGTCGCCGACTGCGGAAATCCGCGATCGGGCTCCATCTTCACCGCGTGGACAAGATCGGGAAACTTGATCGCATCCTGAATGAAGAACACCGGGATGTTGTTGCCGACCAGATCCCAGTTGCCTTCCTTGGTATAGAACTTGACTGCGAAGCCGCGCACATCGCGCGGCGTATCCACTGAGCCAGCCCCGCCCGCGACGGTCGAAAAGCGCGCGAACACCGGCGTCTTTTTGCCGACTTCGGTCAGGATCTTGGCCGTCGTATGGGCGGCCAGCGACTTTTCGAGCTGAAAATATCCGTGCGCCGCCGAGCCGCGGGCATGGACGACGCGCTCAGGGATGCGCTCATGATCGAAGTGCATGATCTTTTCGCGCAGGATGAAGTCTTCTAGAAGTGTCGGCCCGCGCGGGCTAGACCGCAGCGAGTTCTGATTGTCGGCGACCGGAATGCCCTGGTTGGTCGTCAGCTCCGGATGGCCCGCAGTGGCGTGTTGATGGATCTCACCGCCATGGCCCACGCTCTGTGCGACCTGGCGTTCGTTCACCGCGTCCGCCGTCGCGCTTGCGTCCGCACCTGTATCCTTAGTCTCATTTTTCATCGGCCGTACTCCTTGACCGAGCCAAAACAGCAAGGCAGGTGCCAAGGCTGCTCGTCAGCTCAGATTTTTGTCCATGAAGAGTGAGCCGGACAGGGCAGCCTGCGGCAAACCTGCTCACTGTGACGCAGCCGCACACCACAGCCAGACGCGCGTCGCGCCGATCAAGAACCGCGGCGGGTCGGGATGAGAGCTTGGTCGCTCGCCAGGCCTTCCCACGCATCCCGATCCATGTCTTGATTGCGTCCAGAATTCATGGCCAAAGGGCAGACCTGACATGCAATCGAATCGGCGCCTCCTGCTTTGGTGCTTGCTGCTCCTTCTTTTGGTCGTTTTTGCGCTAAGGTGGCGGGCCTGGCATGGGAAGCCGCCGCAGGCTCCGCCTCCACCCCAGAGCGCGGCCCCTGCCCGGCCGCTGCCGCACCGGCCGCCGCAGGGGCTGGCGAGTCCGATCCACTTGCCGGCCGCGGTCGCCGAAGATCTGGCGGACGCGGAGCACGGGGTGTTCGAAGGCCAGGTGCTCAGCAGCGAGGATCAGAGCGGCGTGCCCGGGGCGTCGCTCACCTTCCTCCATGAGGGGATCGCGGCGAGCGTGCCCGCGGATGACAAGGGCCGCTTCCGCTTCGTGCCCAGCGCGCCGGGGCGCTTCGAGCTGTCTTCGATCACGGCCGCGGGCTTCTTGCCGTACCTGCCGGCGCTTGGCTACAGCCCCGTGGTGCTGCTGGCGCGGGCGGGCTCGCGGGTACGCGACCTCACGCTGTATCTGGAGCGCCGGGAGACCTTGGTGGGCGTGGTGCTGGATCCGGCAAGTCATCCGGTCGCCGACGCCGAGGTGCGAATCTTCGAGGAACAAACCGAGAGCTCCGGAGCGCCGCTGCATTCGGATGCGCAGGGGGAGTTCCGGTTCAGCGCGCGAAAAGGCGCGCTCCTTGAAGCCAGGCATCCCCAGTATGCGCCGGGCTTCGAGGTGCTAAGCGGCGGCCTGGGGGGCAAGCCGCGAGTCGAGCTGCGCCTGCGCAAAAGGTCCGGCGCCGAGACGGCGGACAAGAGCATCGCCGGCCTGGTCCTCGACTCGGCCGGCAATGGAATCGAAGGGGCGCAGGTGACGGTTCGGGCGCCGGAGCAGGTTGGCGTCGCGTTCGGACTGACCGAGCGGATCCGCGGCCGGGTCAGCAGCCGGCTTGATGGCAGCTTCGTCTTTACCGGCCTGCTGCCGGGTACGTATCAGGTGACGGCCTCTCTCTCCGGCCTGGCCCCGGCCACGGCCGATGCGGTGCCGGCGGGCACGCGTGAGCTGCGCTTGCGGCTGGAGCGCGGCGGGAGCTTGTGCGGGGAAGTCCGGGACGCCGACTCGGGCAAGCCGGTCCCCGGGTTCTCGGTCGTAGTATGGCCGGTCCGGGGTCCGGTGGAGCGCGGCGAGTCGAGCACACGCTCGGTCTTTGATGCGCAGGGCGGCTATCAGGTGGACGGGCTGGCGCCGGGTGATTATGCGGTCACCGTGGCCGCGCAGCGCTATGCCGCAGCCGCGGAAATCCGCGTACACGTCACCGGCGATACACGCTGCGTGGCGGCAAACTTCAAGCTGTCGGCGGGCGGCAAGCTCTTTGGCAAGGTGGTCAGCAAAAACGGGGCGCCCATCGCCGGGGCGCATGTGGATTTGGAGGGGCAGCTCGGGTCCGACAGCTCGCCCGTGCCCCTGAGCTCCAGCGCGACGGCCGACGCGCTGGGCAGCTTCACGATGAGCGGCCTTTCGCCGGGCATGCACTCGATCTATGTGTGGGCGGACGGCCACCACAGCCGAATCCTGGGCGGCCTGCAGGCCTTGCCGGGCGGCAACCTGGGTCCGCTCACCATCGAGCTGACCCCGACCGCGCCGGGGGAGGCGCCGCAGGTCGAGTTCGTCGGCATCGGGGCGGTCCTGAGCGGACGCGGGGACGGCTTGCTAATCGGCAAGGTGATGGCGGGCGGCGGCGCGGCCGAGGCGGGGATTGCCGAGGGCGACGCCGTGCTCAGCATCGATGGGACCCCGGTGACCGAAACCGGGTTCGAGAGCGCTATCCAGCGCATCCGCGGTCCGGAAGGTACGACGGTCGACCTGCTGCTCCGCCGCGCGGACGGCCGCACCGAGTCCACGCTCACCGTAACCCGGAGGCGCATCCGCGCCGGCGGTCGTTGACACCGCTGGATCGGCACGCATGATGGCGACGCCTGGAACATCGACCAAAGGAATGGGCCAAGGAGTGCGGCGCATCCGGCGCAGGGACTGCAGCGATGGAAGGTCCGTCGCTGGAGTCGCGCCCGCTGCGAGCGTCCGTCAGCGGTTTCGATGCAAGATGCCGCCGAGCGTGCCCACCGCCCACAGATCGGCGCCGCTGCCGGCGACGGCAAACAGCGAGGGCCGGGTCAGCTCTTCCTGCTGATCGATCCGCCAGGCCATCCCATCATAGTGCAAGACGCGGCCGAAGCTGCAGGCGGCCCAGACATCGGTCGGTGAGCTGCCCCATAGGCCGTCGCAGGAGGTCGCCGCGACATCATCCGGAAGGGTCTGGCGGCGAAAGGAGGTGCCGTCCCAGTGGAAGAACACGGTCTCCTCGTTCGCAGTGTCGCGGGCGACGAGCCAGACATCATTGCGGCCGCTGCCCCAGAAGCCGTTCCAGAGGAAGCCTCCGCCCACGCCGTTTATGATCATGCGCGTCCATCGGTTGCCGTCCCAGTGCTGGATGCGATTGGAGAGCTCCTCGGTGGCCCAGACGTCGTCGGCGGCGGTGCCGTAGACGCGATCGATGATCTCATCCTCGGCGCTGTCGCGGCTCTCCCAGGTGGTGCCGTTGAAGTGCAGCAGCTTGCTGTTGCTGCCCGTGCCGCCGGGCGAGCGAGCCACCCAGACGTCGCTGGAGCTGGAGCCCCAGATGCTGCTCAGGCTATGATCGGTGGGCACCGCGAGCCGCGTCCACTGGCTGCCGTTCCAGCGCAGCACGACGCCGGCGGCGCCGACGATCCACACGTCGTTCGAAGCGAAGGCATGGATGTCGCGCAGGTACTCGGTGACGCCCGGGTCGGACGTGCGCCAGCCCGAGCCGTCGAAGTGGACGACCGCGCCTTTGAGGCCGATCGCCCACGCATCGCCGGGAGCCGGCGCGACGACGTCCCGCAGCTCATCGGAGGTATTGCTCTCGACGACGGACCAGGGACCACCGCCCGCACACGCAGACATGGCCAGAACAAGTACGGTACCGAGCATGCGACGATCGATCATGGGACACCTATAAAAACAAAGGGTGGAAGCCACCGAGCGGGCCAACCATACAAGACAACCAGGGTCGCGATGCAAGCAGGTAATCGCCGAAGCGCTGCGCCAGAAGCGAAACTACGTGCCCCAAAGGACCACCCGGGAAACGCATCGCGACCCAACGCCTGAACCGATCCGCAATCGCCCCCAACGCCGGGCCGAGCGCTCTGTCCGAGACGAGACCTACGGCACCGGACTCTCCACGGTGAGATGTCGTCCGCGAGTCCAGCCGCGCCGAAATCGATCCGCAGCGGTGCGAAGTATGCGAATAATCCGGAGTCGGCGGCGGATCGATTGCCGCGCTGCTGCTGCTGCCACCGGAGGCAGCGGCAGAGGCGCTTTACGGCTTACGTAATCAGGGTCTGCTCCAGAATGCGGAGCAGCGACTTGATTCCTTCGGCGTCGGTCTGGTCGAAGCGGTTTGGCTGTGGGCTATCCAGATCGAACACGCCGATGATCTCCCCCTTGGAGAACACCGGAACCACCAGCTCCGCGCGCGAGTTGGCGTCGCAGGCGATGTGGCCCGGGAACGCATGCACATCGGGAACGACGATCGGCTCCCCTTTGACCACGGTGGAGCCGCAGACGCCGCGGCCTTTTTTGATCCGGATGCAAGCCGGCTTGCCTTGGAAGGGGCCGAGGACCAGCTCGTCCTCCGTCTTGAGGAAATAGAAGCCGGCCCAGTTGAGTCCGGGCATGGTGCAAAAGATCAACGAGCTGAAGTTGGCGGTATTGGCGATCCAGTCGCTCTCGCCGTGCACGAGCCCCTGCAGCTGCGCGCGCAGGTCGGCGTACATGGCTTCTTTGGCGGACGGAGAATCGGCGCTGTAGGTGGTTTCGCTGAGAGTAAAAGTCATGGTTTTTTCTGCAAGTTGGGCGGAGCGATGCACCCTAGCACGATTCACCGCGGTTCATCGATGCGCTGGCGCGGCAGCGAGACGATGAACTCACTTCCGCGACCGGGTCCGGCGCTGCGCGCCGCGATCGACCCGCCGTGCAGCTCGACGATGCCTTTGGCCAGCGCCAGCCCGATCCCAAGCCCGCCTTCGGCCCGCTCGAGCGCGCTCTTGGCCTGCGAGAACATCTCGAAGACGCGCGGCAGCATCTCCGGCTCGATGCCCATACCGGTGTCGCGCACCCGGACGACGATCTCGTCCGACGCCGCGCTCGCCGAAAGCTCGATAGTCCCGCCCTGGTCGGTGTACTTGGCGGCGTTGGTGAGCAGGTTCGACACGACCTGCGCCAGGCGCAGCGGATCCGCGTCAAGGGGCATGGGGCTCTCCGGAACCGTCAGCCGCAGGGTGTGGCCGCGGGCGGCGATGAGCGGCCGCGACGTCTCCAGCGCGGCGTCTAGCACCCGCTTGAGCTCCAGACGCTCCTTACGCAGCGGCAGCTGGCCGCGGGTGATGCGCGAGATGTCGAGCAGGTCGTCGAGCAGGAGCGCCATGTGCGTCGTCTGGCGCTCAATGACATCGTGGCACCAGCGCAGCTGCGCCGCCGTCGCCTTGGGTGAGTTGGCGATGAGCGCCGCCTGGCGGATCGGCGCCAGCGGGTTTCGCAGCTCGTGCGCCAGGGTCGCCAGGAACGCATCCTTGCAGCGATCGGCCTCGCGCAGCTGCGCCTCGCTCTCGCGCAGCGTCTGTTCGGCGCGCCGCGCCTTTGTGGTTTCGGTGCAGATGCCGAAAAGCCCCGCTTGCCGGCTCGCCTCATCGCGCACCGGGTTGTAGGAGAAGGCGAAGTGCGCTTCCTCAAGACGGCCGTGGCGGTCGAGCATCAGCGCGAAGTCATCCATCTGCACCGGCGTCCCTGAAAAGACGCGGTCGAAGAGCGGGACGAGCACCGCGCGCGCTTCGCTCCAGACCTCGTCAAGGGCGTGGCTGCCCAGACCCGCAGGATGCTTATCGCCCATGATCGGGATGAAGGCGTCGTTGTAAAGCCAGGTCCGCCCGCGGCCCCAGGCGATGAACATGGGCTGCCGCGACACCAGCATAAGGCCCACCAGCGTCTTGAGCGCCGACGGCCATGCCGCCGGCTCACCGAGCGGCGTGCGCGACCAGTCGAGCGCGCGGATGCGGTCGCTCATCTCGCCACCGATCAGAAACGACAGCGATGCGTCCTCCGAGGGCTTCGGCATGAAGGGAGGATGATACCTAATCCAGGCGGGAAAACTAAATGCTCGAATTACGCTAGCGGCAGAGCGTGGGCGCTAGCCGAGCTTATACGGAGCGCAAGTCGAGACGCCCGCGCCGACGACCCTGTAGTTGGTGTTGTCCTGAATGAGGACGTTTTGCTGCGTCGTCGGATCGTAGCGCCGAATCTGGTTCTTCCCGCCGTTTGTCACAAACTGATAGTAGCGTCCGCCCCAGTGGGCGAAGGCCCAGGCGTTGGGCGTAGCGGGCAGCGCCGGGAGCTGCCAGGTCACGCTGAACTGCGCGGTCGCCTTATCGATGCGGGCGATGAGGTGCTGGCCCGTGGTGTTGCTGGGGAAGTAGCCGTACAGCTCGGCCGCGCCGGTGCCGGTCAGCTCCGGAGAAGAGCTGATGGTGTTGGGAAAATCGGCGACTTTCTTCAGCACCAGGGTGGCTGGGTCGACCGCGCCCAGGCCCAGGTTCTGGTTGGACGGCCCATCGCCAAGGAACAGCATCTCGTTCTGGGAGCCGATGGAGTTGGCGCTAAAGCTCATGCCGAAGGTGCGGAAGCCGAGCTGGTTGGCGGTGTAGCCGCTCGGCTGGCACGAAGCGTCCTTGGGGCTGACCCAGAAGATTTCGCCGCTCGAATAGGCGACCCAGGCGCGGGCATGGCGGTCGACGCCCATCGAGTTCGGCGTGGCGCCGCTTGCCGCCGGGCAGTTCAGCTTGCCTATCAGCTTGATGCTCTGCGGGTCGCTGTCGATGCGCGGCTCGTAGCTGAGGAAGTTGTTGTCAACGTCCACGAGGTAGACAAACTCGCTGGCGGCGAGCTCGCAGGCGTCGACGCAGCTGCCGTTGGCGCACGCCTGGCCGAAATCGCAGGTCATCGCCACGGCGCCGACTGTTCCGTCGGCGTTGCAGGTGTGGACTTCGACGTTGTTGCTGCCGCAGACGCTGGTGCCGGGGCTGCACTCGATACAGCCCAGGGTGGCGTCGCAGAAAGTCGCGCCGTCGCAGGTCTTGCTCTGCATCGTGCCATCGCTGCCGCACGTCTTGAGCGTGTTGCCCGCGCACACCATCTGCCCCTGCTGGCAGAGATCGCCGCCGGACAGCACATCGGAAGCACAGCCGCCGAAAAAGCCCGCGGCAAAAAGACATACTCCCAAGCGGAACGCGCTGCGTAAGGACATGGTACCCCCTTGGGGCCTGTTAGGGTGATAAGGCCCAGCGTCCATTATCGCGCAGCTGCAGTGCGATGCGCCGCTGTTGTGCACCCAAAGGGGCGTGTTTCCTTGCGCTCGCGGCGAGAACGGGATCGCCAAGCGCGCTCGGGTCTGCCCCCAAAGCGGGCCCGGGGTGCAAAGCGACGCGCGGCCGGAGCCCGAACCTACCCGGTGAGGCGCAGCCGCTCTGCCGCGAGCCAGACGCGCGCTTGTTCCTCCGTCGCGAAGCGCGACACGTTTTGCCGGCCGCGGGACAGCAGACGCGCGGCGCTGAGCACCATGGAATTTATGGCCCGCTGCGCCAAGTTGCCGCCATAAAACGCACCCGCCGCCGCCGGACGCTGGCTGCTCATCGCCACGAGCTGGCGGCGCACCGAGGGAGGCAGCGCATCGACCTCGTGCAGATTGACCAGCAGAAAATACCGGCCGTGCTGCTCACATACCTGAATGATGAGCCGCTCGAGCCGCTGCACATCCTCTACCCTGAGCCGGCCGCGCGTGTGTACGTACACAAGGTCCTGTTCAATGTGGACTTCCGCCGCCCCCAGCCGATGTGTCGTAGCCCCACCCATAACATAGAGCTTACTGGTTTTGGCACGGCAGCGGGGCGCCGATGTACACCCCCGCCGGTCTAAGTGCGCTGGAAGAAATGCACGCTACGGCGAGGGCGCCGCAGTAACATGATCTGATGCACCGCTGGTCCAAGCGCCCTGCCGCTGCGCCAACCCCGGCCCGGAGGCATCACCGACGCCCTGCGCGGAGAACCGCTTGAGCGCAGCTTTATCGCGGCTGTTGCAAGCCTGCGTGCGCATCGAAGCAGGAGGGCAACAAGGCACGGGCTACCTGGTCGCTCCGGACATCGTCGTTACTTGCGCCCACGTTGTCGCCGATGTCGGCGTGGCGGGGATCGTGCAGGTCTGCCTGGCAAGCGGCGGAGCAGCAGCGCGGACCCAAGCCGCCACGGTCGAAGCCATCGCGCCAGCTGAAGACTTGGCGCTGCTCCGGCTCTCTGCGGCGGTGGCGGAGGAGCGCATCCTGGCGCTCGGGGATCACGGGGCGCCCGGCGCGGTGTGGACGGCGTTCGGGTTCCCGGCGCTCGCCGGCAATGGCCTGGTGATAAAGGGCGAGCTCAGAAACCCCGGCGCCCTCATGCGCGATGGCACGCCCGCGCTGCAGCTGTATTCGCCGGATATCGCAGCCGGCCACGGGGCGCTGCCGCAAGGCTTCTCCGGCAGCCCGGTGGTCGTGGATGGGGTGGTCATCGGACACCTGCGCAGCATTCTGCTTGCTCCGTCCGGTCTCGAAGACCGGGCTGAGATGGGAGTCCTTTTCGCCTGTCCCAGCCAGTATGTGCAAGCCCACCTGCGGGCGGCGGTTCCTGCCGCGGCCGCGCGGGTGGTGGCGCGCCAGCCGCAGCCGCCCGGGGCCGCCTACGATCCCGCCTGGTACATCTCGCGTCCGGCCGAAGAGCGCGCGGCCTGCGACTATCTGGATACGCCGGGAGCCCCGGCCGTGCTGTGGGGTCCGGAGCTATTCGGCAAGACGACTCTGCTACGCTATCTTCTGTCGCAGCAGCCGCGCCTGGAAGCGAGCTGCCGCACGGTGGCGCTGGATCTGGCGGTCCTTGACCGCAGCGCGAAGGAGACTCTGAACAGCCTCCTTTATGAGCTGGCGGTGCGCCTTGTGGAGGCGGTGGACGGCCCCGCGGACTGGGTGCAGTCGGCCTGGGAGCGGCCCGGCGATCCCAAGCGCAAGCTCTCCGCGCTGCTCGGACGCAAGGTGCTGCCGGAGCAGCCGGGGCGCCTGGTCTTGGCGCTCGACCGGGTCGACGCGGTGTGGGGCATGCCGTATCAGGATGACTTCTTCAGCCTCCTGCGCGCCTGGGCCGAAGATGCGTACAACGAGCCGTGGTCGAAGCTGCGGCTGCTGCTGTCGCTTTCGACCACCCCGGCGCAGCTCTGCGCATCAGTATCGCAGTCCCCTTTCAATCTGACTCCGCCCATCTATCTGACCGATTTCAGCCCGGAGCAGGCGGCGGAGCTCATGCGCCGTTACCGGCTCCCCTGGCGCGACAGTGAGCTTGCGGCGTTGATGACGCTGATCGGCGGCCATCCTTATCTCCTGCGGCTGGCTATGTACAAGTCGGCGACCGGGACCCAGATCGGCCGGCTGCTCGATGGGGCGATGCGCACCGGCGGGTTGTTCGAGCCGCAGCTCAACCGGTACCGCTCCTGGCTGCGCCAGCATCCGCAGCTGCTGGCGGCGGCGCAGCGCCTGCACAAAGACCCCCGCTGCCAGCTCGCCATGGACGAGGAACACCGCCTCCACAGCATCGGCCTCGTGCGCCAGGATGACACCGGCGCGTACCGGCTGCGGTGCCGCCTTTATGAGAGGCTGCTGAGCTAGATGCGCGATCCCGAGCCGACGCCTCGCGAGCTGCGCTTCCAGTCCGGTGGAACGCTGCGCAGCGACGCATTCTACGCCGAGCGGCCGGCCGACACCGAGCTCCTGTCCGCCCTCCTTGCCGGCGAGTTCTGCTACGTGCTGGCCCCGCGCCAGATCGGCAAATCGAGCCTGCGCCAACGCACCGAGCAGAAGCTGCGCGAGCGCGGCGTGCAGTGCGCAACCATCGATCTCACCCGCATCGGCAGCCGCCATGTCGCGGTGGATGAGTGGTACCACAGCCTGGCCGATGAGATCGCGGAGCGCCTCTCGCTCTCCCCGGCGCTGGAGGAGTTCTGGCAGCGCAGCCAGCACGGCTCTCCGGTGCATCGCTTCGCCCGCTTCCTCCGCGATGTCGTACTCGCCAAGACCCAGTCCAAGGTGGTGCTGTTCATCGATGAAATCGACGCCGTGCTCGGACTCTCGTTCAGCATGGATGATTTCTTTGGGGTCATCCGCGCGTGCTTCAATGACCGCGCCGATGATCGCCAGTTCGATCGGCTCACGTTCTGCGTCCTGGGTGCCGCGGCCGCCACCGATCTGATTCAAGATGCGGCGCGCACCCCGTTCAACATCGGGCGCAGCATCCGGCTCGACGACCTCACGGAAGCCGAGGCGGCGGTGTTCCTGCCGGGTCTGGAGCGGCTCGTCGGGGCGGAGTCCGGATCCTTGCTGCGTGAGGTCCTGCGCTGGACCTGCGGCCACCCTTACATGACGCAGCGGGTCTGTGAAGAGCTTACCCGGCGCACGGATCTTGGGGACAGTAGCAACGCGGAGCGGGTGGCGCGGGTCGTCCAAGAGACCTTCCTTTTGCGCGGGCGGGTCGAGGATCAGAACCTCGCCTATGCCGAAAAGCGCCTGCGCAGCGAGCCGGCGGACCGCATCCGCCGCCTGCTCCAGCAGTACCGCCGGCTCCTTGATGGGGAGACGGTGCTCGCCGAGGGCGAGGAGCCGGTTCAGATCACGCTCCGCCTGTGCGGGCTGGCCGCCGACCGGCAGCAGGGCAAGCTCCTTCAGGTCCGCAACCTGATCTTCGCAACGGTGTTCAATCGCGCCTGGGCCGACACCACGCAGGCCGCGTTGGCGCCGGCGTTTCAGGCCGGCGGCGGTCTGCGGCCCGGGGCGCTTTACGTCGAGCGGCCCGCCGACCAGATTCTCGTGGAAGCCGCCGCCGCCGGTGAGTTCTGCGCCGTCTTGGCGCCGCGCCTGGCCGGCAAGACCAGCCTGCTCTACCGCACCCTGCTGCGTCTTGGTGAGCAAGGCGTGCGCTGCGCCTATGTGAACCTGGCGGAGATAGGGCTGGAATCCACGGAGCAGAAGTGGACCCGGCTTCTGGTGGCGCAGCTGGCGCGGGGTCTGCTGCCGGAGTTGCCGGTGGCGGATATTCTCGCTCGGCTCGGTGCGGCCGCTCCCGTGGAGATCTGGCTGAGCTTCTTCGAAGACGAAGTCCTGCCGCGCGTACCGGGTCCGATCGCGCTGTTTTTCGATGAGATCGATATCGCGCTGCGCTTCACCTTCGATGTCGAGTTCTTCGGCGCCCTGAGCGCGCTGCATCGCCGGCGGGATGAGAATCCCGGCTGGAAGCGAATCAGCCTGAGCGTAGCCGGACTCCTTGACGAGGAGCTGCAGCAGCGGCGCACCGCGGCGGAGCTCCTGTCCCGGTGCAAGCGGGTGCCGCTGGAGGATTTTTCGTGGAAGGAAGCGCAGTCGTTCGTTCCCAGCCTGCGCGAGCTCGGTGACGACCCGCACGCGCTGCTTGATGCCGTGTATTCGTGGACCGGCGGCCAGCCCTACCAGACGCAGCGGATCTGCATGGCGCTGCTCACCCAAGGTCCGGAGCGCGGCGCCCACGCGAGCGACCGGGTCGATAAAGTCGTCGATGAGCTGTTTCTCGGCCGCGGCCAGAATAATGACATGAGTCTGCGGCTCGCCGCCCGCCTGGTCCAGCAGCACCCGCGCTGTGACGATGTCCTTACGACCTATCGCAGCGTGCTCACCGGCAAGCGGCTCCCCGCGGATGAGCGCGATCCCCTGCACATCGTCCTTTTGCGCTCCGGCTTGCTCGCCTGCCGTCCGAGCCGCGCCGGGGCGATTCTGGCGCCCCACAACCGCGTCTACGCCACCGCGCTGAGCGAGGACTGGTCACCGGAAGCCGACGCTTTTACAAGCTCCGACAAGGTCCGCATCGGGGTCGGCCAGGTGGTGGCCGGCTACCGCCTGCAGCGCCTGATGAAAGACGGCGACCTGGGGCCGGCGTTCGAAGCGGTGAGCGAAAAGACCGGCGCCCGCGTGGCCGTGCACGTCCTCCCCCAAACAGACACGAGCGCCCTTTTGCGCGCCGAGCAAGAGCTCAACGCCACGGCGCAGCTACACCATCCCGGTCTGATCGATACGATTGAAGTGAGCCGGCTCGATCAACGAACGCTGCTCCTGGTCAGGCCCTATCTGGATGGCATCACCCTGGAAGAACACCTGGCGCAGCGCGGTCTGCGGACCGCAGAGGACGCGCTCACCATCGGCACCCAACTGGCCGCGGTTCTAACCGCGGTCCATGCCTTCGGAGTCCGTCACCGCAACGTGAAGCCGTCCAAGGTCATGCTCTTGGCGGTTCCCGGAGGACAAATCCAGATCAAGCTGCTGGGGCTGGGCCTTTTGCCCAGGCGCGACCAGGAGCTGGTCATGCCGCGCAATGTTCACGCGACCCAGAGCATCAGCTTTCAAGGCACGCCCCAGTACATGGCTCCGGAGCAGTGCATCGGCAAGGCGGCCGGTCCGGAGGCGGATGTCTATCAGCTCGGACTGCTTCTGTATGAGATGCTGGCCGGAGAG
>CALFML010000079.1 GCA_937879845.1 uncultured Myxococcales bacterium
GCGCGGACGGCGGCTACTGCACGGAGTAGATGCGGCGCTCTTTGGGATCGATGCCGCAGAAGCGGGCCTGGCGCTGCGACTCCAGATCCAGCGTCAGCGGTCCCTGGCCCACGGCGGCAGCGTGAATGGCTTCGGCCGGCCGCTGATCGGCGTGCAGGTCGTTTTGGCGCAGCTGCTCATACTCCGGGATGGTCAGGCGGTGGCGGTCGCGCAGCGGGGCGGCGACATCCATCGCGTCGATCAGCGCCGCGGCGCCGGGACGGACGCGGCCGGCGAAGAACTCCGCGGCGCAGCCCGAGCCGTAGCTGAAAAGGCCGATGCGCTTGTTCTCCAGCTCTGCCGCCTCAGAGTAAAGCAGCGACAGCAGCGCCAGATACAGCGAGCCGGTGTAGATGTTGCCGACCTGCGCCGGCAGCCGCAGCGAGGGCTCGACCTCCACGGCGAAGCTGCCCGGACCGGCGGCGGCAGAGTCATCGCGGCCATCGAGCTGACAGCGCAGCTGATGCGCCTTGCGCGCCAGCTTGCCATACGGGACGTGATAACAGGTGCGGGCAAGCGGCTCGCGCTCATCGGCAAGGAGCCGCCACTGACCATAGGCCCCGGCCAGCGCATCCAGGTAGCACTGCACCGAGAAGTGCCCATCCACCAGGGCATCCTTGCGGTGCAGCGGACGCCAGAAGTCGTGCACGTCCAGGGCATAGCTGCCGCTGATGCCGACCTCCAGCTCGACCAGGCGCGGGCGGGCGCTCACCAGCATCGCCACCGCCCCGGCCCCCTGCGTCGGCTCTCCGGCTGAGCCCACGGTGTAGCGCGCGATGTCGGTGCACACGATAAGCGCCGCCCGGCCGCGCGCCGAGCCGGCCGCGATCCAATCGACCGCGTTGAGCAGCCCGGCGGTTCCGCCGAAGCAAGCGTGCTTGGTCTCGAACACGCGGCAGCTGCGCGGCAGGCCCAGGAGTCCGTGCAGGTAGGAAGCGATGGGCTTGGAGTGATCCACCGCGGTCTCGGTGCCGACGATGCACAGCCCGATCTCGGCCGGGCTGCGGCCGGAGGCGCGGAGCACCCGATGCGCGGCTTGGGCGGCGAGCGTCACCGGATCTTCTTCCGGTCCGGCGATGGCCATCTGCAGCGTGCCAAGGCCGCTCGTGTATTTCTCTGGAGCCACGCCGCGCGCCGCGGCAAGCTCGGTCAGCTCAAGGTAGCTGCGCGGCACGGCGAAGGCGATGGCGTCGATTCCCACCCCGCCTAAGGCCGCGGCCGCGGCCGCGGTGGAGCGGGCAAGAGCACAATCCGGCGAGCCGGACGCGGAATCAGGAGCAGCTGGAGAAATCGGCAAGGTCGTCATGATCGGTACGGAGTCCTCCGTAAGAGTGAACTTATGCGCGCCGACCAAAGCAAAGGCAGTGCCAGCAAAAACTCGCCGCATCCGTCCGGACCACTCGACCCTGTTGCCACTCGTCTTGGCGCTCCGCCTGAGCAGCTCGGGCCGTCGCCTGCGGCGAAAGCGCGTACGCAGCGGGGTTCCTTTTCCTGCGGCGGGCCGCATCACGACGCACGTTCCCCCACCCAGCAGCGCGCTTGCGATGTCGCACAGGCGAGCAGAAGCGCACGCGATTTCCGCCGCCCGCGCCGCGCGCCGCGAAAAAACTTCTGCGGACCGCGCCGACCAGCCGCTATTCTCACGCCTGCGATGAACGCTCTGACGCACATTCAGATCGAGCCGACGACCCGTTGCAACTTCACCTGCAGCTTCTGCTGCGGACGCTATATGGAACAGTCGGATCTGGAGTTCTCGCGCTTCGAGCAGATCCTGGCGGCGGCCCCTGATCTACAGCACATCGAGCTGCAGGGCGAAGGCGAGTCGCTCATGCACCCGCGCTTTTTCGACATGGTGCGGACGGCGCGCGGCCGCGGCGTGAAGATCTCTCTCATCAGCAACGGCAGCTATCTCACGCCGGCGGCGATTGCGCAGATCTTGGATCTGGAGATAGAGAAGATCTCGGTGTCGCTGGAGTCGGCGGATCCGGCCACGTTCCGCCACATCCGCGGCGGCAAGCTGGAAAAAGTCGTGCGCGGCCTGCGCGAGCTTATGGCGGCGCGGCGCGAGCGCGGACAGAAAAAGCCGGTGGTCGCTTTTTCGATCACGGTGCTAAAGGACACCCAGGATCACCTGGAGGGAATTCTGGCACTGTATCGGGAGCTCGGACTCGACGGCGGAATTACGCTGCAGCCGCTGCAGGGCATGCCGGCCTACGTGCAAAACTACCCCGCGGCGCTCAGCCGGCAGATGCTCTCCGATGACGAGGTAAACGATCTTTGGGTGCAGTTTTACGCCCACCGCGAGATAAAGGCGATCCAGCGGGCCAAAAAGCGCAGCGGCGTCCAGGGCTTCTTTGATGAGCTGATGATCCGCTTTCATCCCGGCGCGCGGCGCTGCCCTTGGCTGGAGTCCGGGCTGTACGTGAACAACCAAGGCGTCGCGACCGGCTGCTGCATGATCAAAGATACGCAGGAGTATGCGCTGGGACGTTTTGGCGTGGATCCGCCGGAGCTCGTCCTGGCCCGGCGCGATGCGCTGCGGCAGGAGCTTGGGCGCGGCGTGATTCCAAAGCCGTGCGGCGGCTGTGAGCTGGCGCGGTTCGCGGTGATGACGCGGCTTCAGCTTATCCGATTTGCGCTGCGGGGATTGTGGCGGCGGTGGTCGCCGCGGGCGCGGTGGCGGCGGAAGCTCGCGGCTCAGAAGCCCCGCGTCTCGCTTCCGCTTTTGCAGTGATTGGGAAGGATTACTCGCCGGCGGTCTTGAGCACGAAGGGATAGGAGACCGAGACCACGCCGTTTTGCGGCTTGGGGAACTCCCAGCGGCGCACGGCGTTGGCGATGCAGGACTCCGCCTGGAGGCTTCCCAAGGTCGAAGCCTGGACGATGCTGGTCACCACGCTGCCGGTCGTGCCGATGAGGAACTGCACCTGGACGCGGCCTTCCGCCTTCTGGTTGCGGGTAAGCTCGCTCTCATAGCAGAACTTCACCTGGTTCATGTGGCTGCGGATCACCCGGCGAATGAGCTCCTTATCCAGCGAGCCGATGATCTTGGGCGGGCCGACATCCACCACCGGGCCTTCGATGTTGTGGCGCACCAGCCGCGGACCGGCGCCGCGTCCGTATTCGCGATCACCCGGACCGTGGCCAAGCCCCGGAAGCCGCCCGAGCCCGATCGTACCGTCCCCGGTGCCGCCGCCGCCGACCCGCGAGCCGACATAGCCCATCCCGTTTGCACCGTACGCATCGCCGGCTTCCGTCGCAATCAGGTTGCCCAGGGCATCGCTGGCATCGCGTCCCAGCGCCGACTGATTGCTCAGCACGGAGGCCAGCGCCGCGCTATGCACGCCGGTCAGCGCGCCGATGATACCCGACTTGGACGCCACCTCTTCCGCCAGCTTGCGGGCGATCTTCGGGTCCGGATTGTCCTTGGGGCCCTTGACCTGATAGGCCCGCGCGACCTGGGGAGCCTTGTCGCTTCCCATCTTGCCCGTCGGACCCTTGTGCGCCTGGCCGCGGCTGCTGTGCGGCGTCTTGTCCGCCTGCGCCAGCCAAGGGGCCTTCTCCTCCGGCGGCGCCGGCGGCGTGATCATGATGCGCGTGATGTGCTCGTTGAGGAACGAGTCAATCGCCAGCGACCGCGGATCCGACGGCACGGAGAACATGAGACCGAGAAACAGCCCCGCTCCCGCCAGCACCGCGCCGGTGTACGACTGCTGCTGCCAGTCCAGCTGCAGCGGCACCGGATACTGCCGCGGCCGCGCCACCGAGTTTACCAGGAACGTGCTGTTGCCGTGCTGCAGACAGAACCGCGCCCCCTGCGGAATCGTCGTCGCCAGCGCACCGCTCACGGTCTGGGAAGGATGGGCGCGCCCGGCGGCGGTCCAGTCAGCCAGGCTGCTCGTCTTCCCTTCCACCGTCACATCACCGCGCATCGCCGAGGTGAACAGCAGCTCATACTCCGTTCCGGTCGAACGCACGAGCGGAAACCGCGCGCTCGGCAGACCGTCCGCGTCCATCTTGAAGGTCGCCTGCGCATCGGCGCCGATCGAGAACTCGTTCTCACGCCGCTCGCTCTGCCGCCGCCACAGTCCGTACAGGAGCGCCGAGGCGCCGAAGCTCAAAAGTCCCGCCGCGCCGTAGTCCGTCGCCCGCCCATCGCTCCGCGCCGCGCTGGCCGCCGCAAGGTCGCCGCGCTCAATCGCCGCCTTCTCCTTTGCGACCTGCGCGTAGCTCGATCCAAACAGCATGAACACCCCGGCCAGCGACGCCGCTGCGGATCCCAAAAGGCCCTTGGTCAACCCGCTCACCTTGCCGCCCGCGGGGTTGTCAAAGTGCCGGACTTCCTGCACTGCATCCTCAAACAGAGCCGACACCTCGATGGCCTGCGCCCCGTCGCGCACTTCGACCTGCTCCGCCACGTGGGCGGGAACTTCGGAAACAATACTGGGCCGCGGAAGAGTCGTCTTGACGATCGTGGACATAGTTCCCTCCTATGCGCAGGGTCGCCAAAAAGTGCGCTCCCCGCTCGCCGGCTCCGCCGGCTGCATCGTCGTGCCGCCAACCCGGCGGCGCGACGAGAGTTTCTAACCCGAGGCCGGCATCTTCAACATCACGCCGGCACGTACTAGTGACAGCGGATGCCGCGGAAGGTTCCACGCAGCCGATAAATTTTTTCCGATCGCAAGCCCAAAGAAAAAATCACCGCCCGCCCGACCAATTAAAAATGACCGCAGTCGCCACGCCCTATTTTTCCCCATCGCGGGTGGCGCCGGAGGCGGGGCCCCCGGCGCGCCAGCGACGGGGTGCCGCAGGCGA
>CALFML010000080.1 GCA_937879845.1 uncultured Myxococcales bacterium
CTCCGGTGGCGGTGAAGATCCTTTTGGAGCCGCAGGACCCGGTGGCGCAGATGCGCTTCCTGCAAGAGGCCAAGCTGGCCTCGCAGATCCGCCATCCCAACACCGTCTACATCTCCGACTTCGGCGTGCTCGACGACGGCCGCTCCTATCTGGTGATGGAGCTTTTGCGCGGGCCGACGCTCGGCCGGGTGCTGCGGGACGGGCCGATGCCGGCGCTGCGCGCGTGCAAGATCGCCGCGCAGATCGCCACCGGCCTGCAGGCGGTGCACGACCGCGGCATCGTCCACCGCGATCTCAAGCCCGACAACGTATTTCTGGTCGAGCAGGACGGCGACAAAGACCACGTCAAGATCGTCGACTTCGGCATCGCCCTCAAGGCGCGGGCGGCGGCGCGGGCGGCGGGCGCGGGCAGCTCCCCGTCGGCCGGGCCGCGCAGCGCCCCCGGCGTCCCGGCGAGCTTCCCCAGCGTGCCGGCCAACGTCAAGCAGCCGGTCTCGGTCATGGCGCGCGATGTCTCGGTCATGGCGCGTGATGTCTCGCTCATGGCGCGCGACAACCCCCGCTACACCATGGCGGGCACGGTCATGGGGACGCCGCACTACATGTCCCCCGAGCAGATCGAGGGCGACGACATCGATGCGCGCTCGGATCAATACGCGCTCGGCTGCATCTTGTACGAGCTTCTGACCGGAACGGTTCCCTTTGACGCCGCGGAGCCGCAAGCCGTGCTCCTCAAGCACCTGGCCAGCGACGTGCAGCCGCTGCGCGAGCGCTACCCGCAGGGCCGCGCCCCGGCTTCGCTGCAGGCAGTGGTGCTGCGCATGCTGGCCAAAGACCGCAGCCAGCGGTTTCCCACCCTGCGCGACGCGGCGGAGGCGCTGCGGCACGAAGCCGAGCTCCTCAACAGCCGCACCAGCTCGACGGTGATCCTGCCGCAGGGCAAGCGCAGCGGGCTGGTCATCCAGGGGCGGCGCTTTTCGCTGTGGTCGGCGCTGCCGCTGGCGGCGCTGTTCATCGGCGGCGGGGTCTATCTGGGCATTCGCGCCTACACCCGCAGCGAACGCGCCGAGTCCCTGCGTCCCGACGAGCTGCGCCAGGCCAAGCAGCGGGCCGTCGAGATCGTGACACGCAGCCTGCGCGATCCGGCAGAAGAGATCCGGCGCGGGGTGGTAGAAGGGCTGGGGCAGGCGCGCGACTCGCGCCAGCTGCCGCTTTTACTGCCGCTGCTCACCGATCCCAGCCCGGCGGTGCAGGCCCAGACGGCGACGGCCATCGGGCTGCTCGGCAATCGCACGGCGGCGCCGCAGCTTTTGACGTTGGCCAAGCAGAGCGCCGCGACCAACGTGCGCATCGCGGCGGCGGGAGCGGCGTGGCAGCTCGGCAGCGCGCAGGGACGCGAGCTGCTGCTGCAGGCCTTGGATAGCAGCGACGGCGCGGCGCGGCAGAAGGCGGCGTTCCTGCTGGCGGAGCAAGGCGAGCCCAAGGCGCAGGCGCAGCTGCACCAGCTGCTGACCAGCGCCGATCTGCCCGATGAGTCGGCGGTGCAGCTTTTGGGACGCCTGGCCCAAGGCGGCGACGGTAAGGCCCGCGCCCAGCTGCATGAGCGCCTTTCCGAGCCGACGCGGCCGTCCTACCTTTTGGCCGCGGCGCGGCTGTTGCCGCTTGGCGACGAGGCCGCGCTGCAGGCGCTGCGCACCCGCGCCAGCTCCACCGTGCCAGAGCAGCAGCTGTTGGCGGCGCGGCTCCTTGTGACCGCCGATGCCGAGCGCAGCCTGCCGCTGCTGCGGCGGGTGGCGCAGGACAATAACGCCGATACCGCGGCGCGGCTCGTGGCGATGTCGGGCCTGGGACAGGGCGGGGGGCTGGGGGAGGTGCGGCTCCTGCGGCCGCTCCTGCGGCCGGAGAGCGATCCGGCGCTGCAGCGCGGCGCGGCGCTGGCGGTTTTGCAGCTGTGTGCCCGCGACCCCGGAGCGCTGTCCGAGCAGGGCATGCTGTGGGCGCGGGCGGCGCTCTCGGACAGCGACTGGGTGGTGCGCGAGTCGGCCGCCGTGGTGCTCGGCGATCTGCAAAGCGCCGAAGCCGCGGCCCTGCTCTCGACCCTGTCGGCGGACAGTGAGCCGCAGGTGCGGCGCAGCGCGCTGCGGGCGCTGGGGGCACGGGGCACGGCGGCGCAGCTGGAACCGGCGGTGCTCACGGCGCTGCGCACCGGTCTTAAAGATACCGACCAAAGCGTGCGGCAAGAGGCGCTGCGGTCGCTGGCCAAGATCGCCCAGGCGCTGGTTCACCGCGGCGCCGCGGGCATCGGGGCGGAGCTGGCGAGCTGGCTGAGCGGCATTCTGGGCGAAGGCTCGGCCTTGGAGCAGGCCCTGGCCCGCGCGGCGCTGTTGGCGGCCGGAGACAGCAGCCAGAAGGCCAAGCTGCGTGAGCTCCTGAAGTCGCCGAGCCCCGAGGTGCGGCGGGTGGTGCTGGAGAGTCTGCTGCCGGATCCGGAGCTTTTGGCCAGCATGCTCGAAGATCCGGCGGCGAGTGTGCGGCTGCTGGCGGCACGGCGGCTGGCGGAGCTTGGCGATCGGCGGGCCATACCGGTGCTTAAAGATGCGCTGAGCCAAGGCGGAGCGGCGGCGCGTACCGCTCAGGCGCTGCTCATCCGGCTAGGTGAAAAACCGGCACCGCTGTCCGCCGGCGGCGCCGCCGACTCTGTCGAGCAGCGGCTGCAGGCGGTCGAGGCGCTGGCCGCGCTGCCGGTGGATCAGGCGGTGGCGCAGCTGCTCATCGCCGCCCGCGACAGCGATCCGGCGGTGCGGCGGCGGGCCGCCACCATCGCTGCCGACCTGCCCGGCGGCGGCCTGCCGGTTTTGCGCCTGCTCCTGGATGACGTCAACGCCGGCGTCCGGGCGCTGGCCGCGGCGCTTATCGCTCGCCTGCAGCCGGCGCAGCTCCCGCCTGAAGAGAAACCCGGCGCGGCGGCGAGCCCTCCCAGCGCTGCCGCCACCGGCGCCGGACCGGCGTCTCCCGCCCCAGCTTTGACTGGCGGCGAGCGCTCTGAACCGGCGTCCCCGGAGGCAAACCCGACGGAAACGGCGTCTCCCGCCGGATCGAAGACCGCAGAGGCGCAAGCCGCTGAGCTCACCCAAAGCGGCGTCAAGCTGCTGCAGCGCCGCGACTATGCCCGCGCCCGTCAGCTCTTCGAGAAAGCGCGGAAGCTGTGCGGCCGGGAAAAAAAATCCGACCTGTGCGGCTCGCTCTTGTTCGATATGTCCTACCAGCTGGCCCAGGTCTATGAGGCGCAAGGGTACGAGGCAGAGGCGATGGCGGAGTACGAGCGGCTCATCAAACAGACCGGCCATGTGCAGGGAAAATCGGCGGAGCTGCAGCAGGCGCAGGCGGGGGTCATCCGCCTGGCGCCGCGGCTCGGCGTGGTCATGATCAGCCGTCGCAGCGGCGGCAAGTGTCAGGAGACGACCAAGTGGATGCCGCTGGGCGTCCACACCATCGACGTGGGCGGCGAGAAGCATGAGATCACGGTCCGCCCGGACGCCCCGGCGCGCGTAGGGTCGTGCCCATGAACCGGACCCTCGCCGCTTGCGGTCTTGGGCTTGCCTGGAGCGTGGCGCTTCTGGCCGCGACGCCGCTGCACGCCCGGCCGGTGCCGCGTCCCGCCGCGGCGGCCAAGGGGGCTAGGTCAGGCATAAGCCCTAGCGAGCGCCTGACGCGCGCCGGCGAAGCGGCGCTCAAAGCGGGCGATCTTTCCGGCGCCGAGCGCAACTTCAGCGACGCCTACCGTCTGGAGAGCGCCCCGGCGGTGCTGTTCCAGCTCGGCCGGGTCGCCCAGGCCCAGGGGCGGGCGATTGCGGCGCAGGACCTGATGCGGCGGTTCCTGGCGACCGAGGTTGCGGGCGTGCCGCCGGAGCAGCGGGCGGAAGCCGCGCGCGTCTTGGCGTCACCGCTGCCCAGCGGCGAGGTCGCCATTTTGGGAGAGCTCGGCAGCCTGGTGAATCTGGACGGGCACCTGGTCGCGCAGCTGCCGCTGCCGCAGCCGCTTTTGGTGGCGCCGGGGACGCATGAGATCCGGCTGGAGAGTCTTCAGGGGCGGACCGCGGCGCCGCTTGTGGCCACGCTGAGCGTGAAGGCGGAGCACAGCTTGGAGGTGCGCTTCGAGCGCACCAGCGCCGCGGTGATGGTGAGCGAGCTGCCGACGGTGCTGCTGTTCGTGCGCAGCCGCGGCGGACCCGCTGAAGTTCCGGCGCGGGTCGAGCAGGCGGTCGTCGAGCGGCTGCGCGGCGAGCGCCTGACCGCGGTGCCGGTGCAGCTCCCCGCCGATAAAGCGTGCGGCAGCGCAACCGGCGCGCCCGCTGCCGAAGCAGTGCGCTGCATTCTGACGGCGCTGACAGAGCGGGCGGTATCGCAAGCCGTCGCCATCGAGATCGAAGCGCTGCCGGGCGGCACCCCCAACCCCGCCGCCAAGCTGCCGCCGGCCCTGGACTTTCGCGCCACGGTGAGCCTGCTCGACGCCGAGGTCGGCGAGGCCGCCTACAAGAGCGAGCAGCGCTGCACCGGCTGCACGCTGGAGGCCCTGGCGGCGCGGCTCGCCGGCGCCAGCTCCGAGGCCTCCTTGCAAGGCCGCAGCCGGCGGCGCGGCGAGCTGGAGGTGGTGAGCGATCCGCCGGGAGCGATCGTCGAGCTCTCCGGGCGGCTCATCGGGCCGACCCCCTATCACGGCGTCCGCTTCGCCGGAAACTACGCCATCATGCTCCGCCACCCCGGCTACCAGGAGCTGACCCAGCCCGTCCAAGTGGAAGAGGGGAAGCCGAACAAGCTGCAGCTCAAGCTCGAGCCGCTGATGGGGGCGCCGCCGGTGGCCTCCTCCGTGCGGGCGCAGCGGGTGCGCTTTGTCGAGATCGAGCCGCGGCCGCGCTGGCGGCTGGGCCTGGGCGCGGCGCTCATCGGCGGCGGCGTTTTGACGGCCGGCTTCGGCGCGGCGGCGCTGGCGGTCGATGGGACGTGTTTGAACCCGGCGGTGCCGCCGGCGCAGCAGTGCGAGCAGCGCTATGCGACGCTGCCGCTCGGGGCGGGGCTTCTCGGCGCCGGGGCCGCGGTGTCGCTGGTCGGCATCATCCTTTTGGCCGTACCCGGCCCGCGGCGGGTCGTCGAGACCACCGTGGTCACGCCGCCCTGCCCGCCGCCGGCGACGACCCGGCCGGGCGAGGCCGCCGCACCCGGCGGAGCTGCTTTGTGTGCCAGCCAAGGAGGACGCTGATGCCAAGCCGGCAAGTCCGTGTGCGCGTAAACGCAGTGGCCCGCAGCTTCGGGCCGGCGGCCTTGTTGCTCAGCCTGGGAGCGGGTTCCTGCGGCAGCCTGTTCGGCGGCTTTTCCACCGACAACCCCGACAACTGCGTGCGCAACACCGAGCTGTGCCAGGCTCCCGCGCAGGCTTGCAACCCGCTGACCAAGCTGTGCGAGCCGGCCGTGATGTTGACCGCTGTCTCGCCGCCCGGCGGTACCAACCTCGGCGGGGAGATGGTGACGCTCACCGGCGACCGCTTCGTCACCGGGATGACGGTGATGATAGACGGCGAGCCGGCGACGGCGGTGACGGTCAGCGGGGCGCAGCAGCTCACCGCGATGACGCCGCCGCGGCCGGGCCGTCAAGGGCCGGTCGCCATCGAGCTTGTCCACCCCGAAGGCCAGCGCCTGCAGCGCGACAAGCTGTTCCGTTACTACGGCGAGGTATCCTTCCAGCAGATGTGCTTCCAGGGTCCATCGGGCGGCCGGATCGCGGTCGCCGCCGACTTCAACGGCGATCGCAAGATCGACCTCGTCGTCGCCGGCTTCTCGCAGGTGCGGACCTACTTGAGCAGCGGCGACGGCTTCACGTTTCAGAGCCCCATGACCATCACCCCCGGCGGCATCCCGCAGAACTTGGCGACGGCCGACGTCAACGGGGACGGCAAGCTGGACCTTGTCATCAGCAGCAACAACGCCACGAGCAGCATCGCCACCGCGCTCGGCAACGGGGACGGCACCTTTGCGGCGCTGCTCAAGACCCCGGTGACGAGCACGGCTTACGGGCTGGCGCTGGGGGACGTAACCGGTGACGGCCGGCTGGATGCGTTATCGCTGCAGGGCAAGGATCTGGTGATCCAGGCCGGCGCCGGCGATGGGACGTTCCTGGCGGAGCAGCACATCCCGTTTGCGATCCAGAACGCCGGCGGCTCCGCCGGGATCACGCTGGCGGATCTCGATAAAGACGGCCGGCTCGACGTAATCGCCGCAAACCCGGTGGAGCAGGACATCAGCATCCTGTTCGGCCAGCCGACCGGATTCGGCCCGGCGAGCCTGCTCCCCCTGTCGTCACAGCCGTCGCTCGTGGCGGTCGGCGACTACGACCTCGACGGCGTCACCGACGTGCTGGTCGGGCTTACGCGGACGGCGCGCAAGGTCGAGCTGATGCAGGGGCTCGGCGGCCGCAGCTTCGGCCCGCTGCCGAGCCTTGAGCTGCCGATCAACACGCGCATTGAAGCGCAAGGGGACGCGGTCGGAAATTAAGCCGCGCCGCCTCGCGCCCACAGGCGGCTACAGCGCCCACCGATGCGCCGCGGCGGCACAGTGTTCCGCAGGGAACGATATGCGCTTGCGGGCCGCGTTTCCCAAGCTTGGGAATCGGCCATCAAGCCGTGTTTCTGAGACGGTGCTTGGCCGGCTGCGGCGGCGCTGCGCGCGATAAATGTAGCGCTTGCTTGAGCGTAGGTCTGCTTGGCCGGGGGCAGCGGCGATGCTATGGTCCGGCGCTGCGACCGACTAGGGAGCTTGGATCTATTCCGATATTTTTCTCGCCGAGGAGATGGCCGTGCGGCAAGTGATTCTGCTTCTTTTCGCGGTGCTAGGTCTAGGCGCGGGCTGTGTGCAGTTCGCTCGGCTGGAGCTTAGTCCCAGCGGCTGCGTCAATCCCGCCAGCGGCGTCTGCCCGTCGAGCGGCGGGGCTCCCGACTCGCGAATCCTTGAGCTGCGGCTGTATCAGCTCAAAGAAGTCGTCGATCCCTGCAAGCTTGAGTATGGGGCGTTCGTCGATGGCGCGGACAAGGATCTGGATCTTCTCAAGAGCGCGCTCGCCGATGGCCAGCATAAAGATGTCGCGCGTCAGATCGAACAAGTAGAGGCGAGCAAGTCCAAGCAGCTGGCGCGCTGGCCCCTGCATCCCGAGACCCGCTACGTCCTGGCCGTCGCCGTCGGTCGCGGCCGCAGCAAAAATACGATCCGCATTCTCCCGCGGGAAAAGCTCACCCAGGGGGCCACCATCTACGTCCGCGGCACCAACCTGTGCCTGTTTAACCGCTGTGAGAGCTCGCTGGAAGAGGAGTGCCCATGAGCCTGTACAGCAAGGTCGCCTGGAAGGACGGGATGTTCCTTTTGCCGCAGCACTTTCAGCAGGCGGAGCGGAGTCTGGAAGCGACGCTGCGGATGCAGTTTTTGGCGCCGCGGCCGCTCGACTTCGGGATCTTTGAGCTGGTCATAAACGATCAAGCGCTCAGCGAGGGCCGCTTCGAGCTGGAGCGCTGCCGCGCCGTGCTGCCCGATGGGATGGTGGTGGATATTCCGGCCGCGGATCCGGCGCCGGCGGCGGTCACGCTGCGCGCGGCGGCGGGGGAGCGCGGGGTCGAGGTATTCCTGGGTCTGCCGGCGCGGCGGGCGCGGCTGCCGCTTTTCACCGCCAACCCCGAGCGGACCGAGATCCGCTTCATCGAGCGCCCGCTCGATGTCGCCGATGATGAGAACCCCGAGCAGGTCCAGACCATCGATGTCGTGGTCAAAAACCTCCGGCTCGGCGTCGGCAGCGCCATGCTGGCGGGGACGGTGGCGCTGAAGCTCGCGGAGGTCGAGCGGTCGGCGGAAGGCACGTGGATGCTGCGGCGCGACTACGTGCCCCCAAGTCCGCTGCTCGCGGCGGCGCCGGGGCTTGTGAAGCGCCTGCAGGAGCTTATAAGCCGCGTCGCCGCCAAGGCCGCGGAGCTGAGCCTGAAGCGGAATCAGGGCGGCGAAGCGCTGGTCTTCGATGCGGCCACGCTCACCCAGTTCTGGCTGCTGCACACGCTGAATCAGTACCTGCCGGTGCTGCGGCATCTTGTGAGCCTGCCCGGAACCCACCCGGCGCAGATGTATGAAGAGCTGCTGCGGCTCGCCGGCGGCCTGCTCATCTTCACCGCCGGGGCGCAGCCCGACTTTCCGGTCTACCAGCATGAGGCCATCGGCAGCTCCTACGCGGCGCTAATCCGCCGCATCGATGAGCTCTTGGGCATCGTCGTGCGCGAGCGCTACCTGGTGATTCCGCTCAACCAGACCCAGAACGTCTGGGACGGCCGCATCGAGGAATCGCAGCTCCTGGAGAGCGGAGAGTTCTACCTTGTCGCCACCGGCGATCTGCCGCGCAAGGAGTTTGAGCGGCTGCCCGGCGCCTGCAAGATCGCCGACAGCCACCGCGTCGAGAGCCTGGTTCTGACCGCCAACCCCGGGCTGCGGCTCGAGCCCGTGCCGCGTCCGCGTGAGCCGATTCCGGTGCGCAAGGACGCCAGCTACTACCGCCTGCACGGCGAAGGCCCGCTGTGGGACGAGGTTCGCCGCAGCGGCCAGCTCGGTATTTACATTCCCCGCGCCCCCGACGGACTGCACCTGGAGCTTGTGGTGCTGCGCGATGCTCAGGGAGGGAAGCGATGAGCGCGTCGTCTCGGCGCGCCGGGCAAGAGGCAGGCGGCGAGCCCGACACCGCGCTGCGTCGCGCCTATCGCGATCTGTTCCTGCTTTCCGGCTGGATGCGCGAGGGCTACGTCGGCGGCCAGCGCGCGGCGCCGGTGCGGCTGTTCATCGAAGACTCGCTCAAGGTGCAGCGCCGCGAGCTCCTGCGGGCGGGGCTGGACGAGGAGCTTGTGGCGGAGGCGCAGCTTGGGGTGATCGCCCTTTTGGACGAGTCGGCCAACGGCTCCCCGGTGCGCGATTTCGCCGAGGGCTGGCAGCGCGAGACGCTCCAGTACACGTATTACAGCCACAACAACCTCGGCCGCGATTTTTTCGAGCGCCTGGATCAGCGCCGCAGCCGACCCGATACGCCGGTGTCCATCCTAGAGCACTACGCCCGCTGCCTCGCCTGGGGCTTTGAGGGCCGCTACCGCCAGGAAAACCGCCTGAGCGATCTGCGGGTCCTGCGCGAGACCCTGCACAACGATCTTCAGCGGCGCCTGGGCGCGCCGCCGCCTCTCGGCTCGCCCATCGCCGAGCTGGCCAAGCTGCCGCCGCCGCCGGTGATCGTCGGGGCGCCCTGGGTCCTGGGCATCGGCGCCGGACTAATCCTTTTATGCGGACTCGTCTTAAGCCTCCTCCTTTACTGGCAGGCGGGGGACGCGGTCCACATCCTCCGCACCTGGGAGCCGGGCGCTGGCGCTCCGGTCTCGGGCAGCAACCCCTAAAGGCGCTGCGGCGAGGACAGCGATGAAAAAAATATTCTCATTTCTGGCGCGGCCTGTTGTGTGGTCAACCCTTGGCCTTGGGATCCTGCTCCTTTGCCTGTGGGTGATCTGCGGGCTGCTCCGGCTCGACGAGCAAGCGTGGCTGGTGGAGCTCCTGGTGGGCACGCCGCTCACCCTGTTTTTGCTGATCTATTGGGTGGGACGGTTTGTCGCCGCTCGCCGCTTGACGCGGGATCTGGCCAAGCAGGCGCGCAAGCAGGCGGTGATCGCCGGCCCCGACGCGGTGCGCGATTTCGCCGCCTTGGCAGAGGAGTTCCAGCGCTCCTTCGGGGAGCTCAACGACACCTGTCGCAAGCGCGGGCTCATCGGCGGAGCGGCGGCGCTGCCGTGGATCCTGGTCATGGGTCCGCCGGCCGTGGGCAAGTCGACGGCGCTCGATCGCTCCGGGCTGCGCTTTATAAGCCGCCGTATGCAGGGGATCGGCCCGACGCGCAACTGCACCTTTTGGCTGGCCAGCGATGCCGTATTCCTCGACACCGCCGGCCGCTATGCCATGCGCGAGGAAGACCGGGACGAGTGGGCGGCATTCCTGCAGCTGCTCCAGCGGCGCCGCAAGCAGTCGATCGACGCGGTCGTTTTGCAGGTCGGCATGGAGGAGCTGCTCGATCGCTCGGCGGCTGATATCGAGCGGAGCGCGGGTAAGCTGCGCGAGCGGCTGGATGAGCTGACCCAGATCCTGGGCGTCCAGATTCCCATCCACCTGCTGTTCAACAAAGTCGATCTGCTCGATGGGTTCAGCGAGTTCTGCGCCGATCTGACCGCGGATGAGCGCGAGCGGGCGTGGGGCTTCAGCTTGGACAGAGCCCTTGGCCACAGCAGCGCCGCCCACGGCTCCTTGGGCAGCCTGGTGGAAGAGCGGGTCGGCGAGCTTGTGACCTCCCTTGCTGCGCGGCTCGCCGGGCGCCTGCTCGTCCAGCCCTCGCGTGAGGGGCGGGAGGCGGTGCTCTCTTTTCCCTCGCAGGTCGAGGCGCTGCGCGCCCCGCTGCGGCGCTTCATCGAGGTGCTGGTCGAGGCCCACGCCGGCAGCGAGCGGCCGCGCCTTGCCGCCGTCTATCTCGCCAGCGCGGTTCAGACCGGCGAGCGGCGGCTCGGCGCCCGGCACCGCCTGGCCACCGAGCTCGGTCTCAACCTGCCGCTGCGGCCCGGTCCGGCGCCGGGGACGGAGAGCTCGTCGTTCCTGCGCGGGATCTTCGCCCAGGTCATTCGCCACTCGGAAAACGCGGCGCGGCCCAGCGTCCAGCGCATCCGCAAGCTGCAGCGCGATCAGCGCCTCGCGGTGGCGCTAGGAATGCTGGCGTGCCTATCGGTCTGCTGGGTTCTGGGTGGCCGCTACAAAGCCGATCGGCGCTGGCTGGAGCAGCTGGTCGCCGCCGTGCAGGATCTGCGCGAGTCCCAAGGCCCGGGCGAGCTGGCGAGCCGGGCGACGGAGAGCAAGATCCAGCGCGAGCTTGTGGCGCAGCAAGCGCTGCTCACGCTGCTGGAAGAAAAGCCGCACGGCGCGCTCGGTCGGCCGCACCGGACCGCGAGCGACATCCTGCTGCGGCGCATCGACACGACGTGGCTGCGGCCGCTGCGGGCGCAGCTCCAGCAGGACTTGGTGCGGGCGAGCACGACGCAGTACGATAAGCCCGGCGCGGACTTCGATCGCGGCTTCCAGCTCCTCAAGGCCGCTCACATCCTCGACGGCCAGAGCTGCGGGCCGGTCGGCGAAGAGGAAATCCGCGAGTCGATCGGCGACTTCTTGATCGAAAAGTGGCGCACCGCGCTTGTTCCCTCCTATCACTTGTTTGACGTGCGCGATGAGGCCGATCCGCAGCGGCCGCAGTCGCCGGCCGGCCAGCTCGGGCGCAGCCTGCAGTTCTTTTTTGAGCAGGAGCCGCAGGTCTATGCGCAGATAAACAGCCTGCATCTGGACCGGCAGCTGCGGCAAAAGACGCTGGACAACCTGCGCGCCGCCGATGCTCCGGCCGCGGTGGTGTTCATGCTCCGCGCCTCCAATGCCAACCTGTACACTAAGACGTCGCAGCTGCGGGCGCAGTACGTGGTCGATCCGGGGATTGAGCGCGTGTTTACCCGCTCCGGCTGTGCGCGCTTTTTCGACAAGAAGGCGGCGAGCGGCCGGCACTGGTGGAAGTGCGTGCTGAACGTGGAGGAGCCAAAAGATCCGATTAACCTCGAAGATGAGTATCGGCGGCGCTACCTGGAAGCCTGGAACGGCTGGCTGATGGAACTCGGGCCGCGGCCGGCGCTCAAAGAGAAGGAGGGGAGCGGCGGTAAGGACGGCAAGGGGGAAGCGCTGACCCGGGCGGGGGAGGCGCTGGATGCGCTGCTGCGGCAGCCGCGGCCGGAGCTTACTCAGGTCGTGGAGCTTTCGGGGATCGGACGCGAAGACTCGATCGTGCCCAAGTCGCTGCGCCGGGTGCGCCAGACCGGGTGCACGGGCTGGGTGCGCAAGCAGGCGGTGCGGGCGAATAAGGAGCTCCGCGATCTCGATACGCCGGAGGCGTGCAAGCAGGCGCTCGCCGCATTCGATCCGTTCGTCCGGCTCACCGCCAAGCCGACCAAAGACGGCGATGAGGAAGAGCCGGGACCTAGCGGCGCGGATCTGTTTCGCAAGTACCTCGCCGCGGCGGCGGCGCTGCGCACGGCGCTTTATAACATCAACAGCGTGGCCGGCGCCAACCGCGGCAAGCAGGCGCTCACCCTGGTCTCCCAGACCATGAACGGAGCCGGTGAGCTGTGGGCGGTCGATGAGGCGCGGCGCAGCCTCATAAGCGACCTGGGCGGACGGATGAGCGGGGCGTCCATCAAGATTCCCGAAAGCGGCCTGCATCAGATCCTGCTGCAGGTCGAGCGCGATGCCTGGACGGCGCTTTTGCCCGTCGCCGCCAAGGCCATCGACGACCGCTGGCAGCAGGAGGTGTTCGAGCCGTGGTCGCTGGTCCGGGCCAAGCACAAGCGCTACACGGCGCAGGATCCCGAGCGCGTCAAGGACACGGTGGATTTCCTAAAGACGGTGAAGGATTTTTCCAAGCAGGCGCTGTCGCCGTTTTACCAAAACGGCGATCCGAGCCGCTGCGTGCCGGCCGACATGAAGCCGCCGTTTGCCGAAGCGCTGCCGCTGCACCGGCCGTCGTGCGAGATGCTGCAGAAGTTCATCCGCATCGCCGAAGTCACCGACCCCAACAAGGCCCCCGGAAGCGCCGGCGGCGCCGCCAAGCGGCCGCCGATCAGCGTCGATGTGGTGATGCCGCCGCCGTGCCGCGGGTATAACGCCCGCGTCGTCAAGCTCGATGACAGTGAGATGCTGCATATCTGCTCCGTGAACACCGCCAAGTGCGAGCACGAAAAGAGCGTCAACCGCCGCCCCTCGCTGGCCGCCAGCTGGGGCGAAAACAAATCCTTCACGCAGTACTTTCAAGGGAGTGACTACTCCCTCTTCATAAAAAATCCCGGCAGCCTGGATGAGAACCGCCTGACCTTCGTGCTGCCGACCGCCGAAGCCCCCGGGCAGTGTCCGGGCATCAAAGTGATCTTCGAGCTGCAGCCGGCGCAAGGCGGCGGCGGCGCCCCGAGCAAGCCCGATAACGCCTGGAAGGAAATCGCTCTGCCGGCGAGCCTTTTGCGCTAGATGCCATGACTTCCGCCCCTCGGTCTCCGCTTCCGGTTTCCGCTGCGCCGCTTGGCGGGCAGCGCGGGGTGCTGGGCTATCTGCCCGGACACTCCGATCTCGTGCGCGTACGGGCGAGCAGCCGTGAGGTCCGCGCGCTAGAGAGCTGGCTGGAGCGCGGCCTGCACCAGGCCCGCTGGGAGATGGGCGGCGGTTTCTTCACGGCGTATCCGCGGCTCTGGCACCGCTTCATCTTCCGTCCGGACAACTCGACGCAGGTGGTGCTGGGGGTGCTGTATGCCTCTCAGGATGCGCATCAGCGGCCCTTTCCTTTTGTCGCCTTTGAGCTCTTGCCGACCCAGTGCTGGGATCAGCAAGGGCTGGCAATCCTACGTTGGAACGAGCCGCTGTTCGCGGAGCTGGAGGCGCTGGTTCACGATGTCGCGGCGCTGCCGCAGCTTGGGCAGGTGCACAGCCGCGTCCTTTATGCGCAGACGCCGCTTGTCAGCGAGCCGCAGACCGAACCCGAAGCCGCGCTGCGCAGCACCGCCCGCTATCAGAATTTTCTCGACGAAGTCACCTGCGGGGAGCTCGGTCCGCCCGGCACCGGAGAGGCCATCTGCGGCGATCTTGTCACGCTGCTGCGCGGCGAAGGCGGCGGTGGACGCGATCCCCGCAGCCTCCGCTTTGCGATCGAACTGCCGCTGCACCGGCCGGCCCTGGCGCGTGAGCTGGAGCTGCGCTTTTACCTCGACCTGTGCTCGCGCCTTATCGCCCCCGCGCGGCCGACCTGGACTTTGTTTTGGAAGCTCGGGGGACCGGAGGCCGGCTCGCTGACGCTGTGCTTTCGTGAGCCGACGATCGATGTCTTCTGCGCCATCCTGCGCCCGCACGGCCCCTCGCGCGGCACCCTCCTGCCGGGACGGCGTGGCGTGGGCGGTTCGCCGGCGGGCGCGGTTGCGGTGAGCGCCGACCTGCCGCTGCGCCGACTCCTTGATTCCCTAACCCCCGCCGGGTCGTGCATCGGCGAAAATGCCGCGGCCCCCTTGCGAGCCCCATGACATGAGACTCCGCCTGCACATCCTCAACGCTCCCGAGACAGAGTCGCAGCGCACGCTCGATCCGCCGGGGGGACTTATCGGCCGCAGTACCGACAGCGCGATCCCTCTTCTTTATGACTCGGTATCGCGGCAGCATGTCGAGCTGCGCCACGACGGCCAACACTGGTGGCTCCACAACCTGAGCCAGACCAGCCCCACCGTCGTCGATGAGAAGCCCGTGGAGACCGGTCAGCCGCAGCGGCTGCAGCAGCGCGGCACGCTCAAGCTCGGGCGCATCTTCTTTACTTACCAGCAGGAGGCCCTGCCGCAGACCGTGCCGGCAAAACCGCCGGCGGCGCCGCTGAACGAAGAGGTCACCCTCGTGCTGCCGCGCGCCGCGGTCCTCATTCCGCCAGCCGTTGTCGCCCAGATGGCACCGGTGCGGGCCGCCGAACCCCCGCCGCTTTCGCCGCCGCCGACCCTGGTGCGGCGCCCGAGCGGAGGCGGGGCGCCAGGACCGCTGCCCAAGGAGGCGGAGCGGAAGGGAGAAGGGGAGGCGCCGCTCGGACCGCTGCCGACCGTGGTGCGGCGGCCAGGCGGAGGGAGCGCGCCGGAATCGCTGCCCAAGGAGGTGAAGCGGAAGGGAGAAGGGGAGGCGCCGCTCGGGCCGCTGCCGACCGTGGTGCGGCGGCCAAGCGGGGTCGTGCCGCCGCCGCTACCGCCGCCGGCGGCGCGCGCGGCGGCGCCGCCGACGCTGGTGCTCCGATCGCCGAGCACCGCCGCAGCGCCAGCCCCGGCCCCGGGAACCGCCGCGCCGCGGATGATCGAGCATCAGCTTGAGCCCCTGTCGGTCGCCGAGCTTGTGCCGCTAGAGCAGATGCAGGAGGAGCGCGCCCGCCACCGCCGCGAGTGCCAACGGTTGACGGCGGAGCTGGCGCAGCTCAAGCAAGAAAATAGCGCGCTGCGGGAAGACCGGGCCCTGCTCAGCGGACAGCTCGACGCGCTACAGAGTGCGCCGCCGCCTGCGAATCAGACCGCGGGCGCGAGCATCAAGCTCCTCCAAGAAAAGGCGCTGGAGCTCTTGCTGCCGTTTAGTCGCAGCCTGGAACAGGCGGGAGAAGCGCTGCGCAAAGAAGATCCGGCGCAGGCGCGCGCCCTTTTGCGCAGCGCCTCGTTCGCGCTGGCGGACTTGCGCGATCTGTTTCAGTCCTGAAGCGGGGCCGCCGTGTCCGTGCTCAGCTCCGGTCCCTGCCGCATGCCCAGGATGACGCCTATTGTGCATGAAAGGAGCAGCAGCAGCACGGTACCGGCTATCTGACGGAAGAGCTGCGTACGGCGCTGGCGCAGCAGCGGATCGCCCGCGGCGGAGGTGCTCACCGGAGCGGTGCTGTCGTAGCGCTCGACCGCGGATGTTCCTTTAGTAGGAGCGCCGAGCGCCACGCGCGCGGGCACCGGGGCAAGACCCAGCAGCGGCGTTATCACCGCAGCCGCGGCCTGCGGCGCCGCATACGTTGCTGCGGCGGGCGGCGCGGCATGGGTTGCTGCGGCCGGAATGGCCGGAATGACCGGCATCGTGCGACCGGCATCGGGCTCCGACCCATAGGAAGAAGGGGAAGCGCTGACTGCCGGAAGGCGGGTGATCAGCGTGACCGCATCGGTGCGCGGCGGAGCCAGGTGCGTAGCCGCCGGCATATGGGCCGGCATATGGGCCGGCATATAGATGGATACCCACGGCCCTTGCGCTCCCTCCACTTCGCCGCCGAGCTGGAAGCGATCGCCGTGCTCCAGGCGCACCTGGCTCACCGCCTGGCCGTCTTTGAACGTGCCGTTGGCGCTGCTGTCATCCACAAGGTACAGGCCGTCGCCGCGCAGCTCGATGTGGGCGTGGCGGCGGCCGACCATGCGCTCCCGGTTCGGATCAAACTGGATGGTGCAGCTTGGATCGCGGCCCAAGGTCAGCACCGCGGCTTGGCTGTCGAGCGGGAACCGCTGGCCTGCCAGGCTGCCGGTCTCGATGATGACAAACCACTCCGAGGACGGCGCAGTACGGGGCTGCATCAGCGGCGACAGCGTTGCATGGCTCATGACACAAATCCTCGGCAGCGACTACTTGGCGCGTCAGCGCGGATCCGTTTGCGCTAAGTTCGACGCGCTCGAAATTACATCTAGTTAATCGCCATGGGAAGCCCGCGCAGCTTGTCAGGGTCGAGTCCAGCGACGGAGAAAAGATCAAGCTGAGACCAATTCAGGACCGCGGCAGGGACACAGATAGGAACCAAGTGATGACAGCGCACGCACTTTTTGAGCAGCATCCTCTTTTCGCGCTCGGGCGGGCCGCGGTCGCTGCGGGCGACACCGAGCCGGTCAGCGCGGAGCTCCAGGGTTTCGAAGCGGCGATTCGCGACTACAGCCTGGCGCGTGCGAACGTGGACTGGACGATGGTCGCGCGCTGCGGTGCCGCGGTGGCGGCCACGCGCTGTGATCTGAAAATCTACAGCTACCTCGCCCTTGCCGCGTTCTGCGGCGACAGCGAGGATCCGGAGTCCGCGCCGTTTGCCGCCCTTGGAGCGGTGCTGCACGCGCTCGGCGATCTCATCGAACATGGGTGGGAGCGCTGCACGCCGCGGCTGCCGGCGCGTCGTCAGGCCCAGCTCAAGTGGCTGTCGGAGGAGCTGGCGCTGCCGCTGAAGACGCGGCCGCCGCGCCCGGCTGAGGTGCCGGCGCTACTTTTCTGCATCGCCGAAGCGGAGCGAGTCGCGGAGCTCAGCGGGAAGGCGCTGGGGCTCGGCTATCCGCTGCTGCGTGAGCTGCGAGAAGCGCTTGCTGTCTATAAGCCGCAGACGCAGACGCCTGCGCCAAAGCCCGCGCCGCCTACTCCTGCGCCGCCCAAGCCCGCGTCGGTCGCACCGACCCCGGCTGCCGCCGCGCCGGCGTCGATGGCTGCTTCGGCGCCGCCACCCGTTCCCGAACCGGCGCCGGCCGCTGCGCCGGTGACCGTTCCCGACCCAGCGCCGGCCGCTGCGCCGGTGAGCGTTCCCGAATCGGTGCCGGCCGTTGCCCCGGCAATCGCCCTTGCGACAAGCCCGGCCGCCATGTCCCGCGAGGCAATGGAAGACGCCCTATCCGCGCTCGTCACCCGGCTTGCGGCGGACCTGCGCGCGGAGTCGCTGATCGAGCCGACCGCGTACTGGCTGCTGCGCGCGCTGCGCTGGGCCGGACATGAGCTCTTGCGGCCGGAGCGGGCGGAGGAAGTGATCGCCAACAAGCACCAGACTTTTTTACCGCCGCCGCCGGAGTACAAGCTGCAGCTCAAGCAGCTGCCGGCGCGGCTCGCCGCGGGTCAGCACGCCGAGGTGCTGGCCGAGTGCGAGGAGCTCTTTGCCACATATCCCCTGTGGCTCGATCTGCAGCGCTTTGCGATGCAGGCGCTCGCCGAGCTTGGGGGAACGGCGGCGCGCCAGGTGGTAAGGAGTCAGCTCCAGCTCCTGCTTGCGCGCTGTCCGGAGCTTGTCCGCTTCCGCTTCAACGATCGCGAGGCCACGCCGCTGGCCAGCGCCGATACGGTGCAGTGGATTCAGACAGAGCTCACCCCGGAGCTGCCGCAGGGCGCCGCAGCGGCAAAAAAAGCCGAACCGGACTCGACAATTCAGGAAGGTCTGGAGCCGGGTGTGCGCGCTCTGCAAAAAGCGATCGCGGGAGCCGGCAGTGGTAAGCTGCGGTTCGAGCTGCAGCTGCAGCTCGCAGAGCTCTTGCTGACCGCCGGGCGCAGCGATATCGCCCTGCCGATCGTCGAAGCGCTGATGGCGGCGATAAAGACGCATCACCTGATCGATTGGCAGCCCGAGCTGTGTGAGCGGGCGCTCGGTTTGGCCGTGCGCACCGGACGCGCCGCGGAGCTTGAAAAATCGCGCCGGGCGCGGCTCTGGACGCGCCTTTGCCAGCTGAGCCCAGCGACGGCAATACTCCTAGGTCCGGAGCTCTCGTCAGAATGATGGGGCAGCTTGCGTAGTTGAAATCGCGCAGCTAAAAGTTGAGAAGTTGAGCTTGCAAACCACTAGGCGGCTTGTTATGCCCACGGCGTTCTCGCGCCGTTAGCCCTTGGCAAATTTTAGGAGATCCAGATGGCAGCAACGCCAGGCAAGGACGGGACGGTCGCTCCCCAGGAGCGCGTCAACATCCGCTACAAGACCGAGACCGGCGGCGCCGTGGAAGAGGTCGAGCTCCCGCTGCGGTTGCTGGTGGTCGGCGACTTCACCGGGCGCGCCGATGCCACCCCGATCGAAGAGCGCCAGCCGGTCAACATCGACAAGAACAACTTCGATGAAATCCTCAAGGCGCAGAAGGTCGGAATGACCCTGCAGGTGGACAACGTCGTAAAGCCGGAGAACAAAGAGCTGGCCGTGAACCTGCGCTTTGACACCATGGGGGACTTCGAACCGGAGCAGGTGGCGCGGCAGATTCCCGAGCTGCGTGAGCTCTTGGAGCTGCGCGAGGCGCTGACCGAGCTCAAAGGACCGCTGTCGCAGAACGCCGAGTTCCGCAAACGGCTGCAGAAGCTCCTCGACGATGAAAATGAGCGCAGCAGCATTCTCGATGAGATCGGGCTCGCCCCGACCTAGCCCCTTTCGCCATAGGAGCCATCGTGTCCTCTGAGACCTCCGCCGCAAAGCCGGCGCAGCAAGCGACTGTCACCGAGCATGCGGCACCTGCGGCCAGCGTCCTCGATCAGATCATCGACAACACCCAGGCCGCCAAAGTTGGGGAAGCAAAGCCCCTGGTGCAGCGCGGCGTGCGCGAGCTTCTCAAGCAGATCCTCCTTATCAACAAGGAAAACGAGGGTCGTCCCGACGAAAAGCTGCGCGTCGATCGCGCGGCCGTCGATCGCGCGATCGCGGAGCTCGACAAGAAGCTCGGGCAGCAGCTCGACAAGGTCATTCACGATGAGAAGTTCCAGAAGCTCGAGTCGGGCTGGCGCGGGCTGCGGTTCCTGGTCGACCGCACCGACTTCCGACAGAACATCCGGCTGGGACTGCTCAACGTCAGCAAGGACGATCTGCTGGCCGACTTCCGCGATGCGCCGGAGCTTTTTCAGTCGGGGCTCTACTATCACGTGCACAAGGCGGAGTACGGCCAGTTCGGCGGCAAGCCCTATGGGGCGATCATCGCCAACTACGACTTCGGACCGGGCGAACCGGACATCGAGCTCTTGCGCTTTGCCGGCGGCGTCGCCGCGACCGCCCACGCGCCGTTTATCGCCGCCGCCGGGCCGGAGTTTTTCGGTCTGAACAGCTATGAGGGTCTGCCGCGGCTCAAAGACGTGCGCGCCATGTTCGAGAGCAAGCAGTACATCTCCTGGCGCAGCCTGCGCGACTCGGAGGATTCGCGCTATCTGGGTCTGACCTGCCCGCGGTTCCTCCTGCGCCGCCCGTACGGCGCAGAGAATCCCGTCAAGTCGTTCGACTACAAAGAGGACGCAAACAGCCACGATCAGTTCCTGTGGGGCAACACCGCGTTCGCGTTCGCCACACGCCTCACCGAAAGCTTCGCCAAGTACCGCTGGTGTCCCAACATCATCGGCCCGCAAGGCGGTGGCACCGTCGAGCAGCTGCCGGTCCATCTTTATAAATCGGAGGGCGATCTGGTGCAGAAGATTCCCACCGAAGTCCTGATTCCCGAAGTCTTGGAGTACGACCTGTCGGAAGAGGGCTTCATCGCCCTGACGATGCGCAAGGACAGCGACAACGCCTGCTTCTTCTCTGCCAACTCGATCCAGAAGCCCAAGACCTTCGGCCAGAGCGCCGAGGGCAAGGTCGCCGAGACCAACGCGCGCCTGGGAATGCAGCTGCCCTACCTGTTTGTCGTGTCGCGGCTGGCGCACTACATCAAGGTGCTGCAGCGCGAAGCGCTGGGGTCGGACAAGGAGAAAAAAGATCTCCAAGATGATCTGGAGAAGTGGATCAAGCAGTACGTCACCGAGGATGACAGCCCCATGCCGGGCATCCGCGCGGTGCGGCCGCTGCGCTCGGCGCAGATCAAGGTCGATGAGGTCGCCGGACGCCCCGGCTGGTATTCCGTCAGCATCAAGGTCCGCCCGCACTTCAAGTACATGGGCGCCTCCTTCACGCTATCGCTGGTAGGCCAGCAGGGTCCGCCAGGCAAGTAACGGCAACCAGATAAGAGGAGAATTTCGTCATGCCGATGCAAGCGCACATGAGTTTGGAAGGGACCGAGCAGGGCAAGATTGAGGGCTCGGTCGATCAGAAGGGCCGCGAAGGAACGATCTATGTTGAGGAGTTTGAGCACAAGATCTACATGCCCAACGATCCCCAGAGCGGCATGCCCACGGGCAACGCCGTGCACCAGCCGATGAAGGTCCACAAGTTCTTCGACAAGTCGTCGCCCAAGCTCTATAAGGCGCTGTCGCGCGGCGAGCGCTTCAAGAACGTCGAGATCAAGTGGTACCGCATCAAGCCCGACGGCAAGCAAGAGCACTACTTCACCCATAAGCTGGAAGACGCGATCATCGTCGGCATGCGCCCCTACATGCCCAACTGTCTCGATGCGGCGAGCGACAAGTACCAGCACATGGAGGAGGTGGAGTTCACCTACCGCAAGATCACCTGGACCTGGCAGCCCGACGGCGTCGGCGCCGAAGCGGACTGGCGCGAGCCGGCGGCGTAAGGCCGCGGCGCTTTTCTCCTGTCTGGATCCGCGCTGCCGTGAGCGGCGCGGCGTAGGCGGCGCCATACCGGCAGAATACGCGCGCCCGCGCGAGGTGGAGCCTTGATATGAGCAAGCTTGATCTGGGCCAGGCAGAGTTTTTGTTTACGAGCGACGGCCTTCTCGACTCCTCGCTGCGGGTGTTCCGTTTCCGCGGCGAGGAGAGCATCAGCCAGTCATTTAATTTTGTCATCGAGCTCGTCTCCGATGATAGCGATCTCGATCTCGAAGCGGCGATCAGCCAGCCGGCTTGCTTGACGCTGCGCGGCCGGCTCTATGACGGTTCGCGCTATGAGCGCTACGTCCACGGCGTGGTCGAGCGCTTCGTGCAGCTTGCCGCCGGGATTCGCCACAGCCGCTACCAGGCGACGCTGGTGCCGGTGACAAAGCCGCTGTCGTACACCCGCGACTCGCGCATCTTCCAGCAGCAGACCACCGCCGAGGTGGCCAAGAAGGTCCTCACGGACGGCCGGGTTCCGGGCGATGCGGTGAGCACGATGCTGCACGGCTCCTATACTCCGCGCGACTATTGCGTCCAGTATCAGGAAAGCGATCTCGATTTCATCCAGCGGCTTTTTGAAGAAGAAGGGATTTTTTATTTCTTCGAGCATGAAAAGGACAAGGCCAAGCTGAACCTCGGCGACGGGGGCCACGCTTTTGAGAGCCTGCCGAAGTACGCCGCGGTGCAGCTGCGCGACCGGCCGCACGTCTATGAAGAGAGCTTGTCCGAGTTCCACGCCGAGGCCGCGCTCCGCCCCGGTGCGGCGGCGATGCGCGACTACAAGTTCAAGCAGCCGGCGCTGGAGCTGGAAGCTGTGGCGGAAGCCGACAAACATGCCGAGCGCGAGATGTATTTTTTCCCCGGCGACTATGTCGACCCGGCGCTCGGCAAGCGGCTGGTGAAGGTGCGTCTGGAGGAGCTGCAGAGTCAGAAGCAGCGCTACCTTGGCACCGGCAACGTCCGCGCGATGCTCCCCGGCTATAAGTTCACGCTCAGCGGCCACCGCCGCGCGAGCTGTAATCAGGAATACCTGATCGTCGCGGTGTCGCACCGCGGGGCGCAGCCGCAGGCGCTGGGGGAGGAGGGCGCGGGCGCCCAGGCATCCACCTACGAGAACTCGATCGAGTGCATTCCCGCCGCCACGCCGTTTCGGCCCGCCCGCGTCACGCCGATTCCCAAAATTCCCGGCGTCCAGACCGCCCTGGTCGTCGGCCCCTCGGGAGAGGAGATTCACTGCGACGCGCACGGCCGGGTCAAGGTCCACTTCCCCTGGGATCGGGAGGGAAAAAAGGATGACACGAGCTCCTGCTGGATCCGCGTCAGCCAGCCGTGGGGCGGCGTTTCGTACGGCGGCATGTTCCTGCCGCGGGTCGGGCAGGAAGTGCTGGTGCAGTTCCTCGAAGGCGATCCCGATCGCCCGGTGATCGTCGGCCGGGTCTATAACGGCGAGAACCCGACCCCCTACGGTCTGCCCGACAAAAAGACCGTCAGCACCTTCAAGACCGCCAGCACCCCCGGCGGCAACGGCTATAATGAGCTGCGCTTCGAAGACGCCGCCGGCGCGGAGGAGATCTACCTGCACGGGCAGCTCGACATGAACACCGTGATCGAGCGCGACCGCACCCAGAAGCTGGGCCGCGACACGGTCGACAACGTCGGCCGCGACCGCACCCGCGAGGTCGGCAACAACGAGTCTGTCACCGTCGGCGTCGATCGCAGTGCCAAGGTCGGCAGCAACGAGACCCTCCAGGTCGGCAGCAACCAGTCGCTCCAGGTCGGCAGCAACCAAGACCTGACGATCGGCGCGAATCAGGATCTGACCGTCGGCGCCAACCGCACCTCCAGCATCGGCGCCAACAAGACCACCACGGTCGGCGGCTCGCATACCGAGACCGTGTCCGGGACGCAGACGATCACCGTCCTGCAGTCGCTCACCGAGACGGTGGCGATAAACTATGCCGAGACGGTCGGCGTCGCCATGGAGCTGACGATCGGCGCCGCTTTCACGGAGACGGTCGGCGCCGTCAAGACCAGCACGATCGGTGCCGCGCTGATCGAGACCGTCGGCGCCAGCCACAGCGAGAGCGTCGGCGGCTCCCGCAGCGTCGATGTCGCCGGCGGCTCCAGCCTGAACGCCGGCCAGAGCATCAGCGAGAAAGCGGGCCAGGGCATCGCCATGCAGGCCGGCAAAGACATCGGCCTGGACGCCGGACAGGGCATCAGCGGCAAGGCCGGCAAGGCCATCATGCTGGATGCCGGCACCAAGATTACCATCGTTGCCGCCGATGAGATTGCGTTCAAGACCGGAAGCGCCACCATCGTCCTCAAGAGCAGCGGCGATATCTCGATCACGGGCAGCAAGATCAGCATCAAGGGCTCGGGCGACGTCGTCATCAAGGGCAGCAAGATCGCGCAGAACTAGGCCGCCAAGGCCCCGCGACTACGCCGACACTACAAGGAGAACGGACCATGTCTGTAAAGCCGCTGCGGACGATTCCCTTAAAGCCCGCGCGTATCGACGTTCCGATCGTGGGCACGGTCTGCGGGTATGAACCGGAGCAGGGACTGCTTGTCGATTTTCCGCAAAACCTCGCCGGGCAGCCGCTTCCCGCCCGCTTCACCGTGACGCTGGATAAGCCCGCGGTGCAGGCGGCGGTGGCGGAGCGCCAGAAGGTCGTGCTGGTGTTCGAAGACGGCGACCCGCGGCAGCCGATTGTCGTTGGACTCGTTCAGCCGTTGGCCGTCAAGGATCGGCCGGCCGCCCGGCTGGCTGAGGTGGACCTGCCGGCGCCGCCGACCGAGGCGCGGCTCGATGGGAAGCGGGTGACGCTGGAAGCGGCAGAGGAGCTGGTCCTGCGCTGCGGTCCGGCGAGCTTGACCTTGCGCCGCAATGGAATGCTGCAGATAAAAGGCGCCTACGTCGTCTCTCATGCCAGCGGCGTAAATCGGATTCGCGGCGGTTCGGTCCAGATCAACTGAGGACAGCTCCCCCATGCTCGTCGCCGTCAACACGAAAGGGCCAGGGCCGGGATCGGATGCCGCCGCGCCGATTCTGTGGGACATCGTTACGGAGCACCTGGATGAGGCGGCGTTCCTGTACACCCAGTGGGAGCGGGCGCTGCGCAGCCCTGAGTTTACCTTGGGCGAAGTCCGTGACCGGGTCGAGGAGCGCCTGCTTTCCCATATCGATGCTCTGGTGGTGGGCGGCAGACCGGTAGCGGACGCGGTGCTGCGGCCGGCGCTTCATCAAGGCGACCAAGGGGTCGCTTTCGCCGCCGCCATGGCGCTTTTGGCCGACGCCGGCGCGGCATCGGAAGCGACGGTGATCGCGGCGCTCGGCGCGGCGGCGCCACCGCAAGCTGGCGAGCTCTTACGCGCCCTGCAGCTCTGCCCAGCGCCGCGCCGGCAGGCCATGTTGATGCCGCTACTTAGTGCGCCGCGCCCGGCGGTATGCGCGGCGGCGGCGCGGACTCTTGGCTTCCAGCAGGCCGACCTCGGAGCGGCGCTGCCGCCGCTTCTGTACTCTGAGCAGACGGAGCTGGTGAAAGCAGCGCTGTACTGCCTGCGCTACCGGCCGCGCAGCGATGCGGAGTCGGCGATTCGGCAGGCGCGCGAGTCCGCCGATGCGGAGCTGGCGACGGCGGGTCTGCTCGCCGCGGCGGCCGCCGGCTCGCCCGAGCTCCTTTACACCTGCCGCCAGCTCGTACGGGCTCGGCATCCGGCGGCGGCGACGGCGGCGCTCTTGCTTGGACTTCTGGGCGGACCGGCCGATGCGGAGCTTTTGCTCGGGGCGGTTACGCCCGCAGCGGATTCTGCAGCGGACCGGTTAAACCCCGCCCTGCTCTTTGCCCTGGGCTTCCAGGGCAGCCGCGCGGCGGCGGCGGCGTGCGTCGATTGGCTGCGCAGCCCGGCGCTTGTCCTTGGCGCCAGCGAAGCCTTTGTGACCATCACCGGCGTCGATATCGACAAAGCCGGCCTCGCGGCGCCGGCAGAGTCGGGAGGCGACGAGGACCAAGCTAGCGCCGCCGACCTGGACCTGCCGCCGGAGGCCAGCCTCATCCGTCTTGACGCAGCGGCGACCGCAGCGTTCTGGTCAGCGAATCAGGACCGCTTCGCGGATGCACAGCGCTACTTCCGCGGCCAGCCGCTTTTGCCTGCGGCTCCGGACTCCTGGCGCGCCGCGTTGGGACGCGCCAACATGCGGCAGCGGCATCCGCTGGCCCTGGCGCTGGCCAACATCAGCGCCGGCAAGGAGCTGATTCAGACGCTGGCGCTGGCCCGCGAGCAGCGCCTATGAAGCGTGTCCGAGCCAAACCTCTGTGCGCTGTCAATAAGCGGCGATTCCATGCCTGCCACGCGTACGTTATTTGAACGCCTGCGCCGCGGCGCGCAGGTCACGGGTCGCTTTTCGGAGCACGACCTCGACGACCTGCGGGTGTCGATAATCCGCAACCTGGAGCGCATCCTCAACAGCCGCGAAGGAATGGCGCAGGCCTGTGAATCATACGGACTCCCCGATCTGACGCAGATCGTAAATGGAGTTCCGGAGCGGGCGCGCGAGATCGAAGGATCGATCGAGCGCTGCATAAAAGATCACGAGCCGCGAGTGTCCCAAGTCGAAGTCCAGCACATTCCCAACGCGCACGGACCGATGACCGCCTGCTTCCGCATCCGCGCGTCGGTGCAGGCCGGCAAGACCGCGGAGGAAGTATGGTTCGAAACGGTGGTTGTATCTTCGGGACGTGTCAAGCTAACGTAGGCGCCCGTGTTTAAACGCTATTACGAGGATGAGCTAGCGTTTCTGCGGGAAATGGGCGGTGAGTTCGCCCGCGCCTATCCCGACATCGCGCGCGAGCTGGGCCTGTCCGGCAGCGATCCCGATGTCGAGCGGCTGCTGCAGGGAGTCGCGTTCCTTACCGGCAGGATCCGCCAGGGTCTGGACGCGCAGTTTCCGGAGCTACTGTACCCGCTGCTCGGACACCTGTGGCCGCAGGCGCTGCGGCCCTCTCCGTGCGCGGTGATCTTGGAGTTTCAGCCGCGCCCCAACATGTTCCGCAGCGCGGAGGTGTTAAAGGCCGGATCGCTCGTGCGCTCGGTTCCGGTGGATGGGACGGCCTGCCAATTCCAGACCGCCTATACCACGCCGATCCTGCCGCTCAAGGTCGAGGAGGTGCGGCTGGCGACGCCCAGTCTGTCGCAGGTGCGGCTGTCGCTGCGCCTCCTGCCGCTGCCGGGCGTGGCCCTTAACCGGCTTGGGAATCATCCGCTGCGTTTGTATTTTCACGGCGCCGGCATAAAAGGAATGGGGCGGGAAGCGTACGGTCTGCATGCTTGGCTTGGCCACTACCTGCGCGCCATCCGCCTGCGCGTGCGCAGCCTGACCGATGACAAGGTACTGGGTGAACGAGCCCTGCCGCGTGAGGCGCTAAGACCGGTGGGCTGGGAGCCGGAGGAATCCCTCCTTCCCTATCCCAGCACGAGCTTCGGCGCCCCGCGCCATCTCATCGAGTACTTCCTTTTTCCTGCCAAGTATCTTTTTTTCGATCTGCACGGACTCGCGGCCCTGGCCGAGCTTCCAGCCGGTGAGCGGCTGGAGATCGAGTTCGATCTGGCGCCGCTGCCCGGCGATCCGCTAAGCCCCACGGCGGAGCATATCCGCACCAACTGCGTCCCGGCGGTGAACCTGTTTCCCCATACCGCGACGCCGCTTGCAGTGGACGGCACCCGCTGCGAATACCCGCTCCGTCCGGAGGGCAGCGCGGCTGCGCACTATGACCTCTTTTCGGTCGAGCGCGTCTTCGGCCACTCCCGCCGCGCCAGCCAGCCCGTCGACTACCTACCGTTTTTTTCGTTCCACCGCCCCAAGGTCCAGGTGGGCGAGCAGCCGGTCATGTATCAGGTGCTCAAGCGTCCGCCGGTCAGCAGCAGCCACGCCGCGCGCGACGACCTGCCGGCGTATCCGGCCGTGCCGACGTACCTCTCCTTCGTCGAGCCGAGCGGCGGGGCGGCGGCGCTCCAGTCGATCGTCTCGGTCGATCTATTGTGCACCAACCGCGATCTGCCGACCCGCCTGCGGCCGGGCGAGATCTGCAAGCCGACCGCCGACATTCCCTCCACGCTGCAGTTTCAAGACATCGGCGGCGTGTCCGCGCCGGCGCCGGCGCCGGTGGGCGGCGATGGTCTGTGGCGCCTGTTCGCCCACGTGCTCACGGGGCTCGATGCGCTGAAAGACCGCGACTCGCTGCGCATCCTGCTTCAGCTTTATCACTTTCCGGCGCGCTTCAATCAGCCGGCGCGGCAGAAGCTTGAGGCGCTGCTCGATGCCGTCGCCGAGCTGCAGTCGGCACCGGATGTCCGCATGGTCGGCCGGCCGCCGGCGGTGCTGCGCGGTACCAAGGTCGTGCTCGCGCTGCATGAGAGCCGGTTCTCCCACTTCGGCGAGCTGGTCCTGTTCGGCAGTGCGCTGGAACATTTTCTCGGCGAATCGGCGGTGGTGAACAGCTACACCCAGCTTCTGCTGCGCGGTATCGATCAGGGAATCGAGCTCGCTTGGCCGGCGCGGCTTGGCACCCAGAGGCTCGTCTAGTGGCGGCAGACTCCTTGCTCCCGCAACCGGCCCGCCGCTATCAGTTCTTTCAAGCGCTGCGGCTCCTAGAATCGGCGCTAGGCGACGGCCCGCGGCTTGGCGAGCGCGGACCCTTCGCCAAGGAGCGGCTGCGCCTGCGGCCCTCGACCTCGCTCGGATTTCCGACCTCGGAGGTGGTGGATGTGGCGAGCCACGAGGCGCCCGATGGGAGCGCGCAGGCCGTGGTCACGACCAACCTGCCGGGCCTTTACGGGACCGGCTCGCCGCTGCCGCGCTCCTACGCGCATCAGATCCTGCTGGAAGAAGAAGAGCAGCCGCAGACCCGCCAGTTCCTCGACCTTTTACATCACCGGCTGCTGTCGCTGTGGTATCGGACCTGGAAGTACTTTCGTTATGATCAGTCCTTTGAAGCCCAAGGACGGGATCAGCTGTCGCGGGCGCTGCTCGATCTCATCGGCGTGACGCCGGAGACGCCGCCGGAAGACTTGGGAATCGAGCCGGTAGGGCTCCTGCGCTATCTCAGTCTGCTGCAGCCGCGGACCCGCCCGGTTGCCGGTCTGCAGGTGCTGCTCACCCAAGAGCTCGGACTCCCGCTTGTGATTGAGCAGGCGCCGCCGCGCGAGCTCATCCTGCCGCGCGAGCAGTGGTTCCGGCTGTGCGCCGCGCCGCAAGCGGGCGGCGGCTGCCTGGGCCGCGATGTCGTCGTCGGCTCGCGCCGCATCGACCGCCAGAGCCAGCTGCGTCTGCATATCGGTCCCGTTTCCTACAAGCAGCTGCTGGAACTGCTGCCGCGCGGACCTTTGCTGAAGCGGCTCATCGCCCTGTGCCGCTTTTATTTGCGCCAGCCGCTCGACCTGAGCCTGCACGTGCGGGTGCCGGCGGCGGAGGTGGCACGGACCCGGCTCGGCGGTGCGGCGGCGGGCCGGCTCGGCTTTCCCACGGCTACCGGGGCTCCGGCCGCGGACCCCGTGATCTTTGCGATCGAAGCGTCGCTTTGCCGCAGCGGTCCGCCGCCGCGCTTATCCGTCCTGTCAAACCGCGAGGTGTAATGACCATGTTCCTCGTCGAATATCGCGCCCTCCTCAAGCGGCTCAACCCCCTGTGCACCCGCGCCCTGGAGCAAGCGGCAAGCTTTGCCATAAGCCGCAGCCACTATGAGATCGGCGTCGAGCACCTGCTCCTCAAGCTCATCGAGGAGCAGCACGGCGACGTACCGGAGCTTTACCGGGCGCTCAACACCTCGCTCACGCCGCTTGGCCGGGCGCTTCAGCAGGGCGTCGACAAGCGCCAGCGCGGCAACAGCGGCCGGCCGGTGTTCTCGCCGCTTTTGGTGGCGTGGATTCAGGATGCGTGGCTCTATGGTTCCATCGAAGGGCAGGCCAGCCGGATTCGCTCCGGGCACCTGTTCTTGGTGCTGCTGCTTCAGCCGGAGCGCTACGAAGCGGCGCCGTACGCGGAGCTCCTCTCCAGCCTGGATCGCGACGCCATCCGCCGCCGCTTCGAAGAGCTGACCGGCGGCTCAGCTGAGGTTCCGGTGGCCCCGGCGCAACCGCTTCCGACCGGAGCCGCGCCGCCTTACGCCGCCGCCGCCGCTGCGGAAGTGACCGAGGACAGCGCGCTCGGCAAGTTCACCTACAACCTGACGGCGCGGGCGCGGGCCGGCAAGATCGATCCGGTGCTCGGCCGTGATCGCGAGATCCGCCAGCTCATCGACATCCTCGGCCGGCGGCAGAAGAATAACCCCATCATCGTCGGCGAGGCCGGCGTCGGCAAGACCGCCCTCACCGAAGGCCTGGCGCTGCGCATCGCTTGCGGCGATGTCCCGCCCGCGCTGCTCGAGGTCGAGGTACGGACTTTGGACATGGGGCTCTTGCAGGCCGGCGCCGGGGTCAAGGGCGAGTTCGAGGCGCGCCTCACCGCGGTCATCGCCGAGGTCAAGGCGTCGCCGCGGCCGATCATCTTGTTCATCGATGAGGCGCACACGATGATCGGCGCCGGCAACAGCTCCGGCGGCAGCGATGCGGCCAACCTCTTGAAGCCCGCCCTGGCGCGCGGCGAGCTGCGGACCATCGCCGCCACGACCTGGACCGAGTACAAGATGTTCTTCGAGAAAGACGCGGCGCTGAGCCGGCGCTTCCAGCTCGTCAAGGTCGAAGAGCCCTCGCGCGAGGCGGCGATCGATATGCTGCGCGGGCTGTGCGTGCGGCTGGCGGCGGACCATGGGGTCCATGTGCGCGACGACGCAGTGGTCGCGGCGGTGGAGCTGTCGCGGCGTTACATCGCCGGACGGCTTCTTCCCGACAAAGCCGTGGATCTGCTGGATACGTGCGCGGCGCGGGTGAAGCTCGGGCTGGCGACCCGCCCGGCGGAGCTTGAGCAAGCGGTGCGGCAGGTCGAGTCGCTGACGCGGGAGCGCCGCGCGCTATTAGAAGATGAGCGCCTGGGCGGCGCGATCGCGGCGGCGGATTCGCGGGCCTCCCTCGAGCAGCGGCTCGCCGAAGCCGAGGCGGCCCGCGTCCACATCGAGTCCCGCTGGCGCAAAGAGCGGGAGGCCGCCGATGCGGTGCTGGCGCTGCGCAAGCAACAGCTCCCGCCCGCGCCACCTACCGCCGAGCGTCCACCTGCGGCGCAGCTGCCACCTGCCGCCGAGAATCCACCGACCGTACAGATTCCACCTGCCGCCGAGAATCCACCGACCGCACAGAATCCACCGGCGGCACAGAATCCACCGGCGGCACAGAATCCACCGGCGGCACAGCTTCCGCCAGCCGCCAAGCTTCCGCTGGCCGCCAAGCTTCCGCTGGCCGCCAAGCTTCCGCTGGCCGCCGAGCATGCGCCGCCGCCCGGTCTGGACCTGCCGCCGCTAGCGCCTGCGCCGGGCGATGAGGTAGGAGCGCGGCTCAGACAGGCGCTCGACAAGCTGCGCGCCGCGCGGGAGGAGGTGCCGCTTGTGGCGGTCGAGGTGGATGCCGAGACCGTGGCCGCCGTGGTCGCCGATTGGACGGGAATTCCCGTCGGTAAGATGGTCCGCGACGATGTCGCCGCGGTCAACGCCATCGAAGAGCGGTTGATGCGGCGCATCCGCGGGCAAGATGCGGCGATCGCGGCGATTGCCCGTCGTCTGCGCAACTCGCGCGCCGGACTTCAGGATCCGCGGCAACCGCTGGGGGTGTTTCTCCTGGTCGGTCCCAGCGGTACGGGCAAGACCGAGACCGCGCTGTCGGTCGCCGACCTGCTGTTTGGCGGCGAGCGCTTCATGGTCACGATCAACATGTCGGAGTTTCAGGAGAAGCACACCGTCTCGCGGCTCATCGGCTCGCCGCCCGGTTACGTCGGCTACGGCGAAGGCGGCGTCCTTACCGAGGCGGTGCGCCAGCGTCCTTACTCCGTGGTCCTGCTCGATGAGGTCGAAAAGGCCGATCCGGAGGTCTTAAACCTGTTCTACCAGGTGTTCGACAAAGGCATGCTCGCCGACGGCGAAGGACGGGTCGTCGACTTCCGCAACACCGTCATCTTCATGACCAGCAACCTCGCATCGGAGGTGACCATGAAGCTCGCCGCGGCGGGCGCGCGCACCCCGAACCCCGACGAGCTGGCCAAGGCGCTGCGGCCGGCGCTCACCCGCCACTTCAAGCCGGCGCTGCTCGCCCGCATGACCGTGGTTCCCTACTTCCCGATTGCCGCCGCGGTGCTGCGCCAGATCGTCGAGCTGAAGCTCGGCCTCGTGGCGGCGCGGATGGCGGAGAGCCACGCGGTCAGCCTCCGCTTCACCGCCGCCGTCTACGACGCCATCGTCGCCCGCTGCGAGGAGGCCGACACCGGCGCGCGCAACGTCGATCACATCGTGCGCGAGCACCTGTTGCCGATCCTCGCCACGCGCGTGCTCGGACATCTGGCCGAAGGTGATCTGCCCGACCACATGACGGTGGATGTCGACCCGGACGGCCGCTTCGCGGTGGTCGCCTCGGCGCTGGAAGCAGTCGCCGCCGCCAGCTGACGGCAAGGGGCAGCCCCTTAGAACCCCTATCAAAGCCGTAGCGAGGAGACCCGCTGGCGGTGGCGACCGAGCGGAGCAGCCTTGTGGCTGTGAGCAGGGGCGACGCCGCCAGCGGGGCCCGCAGTAGGTTTTGATAGGGGTTCTTAGCGTCCGAGATTCGGGTATCTTAGATACGATGGCTACCCCAGAGGCAGAAGGCCCCGGCGGGCGGATCGGCACCACGATCGGCGGACGCTACAAGGTCGTCTCGCTGATCGGGGAGGGCGGCATGGGCGCCGTCTATCTGGTCGAGCACACCCTGATCCGCAAGCGCATGGCGCTCAAGGTGCTAAATCCCGATCTGATGCAGAACCCGGAGATGGTGACCCGCTTTGAGCGCGAGGCGCTGGCCGCGGCCCATCTTGATCATCCCAACGTCGTCGCCGCCACCGACCTGGGCCGCACCGAAGACGGCGCCTTGTTCCTGGTGCTGGAGTTCGTCGACGGCAACAACCTCCGCGACATCCTGGCCTACGGGCCGATGCCGGCGCAGCGGGTGCTGCACATCGCCCGGCAGCTGGTCAGCGCGCTGGTCCGCGCCCACTCCCTGCGCATCGTCCACCGCGATCTGAAGCCCGAAAACATCATGCTGTCGCAGCGCGAGGGCGACGTCGATTTCGTCAAAGTGCTCGATTTCGGCCTCGCCAAGGTCCGGGTCGAAGCGCTGCTCGCCAACGAGACCGACGCCACGCGCTCCGACGCGCTCACCCGCCACGGGACGATCTTCGGCACCCCGGCTTATATGGCGCCGGAGCAGGCGGTGGGAGCGGAGGTGGACGGCCGCACCGACCTGTACTCGCTCGGCGTCATCATGTATGAGCTTTTGACCGGCGAGCCGCCGTTTCTGGGCGATGATCCGTCGGAGCTGCTCAAGCAGCACGTCATCGGCAAGGTGCCGGCTCTCATCGAGCGTGCGCCGGCGCTCAAGATCCCGCTCGTGCTGGAGCAGCTGATCATGCGGCTCCTCGAGAAGCGGCCCGACAAGCGCCCGCAGGAGGCGCGGCTGGTGCTGGACACCATCGATCAGATTGCCGCGTCGGAGGGTCTGCGCTTTGAGCCGTCGCAGGCGCTGCACCGGATGGTCCTGCCGACCTCGGGGCCGGTGATTGTCGGCGCCGGCGGCCAGCTCAAGTCGGCGTCCAACGAGCAGACGGTCATGCGCCCGACCGAACAAGGCATCCCGGAAGCGGCGCGGCCGCCGGCGAGCGCCGGGACCCCGGGTCCGGGCGAGCGCGCCAACCCGAGCCCCGGCGGTCCGGCGGCGGCGGGGATGGTGCCCCAGAGCTCGGCGCCGGCGCTCGCCGCGGTCGGGGCGGGCAAGGCCAGCGTGCCGCCGGAGCCGGCGCCGCCGTCGGCGCAGTCCAGCTCCGGCAAGGGAGCGGAGGCCGCGGCGGCCGGGCTGCGCGCGCCCAGCGTCGTCGATTTATCGCTTTTGCGCCCGGATACGGCCAACCCGGCGGTGCTCGCGCCGGCGCCGCCGCCCTCGCTGGGCGAGCGCCTGGGGCAGGGCGTAAAGCACCTCGCCAAGCTGCTCCGCACGGTCGTCTGGCCGGCGCTGTGCCGCGCCGCCGTCCGCCTGTGGCAGGCGACGCGCACGCACGTGCCGATATGGTGGAACGAGTTTCTCAACTTCCTGCGGCCGCGGCTGCCGGCGAAGCTGCGCGGCCTGTCGCAGCTCAGCCTGGGACTTCTGGTCGGCACGCTGCTGCTGTTGCCGCTTTTGGTGACGATCCTGGTCTGGCCCAGCAGTCCGTCGGCGAAGCGGCCGACCGCGATGCGCACCACCCTGCCGGGCTTCGCCACCGACCGCGAGATGGAGAGCGGCGTCGAAAAAGGGGTTCCGGCGCTCACCGCCCTGGTCGCCAAGTACCCCAAGGACGCCCGCTGTCATCGCGCGCTCGTGCGCGCCTACGCCGCCAAGAAAGACTACGCGGAGGCGCTGCGGGCGCTCGTGCCGCTGCTCGCGCTCGACCCCAGCGCGCCGTCGGATGAGGCGATGGGGCAGATCGTCGCCGCGGCGGCGCTGTTCCCGGAGACCGCCGACTCGGCGATTGGATTTTTGGAGACCGCGATGGGCGAAAGCGGCGTCGATATCCTCATCGACCTGGCCGACAAGACCTCCATGGAGCCCTGGCACGGCAAGTTCAGCCAGAGCCTGACCAAGGACGGGGTGCGCAAGCTCGCCTCGCCCGAAGCGCTGCTGCTGCTCGACCTGCGGGCGGCGGCGCGCTGCGACCAGAAAAAAGCGCTGCTCACCCGCGCCGGACAGCACGGCGGGGCGCGGGTGCAGCAATACCTGCGGGCGCTTCAGGCCACCACCGGCTGCGGTCCCGGCGGCCAGACCGACTGCTGGCCATGCCTGCGCAAGGGGGCGGCGCTGCAAAACGCCATCAACGCCATCACGCAGCGCGGCGGACAGCCCGGCTGATGGCGGAGCGGGCGACCGGCGGTCCCGGTCTTTCGGACCTCACGCCGGCTGAGCATGAGGCGCTGTGCCGGCGCTGCGGCATGTCGTGCCACTTCGCCGTTCCGGTCAACGGGCTGGCCGTGGTGATCGATGCGCTGCGCTGCAAGTTCCTTCAGCGCGACGACGCCGGCCGCTTTGTCTGCAGCGTGTATGAGCGGCGGTTCGCGGCCGCTCCCTGGTGTCATACGGCGCACGACGCGCTCGCCGGCGGTTTTTTGGCCCAGGACTGTCCCTATGCCCGCGGGGTGGCCGGCTATCGCGGCAAGGTCCGGCTCTCGCCGGCGCTTTTGCGCCAGGTGCTGCCGGCGATTCGCGCCGAGGTAGCGCGCGCCGGGGCTCCCATCGGCGCGGATCCCGATGCGGTGGCGGCGTTTTTAGGAGATGGCGCGGCTCCTTGGCGATATCAGCCGAGTGCGGATGGCACTCGTTACCAGTTTTTACCTGATTTGGCCGCTACGCCGGCTTCCCCTGCGGCCGCTGCCGATTCTGCGGCGAGCCCGCCGCTTTATCCCGGGTCAGGCCGCCGCTCGACCAAGCTGCGTGTCTTGTAAGGCGGACGCGGCCGCGTAACCCGGCGGAGCGCTCACATGCGGCGCAGCAGCAGCAGCCGGGTCTCCTCCTTGGGTTCGCCGACGCGGGCCGCGATCTCCCACAGATGGGCGATGCAGAGCATGCAGAACGGGTAGGACACCGAGGTGATAAAGCCGCCGTCTTGCGGCCGCAGCGCCGCCCACAGGGCCGAGCCGAGCAGCAGCAGCGGCACGAACCAGCCCCGCTGGAACATGAAGTGCACGATCAGCACGGAGATTCCCGCCATGCACACCATCTCCATCGGCAGCGTCTGTCGCGGGCTGAGGCCGGTTATCAGCGCGAGCCCGTGGATGCACAGCTGCTGGGCGGTGAACACCGCGAGGTAGATCATCAAGCTGCGGTGAAACGTGTTGCGAAGCAGCACCTGCCGCTGGAAAAACGCCACCAGGCCGCAGCCGAGCAAAAAGACGCCGGTGGCGCTCAGCACCTGGAGGGTGGTAACGGCGCCGCGCCGCGCCGCGGGGAACAGCGCGCCGAGCACCACCACCATCAGCATCACCATCACCCGCATGAGCCGCCGCCGCGACTTGGGGGCGGCGGCGGGATCGCGCTGCGGATCAAACGCCAGCGCGTCGAGCATCTCGCCCATCGAGGCGAAGCGCTGCGCCGGATCGGTCTGCAGGCCGCGCCGCAGGGCGGCGTACACGCGCGGCGGGACCGTCGTCTTGGGCGGCGGCGGCCGGACGTTGCCGGCCAGGACGTTTTGGCGCAGCTCGGACAGCGTATGGCCGGCAAACGGCAGCGTCTTGTAAAGGGCTTCGTACAAGGCGGCGCAGAAGCTGAACTGATCGCAGCGGCTGTCGGTCGGCTCGCTGCGGTACTGCTCCGGCGACATATAGGCCGGCGTGCCGAGGATGGTGCCGGCCTGGGTCAGCGGCGTGACCAGCAGGCTGCTCGAGCGCATTTCGCTGTCCGGATCGGCCGGGACGGCGGGCGCCGCGGCGGCCGCGGGTTCGCTGTTCTTGGTGCGCGCCAGCCCGAAGTCGGCGACGCGCGGCCGGCCGTCTTTACCGACCAGCACGTTGTCGGGCTTGAAGTCGCGGTGGATGAGCCCCGACTCGTGCGCCGCCCCGAGCCCCTGTCCCGCCTGCAGGTAAACCGGCAGGACCTCTTCCCAGCCGCGCGCGCGCTGCCAATCGGATAGCGTCGTGCCCTCGATGAACTCCATGGCGATGAAGACCTGGCCGGCGACGCTTGTGACCTCGCCGACTTCGTAGATCTGCACGACGTTGGGGTGCGAGATCCGCGCCATCGCCTGCGCCTCCCGCAGGATCCGGGTGCGGAGGTCGCTGCGCGCATCGCCCGCCTGCCGCAGCAGCTTCACCGCGACCTTGCGGTCGAGCTCCTCATCGTAGGCGGCGAAGACCACGCCCATCCCGCCGGCTCCGATCTGCCGCAGGATCAGGTAGCGGCCGACGCGGTGCGCGGCGCGGACCTTGCCATTTATCGATATCGCGCTGGCGGCGCTGTTCAGCGCGGCCGCCTCATTCGGGAGGTTGCCGGTATCGGCCGGTCCGTCGAGAGTGTGAGCCAAGGCCGCGTCGCCGGGCTGGCTGGGCGGCGGGGGCGGAGCGGCCGCGGCGCTCGCCGCTGCTTGCCGCGCCGTCTCCGGACCGGCGACCCCGGTGGCCGCTAGCGCCGCATCGCGCCCGGAAGCAGGCCCAGACTGCGCGCCCCGACGCAAGTCACCCATATTTGCATTTATATCAGATCAGGGACGCTCACCGCTGCGCTGCTGATTCCCTGAGCGCCCGGGATGACCGAGAGCGATGCATCATGAGGGGCGCCTAGGGGAATGCCCGCCCGATCACTATTTAATCCGGCGTTCAGTCCGGCGTTCAGCCCGTTCAGGGGCCTGCCCGGCAAAGCAGTGAGCCGCACATCGCGCTTTTCCTGCACGAGCCGCAAGCAGTACTGGATGAGATCGCGCCGCCGCACGATGCCGATGAACACGTCGCGGCTATCGACCACCGGGACGAAGTTCTGGTCCGTTGCGCGGCTTAGCAGCTCCTCCATCTCGGCGTCGATGTGGACCGGGTGGTTTACGACATGCCGCGGCACGTCGGCGAGCCGGTAGGACTCAGTCTGGGCGAACGTCATGCCTTGGCCGTGTTTCATCTTCCACAGCAAGTCGCCCTCCGTCAGGGTGCCGACATAGCGGCCGGCCGAGTCGAGGATCGGTACAGCGCTATAGCGGTGGTACTCCATGCGCTCCATGGCCTGCCGCATGGTGGCGGCGAGCGGTAGGTAGACCACCTCTTCTTTCAGGGTCAAAAAAAACGCTACTTTCATAGGTCTCCATCCACCTGAGCTGTCTTATCCGCCGGGCTTATCTGGCGTACTTATCTGGCGTACTTATCTGGCGTACTTATCTGGCGGGGCTTTCGCGCCGGGCGCACCACTTATGAAAACTGTAGCTGCCCTTCGCCGCCGCGCAACGCAAGTCTGTCGCATGCTTACGACAATGCCGGGTGCGGTCGCCGATGGGAGCCTCGCCGTGCGGTAGGTCCGCGTCGCACCCCGGCCGGCAAAGACCTGCCTCGGCGGGGCCGTGCCGCGGCGCCGGCCCCGGCGACAGCAGTCGCGACACCGCGCTACTGGGAGTGCTTTTCAGCTACTATCAACACAAGCTCATGCCTGCGCGTCCCAGGTCTACGCGGCAGTCCCGGGCGGGCCGCTTCCCCGCGCGCAGTCCGCGCGAAGCTGGGCTCGATAAAGGATCGTAAAGGCATCGCGGTCACGACACCGCAACGTAGGTCACAGGGTAGATGATCGGCACGCGCATCGGGAAATACCGGCTCGTACGCAAGCTCGGGGAAGGCGGCATGGGCGTCGTCTACGAGGCGGTGCGCGAGGACATCGAGGTGCGCGCGGCGATCAAGCTCCTGCGCGCCGAGTTCGCCGCCAACCCCGAGGTCGCCGCCCGCTTCTTCAACGAAGCCCGCGCCGCCAACCTCATCGCCCACCCCGGCATCGTCAAGGTCTTCGACTACGGTCAGGAGCCCGGCGGCATCGCCTACCTGGCGATGGAATACCTGGACGGCGAATCGCTGTACGCCCGCATGCAGCGGTCGGGCAAGCTGGCCAAGACCGAGGTGCTGCGCCTAGGCCGGCAGATTGCGTCGGCGCTCGCCGCGGCGCATGAGAAGAGCATCGTCCACCGCGATCTCAAGCCCGACAACATCTACGTCGTCCCCGATGCCGAGACGCCGGGCGGCGAGCGGATAAAGCTCCTCGATTTCGGCATCGCCAAGATCGCCGCCGGCCGCAGCGCCGGGGTGACCACGCAGGCCAACGTCATCATGGGGACGCCGCAGTATATGTCGCCGGAGCAGTGCCTGGGCGGCAAGGACGTGGACGGCAAGACCGACGTCTACGCGCTCGGCGTCATCCTGTTTGAGATGCTCGCGGCGCGCACCCCATTCGTCGCCGAGCGGCCCGGCGAATACCTGACCATGCACATGACCCGGCCGCCGCCGCTGCTCACCCAGTACGTGCCGCTCGTGCCGAGCAAGCTGGTCGGCCTTGTGCACGCCATGCTCACCAAGGAGCCCACGGCGCGGCCGGCGATGGAGCAGGTGGCGAGCCAGCTGCAGCGGATGCAGCAAGGGGCCCAAGACGCGCCCGCCGGGCCTGTGGTGCCGGAGGTCCGGGCCGGCAAGGAAGAGCGGCCGACGGTGCCGGCCAAAGCGCTGAACTCCTCGCCGCGCCTGAGCGGGGAGATCGCGGAGGCCGACCTGGCGGTGACCACGGCGCTGCGGGTGAAAAAGCCGGGGGCCGCGGCGAAAAGCGAAGCGGCTCCCCCCCCCGGCAAGCGTCCGCGGTCGGCGAACCTGGACGCGGTCAAGGATCCCAGCGTCGGCGCCTTTGACCCGACAAGCCCGGGCGAGCCTGACTTTAGCGACAAGCTCGGCGGCATGATAGACGGGGCCAAGACGATCCCGGTGCAGTCGATGCATCTGCAAGACTTGGTCCCGATGGTGGCGCCGAAGTCGGCGACCCTGCCGTCGTCCGGCCCGGCCAGCGCGCCGGCATCGCGGCCGCCGCCGCCCTCGGGTCCGGGGGCGTTGACCGGGCCGAGCTGGGTGCCGATGGAGATCGTCAAGAGCGACTACGTCTCTGACCCGCAGGTCGACGAGCGCCAGCCGGCGGCGGCGGACAAGGCGGCGCCGAGTCGCACCCGGCCGCTGATGTTGCTGGTGCTCGCGGCCGTGGCGCTTCTGGGCGGGCTGTTGCTGCTGCTTCTGCGCAACCGGTAGCGGCCGGCGGCGATCAGCGCGAGAGATTGAGCAGCACCGTCAGCGGCACGGTCGCCGAGGACAGGCGGTTGCCGATCACCACATCGGGCTTGCCGTCGTTATTGACGTCTCCGGCATCGAGCAGCGCGTTGGCCGGCACCGCGGCGCTGCCGGGCAAAAGGCGCATCGTCATGGTGCCGCGGCCATCGCTGTTTTCCAGCAGGTAGAGGTCGGCCTGCGTCGCCCCGGTCATCGGCAGCTGCAAAAGTACGATATCGAGGTCCCCGTCCCCGTCGAAGTCGGCGATCGCCGGGGTGCCGACCAGCTGGCCGCTCGGCTGGGCGATGGTGAAGGTGGCGCCGGGCTTGAAGCTGCTGCCGCCGGTGTTGGCCAAGAGCTGAACCCGATCCGCGCAGCATAAAAGCAGGTCGGAGCTCGGCGCGGCGGTGAAGCGCCCGGCCTGCAGCCGGCTGTCCAGGCAAGGGGCGAGGCTTATATCCGCGGGGGCGCCGGCTCCTCCAAAGATCAGGCTGAAGTGATCGGCGCTGCCGCGGTAGGCGACGGCAATCTCGTCGCCTGGCTTGCCGTCGAGCTCCGCGACCGTGACGTTGTTGATGGTCGCCGCGCCCACCGGAATCTCGGAATAAAGCGTGCCGGCGTCGCGCAGCACGGCGACCTGATTGTTCTGTGTGTTGACCCCGACCAGATCCGGCCGGCCGCTTTGATCCAGCTCGCCGAGCGCGATGCTCGCCCCGGCGATCACGCCCGGATGCAGCGGCTGGTTGCTTTGGAAGCTCAGGTCGGCATTGCCGGCCAGCCAGTAAAACCCCTGTCCGGAACCGAGCAAAAGATCGCGCACCCCATCGCCGTTGAGGTCGCGCACCAGCAACGATCCGGCGTTGATCGGCCCGACCAGCGTGCGCAGCTCAGAGAGGCTCTGGCCGTCGCTGCTGACCGAGACCGCCCGCAGCTGGCCGGTGCCGCTCGCCATGATGACTCCGCCGGTGTTCGCGGTCAAAAGCGCTGCGGTCCGGATGGCCGACAGCCCTTGATAGCCGGGCACGGGCGGCGTCGTGACCTTCAGCGATACGCTGTTGGCGTAGTAGGAAAACAGGTCGCGGCGGCCGACGGTCAGACCGCTTGGGTTAGTGACTTCGACGGTGACCAGCCAGCTGCCGTCGGGGCTTGCCGGGGCGGTCACGCGCAGGGCGGTCGGCGAGTCCACGGTCACCGGCTGGAGCTCGCTGCCGTTCCACTTCACCCGCATGCCGGGCATGAAGTTGGCGCCGCTGATGGTGATCGGGGTTACCGCGTCGGTCGGGGCGCGGGGCGGGGTGATCTGCGATACGACGAGCTCGTCCTGGCACAGCTTTGTGATCTGGTTGCAGATCTGACCCGTTTGGCAGGGGTTGCCGCTGGTCACGCAGTTCTCCGCCGCGGGAACCGAGAGGCCGCCCCACAGCGCCTCGCAGCCCGCGGTCAAAAAGAGCTTCAGGATCCCTAGCCGCGCCATGCCTACTCTGCCGCGCATCGTCTCCCCCTTGTCGTTTGCCGGTTAGAAGCGTCCGCGCACGCCCAGTCCCAGGGCGGTTCCCGCCTCCGCGCCGGCGGTCGGAGTCGCGATCTCGACCGGGCGCAGCGGTCCGGGGACGGCCAGCAGGGTGATCCCGGCGCCCAAGAGCAAGGCGCCGGGTACCACAAGGCCGATGCCGGCCGCCTGGGTGTCGTATCGCCGCTCGCAAGCAAGGCTCGGGGCCACGGGCGCGCTCAGGCAGCTGCCGTCGATGAAAAGCGCCGATGCGCCAAAGCCGGTGAGCCCGGCGCCGA
>CALFML010000081.1 GCA_937879845.1 uncultured Myxococcales bacterium
GCGACCACCGAGATCTACACAGGCGAAGACACTCTTTCCCAACACGACGCTCTTCCGATCTCCGCCCGAGCCGCCGCGGGCAGCGTTGCTCCCATCAGCAACGTGGGCGCCGACAGGACCAGCGCAGCGAGCAGCAGGCGGACGATTGTGCCAAGCCCCGCCCCGAGCCGCAGCGAGCCGCCGAGCGCGATATAGATTGACCGCGCCAGCCGCAAGAGCCCCGGCGTGAGCGCCGCCGAGCCGGCGATGAAGAGCTCCAACCGGGCATAAAGCTGGAGGGGCTGGGCGTGCCGCTCGGCCCGGCGTCCCAGGAGCAAGCTCCCGACTCCAAGACCGCCCATGAAAATAGCGAGGACCGCTGCGGAGGCAGGGGTGGAGGCGCCAAAGATCAATCGCATCTCGCGGAGCCAAGCGGTCTGATAGCCGAGCGCGCAGGCGCCGGAGCCCATGAGCAGCAAGGCGACTCCTAACAGGCGCGGGGGCATCGAGGATCCTTTGCGGTGGACGCGAACAACCTCTACGCAGGGAGGCGTGTTTCACGCAGCGTGACTTGAAGATCCCCTTATCTTATCATTACTTTGCCGCGGCGCTCAACGGCGGTTCGACGCAACAATCTCGACGGGCATGAACTGGCGCGGCGGTTTCCCCGCCTTTGGCGCGGGCGAGGTTATTTTGAGTCGATGATGGTGACTGTGGCTTCGAACCACACGGCAGGACTCGAACGTAGGATGGACACCGGATTTGGCGCCAGCTCGAAGGTTATGCTCTTTGGCGTGCCGCTCACCTTCACACCGGCTCGCGAATCGGCCAGCGGTTGCGGTCCGCATATGGAGCAGCCAGGCTTGGCATCCGGCGGCGTCACGCTGACGCTGGCGGATGCCCAGGCGCTGGGCTGGGCGGAGACCGCGAGCGCGCCTGAAAGCGCCACGTCCAGCTTCCTTCCCTTCCAGGTCAGCGCGCACCCTGGGATCGCGCCCTGGTGCCCGGAAGCGGCGTCGCCAGAGCCGGCGTAGACCGGGATCGTACCGCCCGTGTCGCACACGGGGGTGACGCTCTCGACCGTGCCGTTTTTGGCCTGTATCAACTTCACCGTCGCGTGCATCTGCGCCGTACGCAGCCGCGGCTGCTCCGGAGGCGGCGGCGGCGTCGCATGCGCACCCCCGATCAGGCTCGAAAAAAGAATCACGGCACCGGACGCCCGCAGCGTGGAGCGCACCGCCGCATATAGAAGACGCGCAGATGGAACTGCGAGCGTGACGGTTCCGTACTTGATTGAATCAGAGATCAAGAGTCAACCTCACTCTTCCTCGGGATGGCCTTATCCCATTTCGCCGCATCGATTATCGGCGCGTAGTAAACTTTCGGTCAAGATGGACTTTCCCCACCCTAGATGGTTTAGGGAGCAGGCTTAGGCGGTCGCGGTACCGAGGCGAAGATTTGCTCGAAATGGGGGAGCTCGATGGGCTTTATCAGGTGATGATCGAATCCCGCCTCGCGGGAGCGGGCGAGGTCGGACGGCTGGCCATAACCGGTAACCGCGATGAGAACGGGCGACTCTTTGCCGAGCGCGGCCCGTATGCGGCGCGCGACTCCATAGCCGTCCATCACGGGCAGACCGATGTCGATGAGCGCGACCTCGGGTCGGAACGCCTCGGCAGCGGCGAGGGCGCTCGGGCCGTCGCTCGCCATGCAGGTCGTATGTCCCAGGCTGCACACCGCCCGGTCCAGCATCTCGGCGACGTCCGGGTTGTCATCGACTATGAGCACGCGGAGCGACGGCTGGAGAGCGAGCGGCTGGGCCGTGGGGGGGTCTCTGCTAGGCGCCTGCGGGGTCCGCTGCGGCAGACGCACGACGAACTCGCTGCCCAGGCCCGGACCCTCGCTCGCCGCGCTCACCGAACCGCCGTGGAGCGTCACGATGTTCTTGGTGATCGCCAGCCCGAGCCCGAGCCCTCCGGCCGATCGATCGAGCGTGCGGGCTCCCTGCTCGAACAGCTCGAAGACACGTGAGAGGAGCTCCGCCGGCATCCCCATGCCGTTGTCGCGGACGTGCAGCTCGACCCAGTCGCCGTCGGCGCCCGCCGAGACGGCGATCCGACCGCCGGCATCGGTGTACTTCGCGGCGTTGGTAAGGAGGTTCGCCACGACCTGCGCCAAGCGCAGGCGATCGCCGTAGACAAACCGCGTCCCCCGCGTCACATCGATGGTCAGCTTATGGCGCCTGCCCTCGATGAGCGGGCTCGCCGTCTCGATCCCATCGGCGATGACATCCGCGATGTCGAGCTCCGCGCAGTCGAGCTCCATCTTCCCGCGCGTAATCCGCGAGATATCGAGCAGATCATCGACCAGGCGCACGACGCGCTGCACCTGGCGCTCGACGATGACGAGCTCGGGCTCGATCTCCGGGCGCTTGCGCTGCCGCATGAGCGCCAGCCCGGTGACGATCGGCGCCAGCGGGTTGCGGAGCTCGTGGCCGAGCATCGCCAGGAACTGGTCCTTCACCGCGTTGGCGCGCTCGGCTTCGGCGCGGGCGGAGGCGGCGATATCTTGGAGGCGCTTGCGCTCGATCGCGTAGCGGATGGCGCGCGGCAGCAGGTGGTGCTCAGACTGCCCCTTGACCAGATATTCCTGCGCCCCCATGCGCATGCTCTCAAGGGCGATATCGAGATCGTTAAGCGCGCTCAGGACCACGATCGGCGTCGCTGGCGCGGCCGCGGTGATCCCCAGGAGCGTTTCGGTGCCATCGGCATCAGGCAGCGCGAGGTCGAGCAGGATGACGTCGAAACCCTCTCGGTTGAGGTGCGCGCACGCCCCGGCGAGCGTCGCCGCCCACGTCACCTGATGCGCCGCGCCCTCGATCTCTGCGAGAATCGTGCGCAGCAGCCGTGCATAGCTCAGCTCGTCCTCGACGAGGAGCACCCTTGTCGCGTTCATGCGATCTTCCCATTGGGAGCCAGGCGCACCACCGAAAACCAGAAATCTTTGATCGACTGCACGACGCGAATAAACTGCCCGAGGTCCACCGGCTTGGTGATGTAACAGTTGGCGTGCAGACGATAGGTGCGCAGGATGTCCTCTTCCGCGTGAGAAGTCGTCAGGATCACGATGGGGATGATCGAGAGCTCCGGGTCGCTCTTGATCTCGGCGAGCACCTCGCGCCCATCCATGCCCGGCAGGTTGAGATCGAGCAGGATGAGATCCGGCCGGCGCTGTCCCGGCTGGCGCAGGAACTCCATCGCTGACTCGCCGTCGTAGGCGACGTGGATCTGGTTGCGAACCTTCGCCTCTTTCAGCGCTTCTATGGTCAGGCGGACGTCCGCGTGCGAGTCATCGACAAGGAGGATTTCGATCATGAGGCGCCTCGAAGCGTGGGGTTTTCGGCAAAGTGAACCGTGAAGGTCGCGCCTGCGCCGGGCGCCGAGTGAGCCTCGATGCGGCCGCGATGACGCTCCATGATCTTTTTGCAGATCGACAGCCCGATCCCGGTGCCGGGAGTGTCGCGGCGCAGCCGGCGAAAGACTTGGAAGATGCGCTCGGCATACTTGGGATTGAAGCCCAGGCCTTCATCGCGAACGCTGACGCTGCAGGCGCCGCCTTCGCACCGGCTGGTGACGTGGATGCGCGGCGGCTTTTCCCCGGCGAACTTGAGCGCGTTTGACAGCAGGTTCTGGAACAGCTGGATCATCTGCATCCGGTCCGCCTGGACGCGGGGCAGCGGTGCGCGCTCAATCGCCGCGCCGGTCTCTTCCACCCGCACGGCGAGGTTCCGCAGCGCGATGTCGAGCACTTCGTCGAGCTCGACGGGCTCGAAGACACGCTCCTTCTTGGCGACGCGGGAGTAGAGCAGCAAGCTCTCGATGAGGGCCTGCATGCGCTGCGCGCCTGCGATCGCGAAGCGGATGAACTCATCGGCCTCTTCGCCGAGCCGCGAGCCGTAGCGGCGCTCGAGCATCTGGATGTAGCCGGCGACGGTGCGCAGCGGCTCCTGCAGATCGTGCGAGGCGATGTAGACAAACTCCTCCAGATCGCGGTTCCGCGCCGCGAGCTCGGTGTTGGTCTCCGCGAGCTCGCGCGTACGCTCGGCGACCTTCTGCGCGAGCTCCGTGCGCGCTTCGCGAAGGTCTTCGATGACGTTGAGCATCGCGCGCTGCGTCCGGCGCAGGTTGAGGTTGTGGGCGTCAAACTGCTTGACTCCGGCGTCGACCGCCCGCTGCGCTTCGGCGCGTACCGCTTCGAGGCGGCGGCTCGAATCGAGCGTGAGCTCATGGAACTGGCACTCCTGCGCGCGGACGAGGTCATCGAGCGCGTGGGCGCGGGCCTGGCACTGACCCAGCTCGCCGAGGGCCGCGCGCGCCTCGGGCGTCTGCAAGAAGGCGAGCTTGGCATACCGGGCGAGCGTCGCGAAGCAGCAGGCCGTTGCTCGCTCGACCAGCAGCCGCGTGAACGCGATGACGACAAGCGACTCGCCCGGCCACACCGTCGTCCCGAAGCCGAGGATGGAGCGCACCGCGTGCGCCGCCACGAACTCTTTCTCCGCAGCGGCGGAGCTCGTCGCGGCATCCGCGATGTAGAAGATCCCCTCATGCAGCGGCTCCGCGCCGCCGAGACCGAGCTGCCGCGCGAGCTCTGCGATCATCGGTGTGGTGCCCGGCGAAAGCAGGAGGACGCGATGCTGGTGCGACTGCTGGACGGAATTCCACGGTGGCAAGATCCCGCGCGTGGCAACCAGCTGCAGGCACGGTGAGTCCGGGCTCGCCGAGGCTGCCGCGGAGCAGGCCGCGGCTTGCAGCTCCGGAGCCAGATCGCCGAGCTTGCGCGTCACGAACGCCCGCACGAGCACACACGCCCGCCGGCCGCCGTCTTCGAGACCATTTACGTCGTCGATGAGCGCCTCCGCCACCTCGCGGGTCGACAGGGCGCTCTCGCATCGCCGCCGAAGCTCGCTTCCGAGCTTCATGGCGCTTTGGTGATCGAGCGCTGCGAGCTGCATCACGACTTCCTGAGGCGCGCGATCTCGGCTTTCAGCTCGATCATCCGCTCCTCGCGATCGATGAGCGCCTGGTTCAGACGCTCGAGCTCCTCGACCTTCTCGACGAGCTGCTCGTGGGCGAGCCGAAACTCCTCCTCGGCTTTGCGCCGCGCGCGCTCCTCTTCATCATGGCGCAGGCGCGCATTTAAGACCGGCGCGACGAAGTCGCAAATCTGCTCGAGCAGCGCGACATCGGACGGTTCGTAATCGCGCAGACGGTTGGCAAAGTGAAACTGTCCGATGAGCTCGTTGCGATAGAGGATCGGGCAGCCGAAGGAGCGGTGGATGGGTAGATGCCCCTCGGGCACGCCGTGCGTCAAGTTTTTGATCAGCGACCGGCGCTCGCGCAGGATGCGGCCCCAGAGTCCGCCCCAGATCTCGCGGCGGAAGACGATATCTTTGTCGGGCACCTGACAGGCCGGAAAGATGTGGCGCGTCATCGACGGACAGACCAGATCGCCGGCCTGGTTGATGTATCCGAAGTAACCAAACTCGCTCTCGAAGACTCCGAGCAAAAGGTCGAGCACGTCGGCATACATATTCTCCTCGGGCGTAAGGAGAAGAATCTGCGTTAGCCTCTCGCGTATCGGTTCGAACGAACTCAACATGCGATCATAGTAAGTATCGCAGCGAGTTTCGGCAAGCTTCCCACCCTCGGAGAAACCCTAGGCCGGGCGCGACCCCCGGCACACCGCGGCGGCGCTTACGGCGCGCTTGCTCTCCAGTCAGCCTTCGCGTTAAACAGCGTCATGAGCTCGGAGACAAGGCCGCACTCGGTCACGCTGCGCATCGATGTGGCTTGGGGCGACATGGACGCGCTCTCGCACGTCGGCAGCTTCGCGATGGAGCGTTTGCGCAAGCGAGCCGCACCAGGTTGGATAAGGCCGCGCAATCGGCCAGGTATTAAAATCTCCGGGACGAGGTGGTATGATAGGAGGATGTGCCGCCTCTGTCTGGAGCCCTTGCATGCTGCAAAAGACCGCTTCCGTGGTGATGGCGTGGTTGCTTTGGAGCGGAGCCAATGCCGCGATGGCTGATGAAGAAACGGCGCCGTCCAAACAGACCGTAGAGCGGCAGATCGCGAACTGGCTCCCCAGGGCCGAAGCGGGTGATGCCAATGCGCAGTACCAGCTGGGCAAAGCGTACGGCCAGGGCTTCTGTGATGCGCCGCCGGTCGTAGAATGGGAAAAGCAGGCCGGCAAATGGTTCACCAAGGCGGCAATGCAGGGGCACGCGGCCGCGCAGTTCGAGCTTGGCACCTGCTATGACACCGGCCGCTGCGGTCTGCGAGTCGACTTCAGGCAAGCCGTTGCGTGGTTCCAGAAGGCGGCTGACCTCGGCGACACGAACGCGCAATTCGCCCTCGGGCAAGCCTATTGGTTCGGAATTCGCGGGGTGCAAAAGAACCCGACCAAGGCCAAGTACTTGCTGGAGCGCGCCGCGCAGGGCGGCCATCCGAGCGCGAAGAATCTCCTTAAGACGTCAGGGTAAACCTGGCTTGTCTTTTGCCGCGATAAAAATCGCACGGTCGCCGGGTGCGCGCGGAGCGGCATCGCCAAGCCGAGGGGTCTCGCCGAGGATAGACTCCGCTTGTCGAATCCGGCAAAACGCCGACGAGAAAACTCCAGCGGGGACAGGTCGGGGAGCGCCCGAGCGCGGCGAGATCCCGCTCTGCGAAAGCGCATGCAAGCGAGTCAGAAGCAACGGATCGACCCGAGGATCTTGTTCCTGAGGTCTTTGTAGGAAGCCGGGTTGGCGGCGCTGATCTCAAGCGTCATCACGATGCGCAGCTGCGCGTGCTGGAACCCCACGGCGACGATCTCAGTGGGCGGAATGTACGCCGGGTGATTGTTGCCGCCCTTGACGATCACGCACGCGATGTGCTGCTCGGCGCGCGTGGCGAGGATCATTTCCGCACGGCGACCGCAGATCTGGATCGGGTTCTGCTTCACGACCGTGTAGCCTTGGTGGTCGCGCGCGAAGTCGCCGAGAGTCTCATCGCCGTGGGCGCGTACCTGGAGCCTCATGATCTCGTCGTTCGTCGCGAGCCTGCGGCCCTGGAAGAAGACCCCACCGACATCCCAGGACGTCAGATCCGGCGTCACGTCAGCGAGCCCATCGAACGCGAGTTTCGCGCGCTCGAACCGCTGCGGCGCGAGCGCGACGGCCGCGCCGGTCGGAGGCGAACCGGCGGCCGATGCCGACACCGCGGAGGCCGCGGGCAGCTTCACGGGGAACGCGGGCTCACCCTTGGCGCGCACCTGCACGCACAGCCCGAGAGCCACGACCGCGACCGCCCTCTTCGACGCCATGCCCTAAGGATAGCATCGTTTCAACGCATGGCCGTCCAGCGCGACCTCCGCATCGCCGAGGTCCCCGTCCGATGGCCAAGGTGCCAGAAGCCTGCGCCCACAGCCTGCGCGAATCGAATTTTAACCACCCTGGGCTTGCTATACGGCATCCCCCTGGCCCAGGTGGCCACAAAGCTAGGCAGCGAGTCACCCACCACCACGCTGCAGAGCTACACGGCGCCGGGAACAGTGGAAACCTTCGCGATGCCGCAGGTGATCGCCTTACCGGGCCCGCTACCGGCTCGGGACAAGGCGTCATGACCCGCGAATCGTTGTTCAATCGTTGTTCAGGGACAAAAACAGGGCTAATAAAATCGCCAGGTGGTCTGTCACCGACGGGGTTTTGAGTGGATCTGACGAGGGTCGAACTCGTTACCTCTTGAATGCCATGAGCACCCCCGACGACAGGCGCGCATGTCCCGATCTCCGTGATGTGCTTGCACCGCGCGCCTTTCGGTCGGGATATGGAGTAGTGCTCTCTCGGTAACTCCTGACGCTTCCCATTGATTGATCTTTGGGCTGGGCTGCGGCCAGCGGTCGATTCTGTACGCGCTCGCGTGGGTCGGAATCGACCCTGGGAGCGGCGCAGCTTCGTAGGCTTACGCTGTAACGTCGGGGTGCGCCGATGCTCTGAATCGACTGACGCATAAGGGCGCTCACTTTTGATTCCGGGGCCGCTCCAGTTTGGACCCGGCGCCGCTCATCCTGGCGCGGTCTTGGCCCGCACGCGCCCTCTCATCTTCGTCAGCTAAATAAGTAGGCATGTTTGAAATAAAGATCAGACATGACCAGTGCAGGGGAGGGCGGATTAGCTGCCATCAGGGGATCTCAAAGGGGAAGCTCGCGAGCTCGCACTTGACACGTCGGACGAATCCCGCAACCTTCCCCGCCCATGCGTATGGTCGAAGATGTTTTCACCAAAAAGCTGCTGCAAGAAGCGCTCGATCCAGTCGATGCGGTCGAGCTGCAAAAGCCGGTGGCTCCGCACGATACGCAGTACAGTGATGTGTTCTGCCAGCCGCGACCCATGCGACCCGCAAAAGAGCAAGTGCCGCACCTGGGCGTGTTGTGGGAAATGACGGCGAGCACCTGCACGATAGAGCCGAGCTCCAAGACACCTACCGTGCCCGAGCTGCGCGGCCTGGCGCGTAAGCAGCTCAACCTGCACCATCAGCTGAGCAAAGCGGCCGGAGACTCGGCGTTGCCGATTCCGCCGCAGTGGATCATCTCGCCTGGCTTGCCGGTGAGCGGGCTCGCTGCCTTGGCCGCGGCGCCGATGAGCGAGCGGCCGACGGGCTTTTACCGCAGCGTAGAGCTACTGGAGCAGCGAATCGTCGTCCTGTCGGAGCTGCCCAAGACTGCGGAGACGAGGCTGCTGCGGCTGATGGGGTCCGCGGAGATGCGGCAGGAGGCGATGCAGGAGATCGCCGCCCTGCCGGCAGCCGACCCGGCCCGGCAGCCGCTGGTTGAGATCCTGAACGAAATGGTCTATTTCTTGGTAAAGTACACCGAGAGCAAGATAGAATCCTCCGACGCGGAGAAAAACCACATGACGCAGCTACGTCAGGAATTCGAACAGTTTCAGGCCGACCTGCGACGCGAGGGCAAGGCCGAGGCGCTGCTGGCCGTTCTCGGAGCGCGCGGGGTTTTTGTAAATGAAGATCGGAA
>CALFML010000082.1 GCA_937879845.1 uncultured Myxococcales bacterium
CCGGGCAGCTGTCGCGCAGCGGCGGCGGCTCGGTGGTCAGGATCTTGGCCAGGACCACAAGGTTGGCGTTGGGCAGATCCGGGGCGATAAACGGCGGGCGTCCGGTGATCAGCTCATAGAGCACCGTGGCGGCGCCGTAGACATCCACCCGCTCGTCGATGTCGCCGCCCTGGGCCTGCTCCGGCGCCATGTACACCGGGGTGCCCAGCGCCTGTCCGGCCTCGGTCATCGAGTCGCCCTTGAGCCGCGCCACGCCGAAGTCCACGACCTTGACCCGCTGACCTTCTTTTTTCCCGTCCAGGTTCTTGGCAAGGACGATGTTCTCCGGCTTGAGGTCGCGGTGGATGACCCCGACCTTGTGCGCGGCGCCGACGGCCGACAGCACCGGGAACATGAGCTCCACGGCCTCGGACTCGGGCAGCGAGCCGCGCTCTTTGAGGATCTTGCTCAGCGTCGGTCCTTCGAGAAACTCCATCGCCAGGTAGAGCGACCCGTCGCGCTCACGCGAGAAGTCGTAGAGCTGGACGATGTTGTTGTGGACAAGCCGCCCCATCGCCTCCGCCTCGCGCTGGAAGCGGGCGATGCGGTCGGCGCGGTCGGCCTTCATCTCCCCGGCGATCGGGACCAGGACCTTGACCGCGGCGCGCTTTTTGCGGTCCTCCACATGGTGGGCGAGAAACACCGCCCCCATGCCGCCGCGGCCGATGAGCCCCTCGACGTGCCAGACCTTGCCGATGTCGGCGAAGACCAGCGGCAGCTGGCACTTGGGACACGACGAGTACGCCGCCGGGTAGCTCGCCGGACAGGCGAAGCACCGCTTTTCCGGTTCCTTGGCCACGGTCAGCCCTGCTCCTGCGGGGTCCCGACCGTCCGCATTGCGCCCAGCCACAGCATCGTCAATGTAGTAAAGGACATGCTATCACGCTCCCCCGGATGCCTAGCAGCGCTCCCACGGCCTCGTCGCTGGACAAGCAAATCGGCGGCGTTTTGGCGGGCTAGGTGGCGAAAAAGATTCGCCGTAGACCGGCGGCGCGCGGCCGGCGGGCGGCCGCCAGGCAGGTATGGGGCGCGCATCACACTGGCCGTTGACTTGTAGGTGACAAGGCGAGAAAAGACGCTATGCGTATCGTCAAGAAACCCTGGGGCCACGAGTTCATCTGGGCCGAGACCCCGGTTTACGTCGGCAAAATCCTCCATATCCGCAAGGGCGAGCAGCTGTCGCTCCAGTACCACAAGGTCAAGGACGAGACCATCATGGTCCTCACCGGCCACCTGCGCTTCGAGCACTTCGCCGTGGACCAGAAGCCGCAGGCCACCGATCTCGGGCCGCGGGTGCCGTTCCACATCCCGCCCGGCATGCGCCACCGCATGATCGCCCTTGAGGACACCGAGGTCGTGGAGGTCAGCACCCCCGAGCTCCTCGACGTCGTGCGCCTGGAAGACCGCTACGGCCGCGTCGGCACGAGCAACCCCTAGCGTCCCTTGAGCGCGCCGATTGCCGCTGCCGCAGGTCGGCCCATAAGCGACGGCGGCAGGCGGCGGCGGCAAATTCGGCGCGGCGGCGGAAGCGGTGTACACTGCCGGTCCGCTCACGAGCGCTATAACTCAGCGCAGTTCGAAGAACTTTTTACCCTCAGCGCGCCAGGCAGTCGCCCTGACGCGGCTCGGCGGAGACGGATCCGTGCAGAACAAAGTCCTAATCGTCGATGGAGACACTCGTTCGCTGCGGCTCCTTGAGGTGAGCTGCAAGCAGGTCGGCTACCGCGTGACGACGGCGACCAGCGGGGTCGATGCGCTGGGCCAGCTCGAGGTCGAAATTCCGGACCTGGTCCTGGCCGATACCGCCATCGGCGAGGTGGACGGCTTTGCCTTGTACGGGCGCCTGCAGCAGCGGCCGGAGTGGGCGTACCTGCCGTTCATCCTGATCCTCGACGGGGATAACCCGGCGGAGAAGCTGCGGGCGGTGCAGCTCGGGGTGACGGACTTTCTCACCCGGCCGCTGTTCCTGAAAGAGGCGCTGAGCCGGGTGGAGCTGCTGCTGGAGAAACAAGCGCAGCGCGGCGAGCGCGGGCCGGGGCAGACCTCAAGCGGCCGGGCGCGCTTCGCCGGCGTGCTGTCGGGTACGGCGCTGCTCGACCTGCTGCAGACCATGGAGCTTGGGCGCAAGTCCGGCATCGCCTACTGCGTGAGCGGACGCGGCCAGCGCGCGGCGATCTATTTTGCCGACGGCGTGGTGGTCGATGCCGAGCTCGGCCGGCTCTCCGGCACCGAGGCCCTTTACCGCATCCTGACATTTCCGGGCGGCGAGTATCGGGTCGAGCTGCTGACCGTAGTCCGCGCCCCGCGCATCGAGATCGGCGCCCCCGGACTGCTCATGGAAGCGATGCGCTACCTGGAGGAATGGAACCGCCAGTGCGCTGCGCTGCCGCCGCTGACCGCGCCGCTCACGCCGCTTTACGGGACCGCCGGAGCGCTGCGTCCCGAGGCGCTGCCGGCCGAGCTGCGCGACATGCTGCGGCTGTTTGACGGCCGGCGCTCGGTATTTGACGTCCTCGATCTTTTAGACGAAGAGGCGCCGCCGCCGCACGATGCGCTGGCGCGGCTTGGGATGGTGGCCAAGCTCTATGCCGCGCGGCTGCTTACGCCGGCGGGACGACCGGTCTCCGGGGAGCCGCGGGCGGCGGTGCCGACGCCGCTGGCCGTTCCGCTGCTGACGCCGTCGCCAAGGCTCACCCCGCCACCGCTGCCGCGGTTGACGCCGCCGCCGCTGCCGCGGTTGACGCCGCCGCCGCTTGTTGGCGGGCGCGCCGCCGTGCTCGCGAGTTTGGGGCGTCCGACGCCGGTCGCCCTGCCGCGGGCGGTGGTCAAGACGCCGGCGCCGATAGGAGACTCGGGGACGCTCACGCTGCCGGAAGACTTGCTGATCACCCTGGTGCCCGGCCACCTGCCGCGGCCCGCCGAGCAGCGCTCCCTGCACCGCACCACCGACGCGGGCTCGTCCGATGAGTCGCTGACCCCGCTGCCGCCGCCGTTTCCTCCGGTCGGGCGGCCGACCCCGCCGCCGATGCCGAACCTGCGGGAGCCGCGGCCGACCCCGCCGCCGATGCCGAGCCTGCGGGAGCCGCGGCTGACCCCGCCGATGCCGAACCTGCGGGAGCCGCGGCTGACGCCGCCGCCGATGCCGAACCTGCGGGAGCCGCGGCTGACGCCGCCGCCGATGGCGAACTTGCGGGAGCCGCGGCGGACGCCGCCGCCGATGGCGAACTTGCGGGAGCCGCGGCTGACGCCGCCGCCGATGCCGAACCTGCGGGAGCCGCGGCT
>CALFML010000083.1 GCA_937879845.1 uncultured Myxococcales bacterium
CAGGGCCTGGCGCGCGGAGCGGCCTCGGGGCCGTAGCACGGCAGGTCCTGTGATCGGGTCGCGTAGTAGCTTTTGAAACAGGCTGCTAGTCGAGCGCGAGCGATTTGCGATAGCCCTCCTGCGAACAGCCAGGATTTGCGACCAGACTGATGGCGCTGGCTGCGCGCCGCCGCAACTCAACGATGCGCTCCTGACTCATCAGGACGGAAACACGATACGTTTTCAACATTGCGAGCGGCTCATCGGCTCGTCCGGCTGCGGCGGCCCGCATTTTTCTTACCCGGGTGTCAAGCCAGGCCGTCTGCTCCATCCTGAGCCCTTGGCGCTCTTTTTTGCCCGCGTGTATCCATAGCTCCAAATAGACGATTGCGAGCTCCGCATCGCAGATTGCGACCTGGCAACGGTGATTGTGAACAATTGCGGTAATCGGACCGTCTTGCGAATCCTGCTCCAACCAATCGAAAGCCCCCTGCAGATCGAGGCGCCACAGGGGCGGAATAGGCGAAGATATAGGCGGGAACGCTACAACTTCCGGTAGAGTACGCAGTGTGTGCAAGCGCTTGCGCAGCGCCGCAGTGCGCTTCTCAGTCCATCTGATCTTCGCCAAGTTGGCAGACGTCGGATCTGAGGCGTCCGCGTCCCCGCCAACCTGCGGGCTCGGTGCCGCGCGCATGGCTAGCCATTCGGTCTGCTCTCGCGTTAACTGAACCTGCTCCCGCTGCTTCAGCTGCGTCCAGAGCTCCAGATAACCCAGCGCCAGCTCCGCCTCGCGAACTTCCGCTTGCAGGGCAGTCAGAAGGTTGCGTTGCGGCGGGGATGCGTCAGCCAGGGGCGCGGCGAATGTCTCAACGACTGGCGCCAAATTAATGTGCCAGCTTTGCGGCAGTGGCTTTTCTTTCGCGCTCAGCCGCGACTGCGGAAACAAAAGTATCAGCCCAAACAGCCACAAGCCTATCCGCGACATGTTGGCCATCATATTAGTATTTCATTCTGACTTCGCCATATGTCGCACCGTTTGTCGCGGCGCCCATATTCTCTGTCAGAGGTCGCAAAACATCTGCTCCAGCGCATCGGCCACCCGCTGGGTCACCCGCCATACGGTGCGCGGCCGGCCGTGGGGCTTGGCGTGCGGCTTGCCACGCACCGCCGGCGCAGGAGGTTCTGGCGGCGGCGGCACCGGCTCGATTCCCGTCCCCGTAGGTCGCGCGTCGAAGCGCGATCCCGACCAAGCGCGGACCAGGAAGCGTGACAGCGCCGTGCGCACTGTCTTTTCTGTGTATCCGATCTCATAGAGCCGCTGCGCCATAGGAACCGTCTCATCGGCATCGGTTTCATTGTCAGGCTCGACGACCCGATCGCCTTCGAAGCTGCCGCCGTCATGGACGCTCAGTGCGTTGCCGGCGTCCTCAAGCTTTTTCCAATCGAACATGTCACCGGGACAGACACGTGCACCATCGCGGCAGTCGTTGTGCCCGCACACATAGCGCTTGGTGATTTTGAACGTATCTCGCAGGCTGGTCACCAAGCGGTTGATTCCTTCGTACTGCTCGTCGGGAAACTCGCGGTAGAAGGTCGCTTGTCCGAGTACGTCATCCGTGTGGACTGTTTCGATACCGATGCCACTGTTGTTCAGTCCGTCGAGTTCGTGCCAGTGGCTGGCAGCAGCATGAGCAGTGACCTCGGATTCGTGGACGAGCTTGACCACATGGCCGTCGAGGTCGACGAGATAGTGCGCGGCCGTTCCCTCTCCGCCATGGAAGGTATCAATCGGACTTCCTATCTGCTCATGCCCGGTGGTTGCCGTCTGATGCATGACCACCGCCTGATTGGTGCGGCCCTCTTGGACGTGGCGGTTCGGAATTTTCAACCAATCGGGCTTCCAGTCGAGGTACAGATCCATCGCGGTGCTGCCCGCCACGGAAGCGTAGGCCGCGCTCGTGCCTCGATATGAAAGAGCGACGGCGGCCTCCGGTTGCTGCCTCCAGCGCCCTTGATCATCAACGGTAACGGTCACCTGGAACGGCCGATACAGATACATCGGCGCGTCTTCGTACTTGTAGCCGGTGGCCACCGGCAGCTCTGGTCCGGCAGGCAGGGTCGTTGACTGATTCGCAGGAGGCTCGATCTTCAATGTGTACGTGCCGGCGCCGACGTTCTCGAAGCGGGCGATTCCCAGCTTATCGGTGCTCGCCTCTTTTCCGTCGAGAGTTACCGTTGCGCCCACCACCGGGTGATCGCCAGACCACCGCTTCTTGGCCGGAATCGTTTGGCCCGCGAAACTGAATCGGCTTTTGAACGTAGCTTCCGACACGTTCGCAGCACGGCGCGGATATTTACTGACATCGCGCATGTCGCAAAGAAGGGCCGGCGGAAGGAGGAATCGCATGTGCAGATGAACGAAAAGCAGCGTGGGTCGACACTTCGCGATGGTGCGCCCATCTTCGGCAGTGGGGCAGTTCTTGGCGCGAAAGGCGGCGAGGGACTGCTCAGCCTTCTTCTTCGCCGCGGGGGTCTTGGCACCCTCCACTTTGCGGCGGAGGCTCACCTCTTGCTGCAACCCCTTCCGGGCGGCGGTGGCATCGCGCTTGGCCGCTGGCGACGCGCTGGGATCGGCGATTATCGCGTCGAGGGCAGTGATCCGCGCATTCCCCTCGGCGATAGCCTGCTGATTAAGCTTCGGGTCCATCGTCTGGTTCTCCATATAGGAGTTGTTCCACTGCCGCGATGCGCTTCTCCGGGTCCAAATCGCGTTGCCTCAGGATGGTCCGCACCGCCGATTGCTCGGACACGCCGCCTTGGTCCCAAAGCTTCACGCCGCAGCCTAGCTCGTAGCCAATCAGGCACCGCAAATGGTGGTGCTGGGTAAACCCTAGCTCCAGCGCTAATACCCGGCGGGACTCGACGTAGTTGCTTAACTCCGACGGTGACCAGCGATAATAGTAATCGGGGAACTGCCGCGCCAACCACTCGATGAGCCGCTCCCGCTGCCAGCCCGCTGTCATCTGGTTTATTTGACTTGATGGGATGTGCATCAGGTTTTCAAACCTCGGTATGGAGTTGCATTACGCGGCCAATCACCGCCTGAGCATTCCCAAGCGACCTTCGCTGGGCTTATTTGCAGGGAGGAGCATCGGGCTGCCGCGCTTGGCGGAGCAGCGGCATCAGATCGCGCATCGCGCTGACATATCCGGAGCGGACTTGTCCCTGCGGCAGCTGGAGCATGCCCAAAAGCTCACCGGTTGAAAGGACGACGGGCGCGGCGCTGAAAAGCGCGTCCTTTTCCAATAAAAGCGGGTAACGCAGCGCCTTGGACAGCTGCTCCTCCGTCTCGCCCACCAGCGTCCCGGTTTGGTACGGATAGGTTGGAGCGGCGCCGACGGCAGCCCGCATGGCGCCTATCAGGATGACCTGTTCGCTGGTTTTAAGCCGCCAGCGAGTCGACAGAGGCATCGCCAGGCTCGCGCGGGTGTTGATCTGCAGCAGGGCGAGTCCGTTCTCACTGGATGCCGCGGCACAACGAGCGACAGCGTGCACGGAGCCGTCCGCAATCGTCACAAGCAGCGACTGGGTGGAATCGGCATAGCTTGCGGCCCACAGATCGTAGGAGGTCAGGAGCAGGCCATCGCTGGAGACAAGCACTCCAGTTCCGGTTCTCCGGGCGGCGGCAGACGGCGGCTCAGCCTGCGGCACGAGCTCGATGAGGACCAGGCTTTTGGTTGCTGCCTGCAGCGCGGGTCCAGACAGCAGCGTCCGGGGCGGCTCGGCTGACGGGCGGCGATGCCGCAACAGCGCTCCCAGAAACCCGCCGATCCCGATTAGCGCAGCCAATGCGATAAAGCCAAGCCACGCGCGGGTCACTGCGGGACCCGCGCCAACCGGCGGCAAGAGCGCGGGCAAGGAACTTGCCGCCTGCGGCGATGCAGCGCGGACCGGAACCCGGTAAGGTACGGCGTCCGGCATCGTGATACAAGGAGGCGGGGCAAGGCGATCGAGCTCTAGTCGCGGAGCGGGCACTGGGGTTGAAATCGGCGCCGCGGTGTTCGCCGGCGGCACCACAAGCGCCGCCCGATCGGCTTGCAGCTTGGACTTGTCCAAAGGTGAGCTGCAGGCCGCGCACCGCCGCAACAAGGCGGGGTTCTGACTGCTGCACTGCGGACATAGGACTACCTGCTGCTGCTGCATCATGTCACTGGCTCTTTGACGCCAAGCATTTCTCTACGCGCCGGAAAAAACAAAACCCCAGCAGCAGCGTCAGCCAAATCAACCCGTACGCCAGCGACAGAGTGCGCCGATGGACAAGATCATTTAACTCCCACATCCGCGCTGCCCAGGCATGTCCTAAGACCGCGACCCACACCCCCATGCTGAGGCACAGCGACATCGTAATGCCGTTACTGAGCAGCCGAGTGGTCTTTTCGTCACCGCTCGCGGTGCGCACAAGCTGGGTCAGCCAGCGCACCAGCATAAGACTCCACACGACATTGACCAGCGGCACCAGTAGGACTCCCGTTGCCAGCGCCGGGGTGATCGTGCGGTTGCGCCAGCGCGGTAGGCGGTTGATCGGCAAGTTGGCGAACACGCGGCCTATCCAGGTCATCCCCGCAAGGACCGTGACCCAGAACGAAAGGGAGGTAAGCCAGGTCATCGCCGGCCTCTCCGCGGCGATCAGAGCCGTCCCCGCCACGCCGGTGAGCCAGGCGCCCAGGTACAGTCCTGGAACCGCGATTCCCGCCCAGGGCCGGCTGGGAAGCCCTGCCGTGGGGAATGAAGCGCTCTCGCTGATGCCGAAATTCACAACGCCCAGATCCACAATGACCGATGAACTGGGCTGCGGGTGTGGTTTAAGCTCCGGCGCAGGGCTCGCACCTGCCGCGGTCAGCGGTTCGATCTCGGACCCCCACTGTCGTCGATCCACCTGCTGAAGCTGGAGCAAGCGGCGCTTGAGCGCGTGGCGCGCGTTGTTCGTCCGCTCGCGCTGGGAATCGAGCCAGCGCTGCAGATCTCCGCCGGGACTCGGCGGTCCTCCACTAGCTGTAACGGTCATGGCTGCCTCATCCCGGTGCTGCCCCCGCTTCTCTTGGTTCAAGGGTATCGCGAGCCATCATCGGCCGCCTTATCGCTCTTACCATTCCTATCACCCTTGTCCGACGAGTCGCCCTTGTCCGACTTGTCGCCCTTATCGGACTTGTCGCCCTTAACGGATTTTTCTCCTCTATCGGATTTGTCACCCTTGCCGGACTTTTCTCCCCTATCGGATTTGTCGCCCTTAAAGGACTTTTCTCCCCTATCGGACTTGTCGCCCTTATCGGACTTTTCTCCCTTGTCTGCTTGGACGCCTTGCTTGCGCCCCTGGCCGGTCCCCTCCCCTGCTGGCCCAGGACGAACCGCATTGCTCGGCTTCTCTGCTTTGCCCGCCTCGGATGGCGCGGCTGTCGGTCCTCCCTTACTTCCAGCTTGCTTGATTGGGTCAGACTTCACAGCGCCGCCGGTCTTGCCGGGACCTGCACCGGCACCGACTGGATGGTCGGTTCCTTTGTTCTTAGGCGCCTTACCTGATGGCGCCGCGGTGCCGCTTGCCGCACGGCGTCCGGACGCCCGCGGATCGTTTGCAGGAAGACCCTCGGGTTTCGCGGGACCGAATGTTCCCTCGTCGGCTTTGGCATCTGGTGTGCGCATATCTGGGCTCACACGTTTAGGCGGCGCGTTCCCAGAGACCAACGCGTGCATACCCTGCGCTTTTTGCCGCAGCACGGGAATAACTTGCGGCCCCGCCGCCATACCAAGGACCAGCAGACTCAGAAAAAAGAGCATCAAGGGGGCCAGACGAAAAAGACCGGGACTCGCAGCGCCGCTCTGGCTGCTGCCGCAAGCCACGACGCCAACGCCATGGCAGGTGTGCAGGTAGTCTACAAGGCTTGCTACGCTCAGCCGGCGCGGCAGCACGGCGGGTCCGGCAAAGACGATCGCCAGATAGCTGCCCTGCGGCCAGGTTGGACTTTGGGCGGCCGCGGATAGACGGGCCAGCCGCTCGCGCAGCCAGGCCGCCACTTCCTTCTCGGCCACTGCGGTCCACTCGGAGAACTCGAGGATGCGGACCTTGGAATCTTGTACAAGAGAATACGCCACGTCCGCTGGAGTGGCGGCGTTCAAAAGTCGCTGCTCGGTCGGATTGGTTGGATTAGACGGCATCGCGAGCAGAGCCACACCTCCCCAGCAGCGCTCAGAGCCAAGCAAGAGCGAAGCCCACGCGTCAAACTGGACCGCGCGAACGCGCTGTCGGCCTCTTAACATCAATCCCAGTAGCAGGGCCAAGCACATAAGCGCCGCCGCAAGAGCCAGGCTTGGCTTATCGATCGACCCAAACGGCGACCCAAACGGCGGCCCAACCGGCGACCCAACCGGCGACCCAAAGCCGCCGATTCCTGCGGCGAGCCGGTTCATGGCGCGACCTGATAACGGGCAAAGGCCACGCTGAGGTTGTCCGTCTCCACATAGCCCTGCGGGCGGCTGGCCAACGATTCCAAAAACTCGGTGCAGTCCAGGGCGCTTGCGAGCTCAACCAGCTCGATGCCCGAGTCTGGGGTCTTGCTTACGCCATCCGTGCTGACCAGAAGCTCTAGCTCCACTGCGCCTTGCGGGGGAATCCGACGCACCGCCATAGCAACCTCCAGATCCGTCAAGTAGCGCGAGACCAAGAGCTCCGGGGAGCCGCGCTCATCGGCGGGCTGGGTATCTACCGGACGGCGCCCCCAGGTCCCGCTGGAGTCGCGACGCCCGACCCGAGCAAAGCCGTCCCCCAGAAACAACGCAAAACCTCCCGCCGGTCCCAGGGCCGTGGCGAGCAAGGTGCTCTGGAACCAGCCTTGGCGATGCTGCGCCGCTTGGGCATGATCAAAAAAGTACTGCTCGTAGGTGCTCGGATCCCAGGAGCCGTGCCGCAGTCGCTGCTCGACGATGCACTGCTCATCGCGGTCCAGGCGCGACTGCATGATGCGGTTGAATCGATGGGCCAACCGGGTCACCCGGAACTGCTCGTCTTCGATGCGGCTGAACAGGTCGTGCCCTTCTTGCAGCAGCTCCGAGATGATATCGATGAAGGTCGCGGCGGCATGCATCGCGCCGCGCTCGCACCAGGTCGAGTTGCCCACCCCGTCGGCGACCCCGGCGCAGATCCAGGGCACCCCGCCGGCGTCGCGGAGCTCGACGGCGAAAGCGAAGTCCTCGTTGGATTTCTCCCGCTGCAGCCACTCGGGTCCGCCGTGCGAAGAACAGGCGTACTGGAGCGCCGGGCTGGTCGCTTTGGTAGTGAAAGTCCGATCGCCAAGCTCGACGGCGACCGTGTCGGGCAAGATCTGGACAAGCGACGAACTCGGCTGCTCCGCGGGCCGAATGGGTTGCTCCGCGGGTTTTATAAGATCCGCCAACGCGATGATTTGGGTCGGCTCCGCCCCTCCCGCGTACGGCGGAAGAGCCGGCAGCGGAGGGGGCGGCAGCGAGACCGAACTGACCAGGCTGTCGCGCAGGATAAGCACGGACCGCTCGCTTCTCTCTACGACAAAAGGCGGACGCGAAGCATGAGCGGCGCGCCGGTTCGCATCAGCTTGGAGATCCATGGAGTTCCTTCTTTCAGATGCTCTGTACAGCCTTGGGAATGTTCTGCTCAAATCGTGAGTTTCGGCTTCGCTCGGTCTGTTGCTGCGATGCCTGACGGATCTGCTCCCCCAGACCGCTTTCGGTCGCCGAGGCAACCTTGCCCGGGGTTCCTATGCTCGGCAACAGACGACGCAGCGTCTCGGCATCACCGCAGGGTACGTAAAACTCCGGACTCGTCGCCAGTCGAGACAGGAATTCATGATCGGCATCGACGATTCCCAACGTCACGACATGCGGCGAGCCGCAGGGCAGAGGAAGTTTTTTGAGCTTGTAGGCGGCCTCATGCGCGGACTCCGGATCATCGGCCTGGCCGTCGGTATAAATGAAGACGAACGGGCGGCAGTGCTCCGGCTGCGGGTTGCTGGCGGCAATGACCTCGGCCGCCAGCTGCAGGGCGTGCGTCATATTGGTCGTCCCGCTGCTGCCGCGGAGAAAGATGCTCTTTTCGTCGATGTTGTTAATATCTTGGTTCTGCACCAGCGCGGTCGCCGTGGTTCCGAACAGGACGAAGGAGAAGCGGAACCACGGCTTGATGCCGCGGGTCATCATCTGCAGATGGACAATCCACTCGGCGATGCCCTGACTGACGTGCAGCGACTTATCTCCGGCCATCGAATCGCTGTCATCGGCAATGAGGATCAGATGCATCGGATTGGCACCGCAGATTCTCTTGTTGGCTCCGCCCGGCAGGCTCGTATAACCGTCCATGAATAGCTCCTTGATGGCCTATAAACCCCGTTGGGGCATCCTGTCCGCTGTCTCTCTGCTCAGGTAAACTCCAGATCGAATAGCTGCACCCGTAGCGCATCGCCGGCCCGTATGGTGATCGAAAAAGCGCCGCGTTCGATGCGCTCGGGCTGGCGGCTGTCGGCGCGGAGCAAGAACAAGTGGCTCGGCGACTCGCCATAAAGCCGTACCGTGGATACGTCCAAGCGCTCGTAGTTGAGAAACGTCAGCGCCGCCTGCACCCCGCCGAAGTTATTGCTTTGTCGCGTCAAGCCGACGCAGTTCAAGATTTCGCCATACTGATCACGCACGAGCACCCGCAGCGGCGGATACAAGGACCCCTCCAACTCCGGAGCGCTCGTCCGCAAGGCCTGCAGCCACTCGTCGGGCGATGGTGCCTCGTGCGCGGAAGGGGCGCATACCGCCCGCCGCACCAGCTCCCAGCCCGCCGGCCAGCGGGCGGCGATCTCTGCGGGCAGCTCCGCGATGCCGGTGTCCAGATCGGTCTGCTCCAGCAGAGTATCGCGGCCCAGGATAAAGACATCCGCCGGCTGCAGAACCACCAGTTCATACGCCAGGACCGCCATAGAGACGCGGTCTGAGGTTATGACGACGCCTTCATCCATGGCGCGATAGCTCTGGTGGCGGTAACCGTCCATGCCGAACTTGCGTCCGCCCTCGCACGCCACGGCAACGGTCGGAATGCTCTGGTGGTAGAGGCTGTCAAAGTCGATGAGCCGCAGCTGCGGCGTCGGCGTATCGACTCCGGTGATGATGATGTTATGCGACCCCAGATCGGTGTGAGCGATCGCCGAGTCCTCGAGCACCGAAACGGCGGCACACAGCTCGCCGGCTAGCCGCGCCCGCTGCGGCGTGGGCATATGAAAATCCGGATTGGCGAGCAAGTCGGCGAACGTCACCCCTTCTATGAACGGGGCGAGGTAGCCTTCGACGTGGACCTGTTCGATCCGGTTATAGGGAGGTGAGAGCTCCACTTGCAGCGGACCGGCAACGGAGCGGTATTCAGCCGCCGCGAAAACGGGCAGCAGGCGGAATAGCTCCAGGTGCTTTAGAAAGAGGGTGCGGATTCGCCGCTCTGGGCTGGGCAACATCAAAATCTTGAGGACAAAGCGCCCTTTGTCTGAAAAGACCGGAAACACATACCCTTCCCCGCCGGGAATGCAGGCATGGCGTTTCTCTCCGGCCCGAGCAAACTCGAACTTTTCGTGGCCGAGGTGGAAGCTGGTCCCTTCCAGGGCCTTGAGTGTAAGCGGTGAGATCAGGGCGATTCTCCTTCCGGCTCAGCAAGGACAGTCACATCAGAGATGCAGGTATGATCGGACAGCTCACCCCGGACCGCGCGGTGAATGCGCAGCCGAATGTATTTGGTCGGTCCGCTGCTACTGCTGCTGGCGCACGACCACTCTGAAGGGTCAGCCTCCAGCCGCCGGCAGAGCTCGGGGAATCCGTCGGTGACGACGTCCAGCTCAGTGACTCGGCCGTTGCGCACCCAGTCGACGGAAAACCGCCCGCCCTGCCAGCTGCCGTTACGCAGGTCCACGCGCGCCACTTTGCGCGGCTCTTTGAGCTCTAGGAGCACGGACTCCCCTTCGCCCACGCCGTCCACGTTTTCGCACCAGGCCGTATTAGGGTTGCCGTCAATCAAGCTACTGGCGCGGCAAGGCTGATCGCGGGAGGGTCCGCAGACCGGGGCTTCCGAGGTCGCCCAGGCCGCAGCAATCGGGACCGGCGCCAGACGCCCTTGGCGGGCCAGTAGCTGCGCGCTGACTGGAGACAGCTGATCCGCTTCCGGACGGGTCGGTGCAACCGCGACCGGGGCGGCGCGGACGAGCTGAGCGCGCTCGGCGGCCGTATAATCTGCCGCGCTAGCCAGCCCTCGGGTGACCACAGCGCGCAGCGGCCGCTCCGAAGCGTCCAAGAGCTGCCGCAGGATCGCGGCGCAACCGTTTGAGACCGGCTGACCGATCTCCGGCTGGCAACCGGCCGCAGCGACAGGCACGGAGATCACCGGCAGCCGTTCCTGAGGAGCCGTGCGGACCAGATCCGCCAGCCGCAGAGCCGAGCGATAGTGAATCTTGGAGCGCATATCCGAGTCCAGCAGCCGGATGCAGCCGTTGGTCGGCCCGGAGAATCCGCCATGTATCGCGATCGCGGCACCGAGGTGGACGCAGTCTTCGCCGCACGCCGAGCGATTGGGCTCCGTCCGATCTTCCAGATTGGGATAGTCGAGCACGACCGATACAAAACCGTACTGCGGGTGTTCGCGGTGCCGCTCGTTTACGTACTGGGTGTAATAAAGTCCCTCGGGGGTGCGAAAGTCCCGCCAGCACTGCTTGGAGCCTTCGCGCGAACCGTAGGTAGCCGACCAGCGCTCGATGGCAAAAAAGGAATCGTTCTGCCGCGCGAACAGGGTCAAGGTCGCCGCCCCGGGCTTGCGCTTGGAGGCCGTGTAATAAGCGCACTGGGCGCAGCGAGGGCACTTCTTGTCAAACAGCATGACCAGGTTCGTCGCCAGCGCTGCCCGCGGCGCCAACCACGCCGTCACGAGCACCGCACAAGCCAATCTCAGATGCCAAAAAACCCAAGCGCGGAAGTTGCCTGCGCCGGGCAAAGACCGGCGCGAAAAGCCGCGGTGGGTCGGAGCCGCGCACCGAAAAGGCGGATGCCCATCCTCCTTCGCCATCATGAATTGATTTTCACCATCGAACCCTTGATGACGTGGTCACCGGCAGCGATGCTGCTGATGGTGCCGGTCGCGCCGACATCAACCTTGGGCGCTTTGATGGTTACGCCCGACGGTTCGATGGTGATTGTGCTGCTGCCGACCTTGAGCTCGATCTTGGCGGGCGACTCGACAAAGATGCCCCCGGCCACGGACTTTACATGGATGTCAAGCTGGCTGGTTAGATCCGATTTCCCCTTGCTGGCTTCAAATTTGTAGTTCCCCTCGACGGTCTTCACGCTGATATGTTGTTGCACCGTCGTGCTCTGCGAGCCGCCTACCTTGATGGTCTCGCTGCCGTCGATATGGGCAGTGTGGTCGTTTAGGACCTTCTCATTGAGATCCTTCTGCGCATGCAGGAAGATCTCCTCGTGGCCTTTGGCATCTTCGAACCGCAGCTCATTGAATCCTTTGCCGCCCGGGGAGGTCTTGGTGCGCAGCGTAGTCCGCGTCTTATTCTTGGGCAGCGCGTACGGCACGCTGTTGATGCCGTTGTGGACCGCGCCGACGATGATGGGCCGATCGGGGTCGCCATGGAGGAACTGCACGACCACTTCGTGGCCGACCCGCGGTAAGAAAAAGGCGCCGAATCCGGCCCCTGCCCACGGGTGGCAGACTCGCACCCAGGCCTCGTTCTGCTCCCCATCGCGGTCCCAGTGAAAGCGGACCAAGACCCGGCCAAACTCGTCGGCATGGATCTCTTCATTGGCGGGACCGACCACGGTGGCGGTCTCTACGCCGTTGACACGCGGCTGGCTCGTCCGGCGCCGCGGCCGGAACGGCACGCTCATGGGGATGGCGACAAACTCGGTGCGGTTTTGGCCCGCCGCCTCTGATCCGCTGACCGCCCGCGAGGCGTAATGCGTCGTCGCGAGCAGCAAGTATTCCTGGTTGTAGGAGGGCCTCCCGAGGTTGCCGAAGATGCTCAGCTTATAGCCCGGCAGGAGCATCCGCGTGGTGGTCTCCCCCAAAAACAGGTGCCGCTGCGCCTGCACCTCCTGCTGGCGGACATTCGCCAGCGCATCACCGAGCTTCGGATCAGTATATCCGCCGGGAAACTCGTAATAAGCAAGGCGCGCAAACTCGGTATCGCTCTGCTCTACCCCCATTTCCATATTGGGGTGCTTGAAGCGGTAGTCCTGGAGAATGAGGGTCCCGGGTCCGACGTTTGCCTCGGAGCTTAGCTTATAGACCGCGTCCTGCTTGACAACCAGGGTCTTGGCCGGGTCGTGTTCCAGATAGGCCAGCTTGGCGGCACCGGGGACGCCGGCGATGCGGTCGCCGCTCTGATCGTCAACCAGTACCATGACTTCTTCCGAATCGCCGTGCTGGAAGAAGAAGAAGATTCCTTCTTCCTCCAGAAGCCGGCAGACGAAATTAAGGTCGCTCTCCTGATGCTGCACGCAGTAGTTGCGCTTGCCGTAGGATTTGGTAAGACCGCCAAGCTCCAGCGCGGAGCTTGGCAGGCCGGCCTTTTCCAAGACCTTCTGAACGATTTCTGGGACGGTGACATCTTGGAAAATGCGGCTGTTCAAGGTGTGGCGCAAAAGCTCAACGCGGGGCACCAGGACAGCCGCATAGCGGCTTTGGTTCTTGCCGGTGATCCCGAGCTTCCCGGTCAGATCGCCGGCCGATTCCTGGCTGAACCGGCCGATCACGCCATGAATCTGGCGCTCCGACGACATGTCCGCAACGTGCAGGGTAGCGCCCTTTCCCAGCAGCGCGGAGCCGTCGATGTGACTGTCTTCCGACATGAGATGAATCTTGAAGCGGAACGGCTGGCTGATCTCTTCGTGCCCTTCATAGCGTACGACCTCGAACGTGGTGGGAGACACTCCCTCAACCGTGAGCTTGATATCCATGGTCATCCTCGGAATCTGGCACGTTAGACAGAAGCAGCGACGTCAGCCACCGCAGCGGCAGCGGCCGGAGTTTCCCAGCTCGCGCAGACCTGGAATCTGGCGTCGGTCCCGCGCTGGACCTGCAGCGCAGGCGGCAGCCGACCGTTCACCAGGCAGTTCAAGATGCAGCCCGTAACCAGCGGCTGCAGGTGCTCCCGAATGATGTGATTCACGTTGCGGGCACCGGCTTCCGGATCATCGGTGGCAGCGCGGATCAGCACATCGATGACATCATCGTCCACAACCAGTGAGACCGAATAGCGATCGTTGAGGCGCTCGGCCAGCTGCGCCAGCTTCATCTGCACGATGTCGCGCAGGACTTCATGGCTAAGCGGAAAATACGGGACCACCGTCATCCGGTTGAGCAGCGCTGGCTTGAGGTGCTGCTGCAGCACCGGGCGGATGTGGCGCGCTATCTCGCTGGCCGAGAGCGGCTGCGCTGCCTCCTGCGCCAGCTTCATCGTCAGATCGCTGGCGAGGTTGCTGGTGAGAAACAGGACCGTGTTGCGAAAATCGATTGCTCGCCCCTCGCCGTCGGCGAGTACTCCTTTGTCAAACACCTGATGGAACAAGTTCAGGACGTTGAGGTCGGCCTTCTCGATTTCATCGAGCAAGACCACCGAGTACGGCCGCTGACGCACCGCTTCGGTTAGCACGCCCCCTTCGCGGAATCCGACATATCCCGGCGGTGAGCCGATGAGCCGGGAGATTGTGTGCTTCTCTTGAAACTCGGTCATGTTGATGCTGATCGCGAACTGCTCCCCGCCGAAGAGCTGTTCCGCTACGGCAAGCGCCGTCTCGGTCTTGCCGGTTCCGCTCGGCCCGACCAGCAGAAAGACTCCGCGCGGCTCCCGCGGGTCGTTGGTTCCGGCCTGCGCCGCCTGCAGCCGCGCCGCGATCGTCCGCAGGGCCTCCGGTTGACCGCGAATGCGGCGCGCAAGCAGCGGCTGCAGCTCTTGCAACG
>CALFML010000084.1 GCA_937879845.1 uncultured Myxococcales bacterium
CTGCTCAAGAGCCGTCTCTTTGATGAGGCGTGGAAGCTGTCTCCGGATCCGCTGATGCTCCTTTTGGAGACCTGTGAAGGAGACGCCGCGGCGTTTTTCGCCATCCACAGCCTGCGCCGCGATTTCCCAGAGGTCCTCCGCAACGTCACCCCCGCCTGGCTTGCCCGCTTGGCGCGCCGGCCGCTGGCGAGCGCCCACGAGTTCCTGGTCGACACCTTGCAAGGCTCTCCCGAGTTTCATCAAGGGAAGCTGCGCGCCCTGGGTCTGCATGAGGCGGTGCTGGAGCTGCTGCTGTCGCCGAGCGCGCGGGCACGCACCTATGCCATGGAGTACGCCCGCGCGCACGCCCAGGATCTGCCAAATGAGCGGCTGCTGCAGCTGCTGGAAGATGGCGGCAAGGACTCGCAGGCCTTCGCCACGTCGATCCTGCAGGGGCGTGATCCGAAGGTTCAGGGGTATGTGTTCCTGGGCCGGCTGCTGGACTATGACGCGACGCGGGCCTTTGCCGAAAAGGCGTTGGGGAGCGCGTTCGAGCGGCCCGAGCTGCCGCACAGCTTCCTCATCGACATGCTCTACGGCAGCGATGAACAGCGGAAGTGGGCGGAGAAGTATCTCAAGAACAAGTATCAACCAAGTGAGCTCGGCGTCGATTTCTGGAAGCGGGTCGTGGATGACAAGCGCCACGAGGATGAGACCGAGCCGGTGGAGCTGGCGCTCGCGGCGCTCGGCAAGTTTCCGGTCGCCGCGCTCGGGGCGGGCTGGCTTGTCGATGCGCTGCTGCGCCGGGATCTCAATGACACGGTGAGCGACTGGCTCAAGCGCGCCGATGCGCTGCCGGGTCTGGATGTGGAGCGGCTCAAAGGTCTCATGCTGCACGGCAAATACCGGCGCTACGCGCTGCCGGTGCTGGAAAACAGCAAGCTGGTGCGGCCGCGCGACCTCGGGCTGCCTTGGCTGCTCGCGCTGGCCCGGCGCGCCGATGAGACGCTGCATAACTTCGCCCACCGCTACCTGCTGCAGCATATGGGTCCGGCGGATTTTTCCGATGACGGCGATGTCGAAGCCGGGACGGCGCGGCTGTTCGCGCTGGCGACCGCGGATAAGGAGCCGGAGCCGGTGCGGCAGTTCGCCCAGACCTACCTGCGCTGCCACCATCCGGGGATTTCCGCCGAGCAGCCCGAAGCCAAGTCGCTGCACTTGAAGCCGCAGCTCAAAAGGCCAAGCTACACCGCCGAGCGGATCTGGCCGGCGCTGTTCGATCCGCGACCCGATGTGCGCCGCTTCGCCGTCGCCATCACTCGCTCCGAGCTGCGGCGCTGGGGCTATCACACACGGGTCTATGAGCTGGCCGACAGCGATGCCAAAGAAGTGCGCAACATTGCCAGCGACGCCCTGCTCAAGGCCGGGGATGCGGCCGCCGATGCCGCGCACACGCTGAAAGTGGAGGAGCTCGACTCGGCGCGGATCTTTGCCCTTACAGAGAGCCGCAAGCGCAGCACGCGCGAGCTTGGCATGGAGCTCATCCGCCGCCACTACGTACGCCTTGGCGGCGCCGCACGTCTAGGCTGGCTCATGGAAAGCCCGGATCGGGAGGTGCGCTTGTTCGCGGTGCGGCTCCTGTGGGAACGCCACCGTCCCCGCCATCTGCCGCCGGGATGGAAGCCGGCGACCAAATCGGCGAGTCTGACCGCCGAAGGCACCGCCGCGGGAGAAGCCGGCAGCGAGCAGTTCGGCGACATCGAGGCCCTGCGCGCTTTCCTGCGGCGCATCCTGTTCGGTCTGCCGCCCGGCCGCAGCATGGAGCCGCGCGATGATGGTGGGCCGCGCCGCCACATTCCAGCCAGCGTGGCCAAGCGCAACGTAATTGAGATCGTACGCGACCTGGGTGAGCAGGATGAGGCGTTTGCGCAGCTGTGCGCACCGGTGCTGGCAGAGTTTACCGGTTCGCTGGCGCGCACTGAGTGGCAGGCCTGTCTCGCGGCGCTGATGCGCCTGCAGAAGGCGCACCCGGCACTCTCCCTGAGCGGACTATTCGGAGGCACGCAGAGCTAATGGCCACCATCGGGCACTTTGAAAAGCTGCGCGCGCTATGCGGCACCACTCGGCTGCTAGTAACCGGCGGCACCCGCACCGGCGCGGCGAGCCAGATTGTGATCTTCGATCACGTGGCCAACAAGGTCCGCCACACCTTGGACGTACCGGCGCATGTGCTTGGGCTCTGCCTGCAAGGCGACCACCTCCTGTGCGCCGGCGCCGACGGCATCCTGCGCATCTATGAGCTGGAGAGCGGTCGCGAGCTGCGCTCGATTCTGGCCCACACCGGCGCTTGCTCCGCCGTTGCCGCAAGCGCGGCGGACCGCATCTACACCGCGGGGACCGATGGACTGGTTCGGCGCTGGGATGAAAACGGCAAGGCCCTGGCGGAGTGGCCGGTGTCGGCGCAGCCGCTGCGCACCATCGCCGTGGATCCGACTGGGGAGTTTGTGGCCGCCGCCGGGGATGATGGCGTGGTGTATGTGCTCTCACCGGCCAGCCAGACCGCGCCGCGCGCCATGCCGGGTCATGACGGTCCGGTGCACGCGCTGGCCTTCACCCCGCGCGACGGCCGGCTGGTTTCCGGCGGGGACGATGGCACGCTGCGCATCTGGTATCTGATCGGAGCGGTGGAGTGTGAGACCCGCACTGCCGATGGGCAGACCGCCGCGGTGCGGGCGTTGCTGTTTCCGCCGACCCCGGCAACCGCCGAATCCGGATCCGGAGATGAGCCGCTCGACCGCATCTTTGCCGGCTGCGCGGACGGCAAGGTCCGCGTGTTCCGGCTGGAGGACCGCCGCAAGCCGCGGACTTTGGACTGCGGCAGCCGGCCGGTGTACGCGCTGTGCTATCTGCCGCCCACGTCATCGGCGGCCAAGAGCGGCCTGGGCGCGGTGGCCATCGGCGGCGACAGCCGGACGGTGCAGCGCTGCCCGCTGGAGCTCGACGGCACACCGGGTGAAAAGCTCATCACCTATGAGCATGGCTTCGATGCGCTGACCACGGCCGTGGGTCTGGCCAAGCCGGCGCGCGAGGCGGCTTACAAGACGCTGGCCGCGCTCGATGAACCCGAAGCGCTGCAGCTGTTGCTGCGTCAACTCAGCGGGGAAAAGGAGCCGGAGCTGCGCGCCTTCATCGCGGAGCAGCTCGGCGCCCGCCACCGCCTTCCGGCGCGGGCCGCGCTGCGTCAGGCGCTGGATGACGGCAGCGCCGTCGTGCGGCAGGCGGTCTTGCCGGCGCTGCGAAAGCTTGAGGGAATGACCTCTTTGGCGCCGCTGCGGGCGGCGCTGCGCGGGCGGCATGCCGATGTCCGGCAGGCGGCGCTGCTCGCTCTTTTGGCGCTGCGGGAGAGCTCGCCGCTTGTCGGTGGTCTTATCACCGACGCGCTGACCGACGGCGATGGCGGCGTGCGGCTGGTCGCGCTGGACGCCGTGCTCGGGCTGCATCCTCCGGGTACGGCAGAGCCGCTGCGGCTGGCGTTTGAGCGCGGGCCCAGTGACATCCGCAGTGAAGTGTTGATCCGGGCCGGGTTCGCCGGGCTACTTACCGCACCGGAGCTGGCGCCGCTTGTGGCGCGGGCGCTGGACGATGAGGATGGCGAAGTGCGCCGCATCGCCTTCGCCCTGGCTGTGCTGCTGCATCGGCCCTTGGCGGCGATGCTTGAGCGCCGCGATGAGGACTTCGCTCGCACCACGCGGGAGATCCTGCGCCGCGAAGCGCTGCGCCGCCGCGCCGCGCAGACCGCGATGGCGGCAGATAGCAAGGACGCAGCGAAAGAGCCCACCGATGCGGAGCTTGGCGCCGCGCGCACCCAGCTTGTGGCCGTGCTGACCCATCGGCACGATCCGGATGGCACCGGCCCGGATGCCGCCGACAAAGCTGCGGCCGCCGCCGCGCGGCGCTCCGGTCTGGGCGAAGCCAGCGGTGGCGCGGCGTCCACTTTGCGGGAGCAGGATCTGCAGCCGCTGCTCACCGCGATGTCCTGTCGTACTCCGGGCACCGCCCTGCGCGGAGCGCGTGGTCTGGCGCTCCTTGGTGATACGCGCGCGCTCGGTGCGCTGCTTCAGCTGTCGCGTGAGCCCGAGCCGGTCCTGCGGCGGGAAGCGGCGCAAGCGCTGCGGGCGCTCAACGACACGCGGGCGCGCAAGCGTCTCATCTGGATGCTCGATGACAGCGATGCCAGCGTGCGCGGCGCGGCCCTGGATGCGTATGCGGATCTGTGCAGCGGGCAGGCCCTGCTTGTCGCGGAGGCGGCGCTGCAGTCGTGTCATGAAGACATCCGCGTCCGCGGGCTCGACCACCTGATCCAGCTTGGTACCGCCGGCCAGCGCACCGCGCAGGTAGAGACGCTGCTCGGCTACGCGCTCGAAGATGAGGCGATAAAGGTCCGCACCGAAGCGCTGCGCACGCTCTGGTCGTGGCATGAGCGCGATCCGCAGAGCGGCATCTCCCAGGTGATTGAGCGAACGCTCGCCGCGCGCTTCCCCGATCTGCGGCTGCGCGCAGTGGAGGAGCTGCTGCGGCTCGGCAAGCAGGACTGGGCGCAGAGTCGGCTGAAGATAGTGGTGGCCGACCGTGATGCCGAGGTTGCGCAGGCGGCGTACGATGCGCTGCTCAAGCTGCGCGGGAAGGAAGATCGCGAGATCCACCTGCTCGCCGCCGGCTCGACCCACTCCACGGTGCGGGAAGCCGGAGCGCGCGGCGCCGCCAGCAGCAGCGGGGATCAGACCGCGGTGCGGACGGGACTCCTGAAGCTTTTGGACGACGCCGACGCGAGCGTGCGGCTGGCGGCGCTGGAGACCTTGGACCGCCTGCTGCCCAAGGACTCCTCACCGCATTACGCCGCGCTGCAGGGGGCCCACTTGGATCTGCGGGTGCGGGCCGCAGAGCTTTTGGCCGTGCGACACGATGAGCGGCTCATCGAGCCCATGCGCTTGCTGCTCCAAGACAAGGAGCTGGCGCTGCGCTACCCGCCCGAGTTCGTGAAGCGGCTGCGCCTGCACGCGGCGATGGCGCTGGCTTCGCTGGGCGCGCCATCGACCGTGCGCTATTTCGCGGTCGAGCTTATAAAGGACGAGCACCCCGAGGTGCGCGAGCAGGCGGCGCGCGGCCTGGCGACCGCGGCGCGCGCGGGTGATGAAGGCCACCTGCTGGATCTGCTGGGCCACGCGGACATCTGGGTCCGGTCGTGGGGGGCGGACGGACTGGCGCGGCTTGGCGACAGCCGGGCGCTGCCGGTGCTGACCGGGACGTTGCGCCATGACCACCTGCCGATCCGCTTCAGCGCCATCGTGTCGTTCGCCGCGCTCGGTCCCGAAGGCTACGGCGGCATGCTCCAGGGGCTGGAGGATGCGAGCAGCGAGGTGCAGGAGATCGTCTTTGCCATCATCCTCTCACGCGATCTGTATGCGTTCCGCCGCGGGCAGCCGCCAGAGCTTCTGGCCAGCGCATTGTCATCGCAGCGCGCTGAAGTCCGCTTCGCCGCCGCGCGCGCGCTGGAGCTGCGCACCGATCCCGAGATCTTCCTGGCCCACGTAATCAGCGTCCTGTCTCCGCCCAAGCCCGATAAGGCGCAGGACATGAAGGACTGGCCCGATGAGGAATCGCGCGGCCGGCTCCTCTTCGGCTTGGCCGAGCTTATCGCCAGCGAGCGGCCGGATCAGCGCTACGCCGCCGCCCAGGTGCTGCGGCTGCGGCGCCAGCCGCTCTCGTATTTCCGCGAGGCGCGCCGGCTCGCCCGGCCGCAGTCCATGAGCTCCACCGTGGTTCCGGATACCACGCCGCGTGAATCGGAGCCGCTTATCGCCGCGCCGCGCAAAGGCTGGCTGCGGCGGCTCTTCCATGGCGACGAAGCCAAGGCCGATGCGGGGCGCGACGCGCGCGGACAAGCCCGCGGTGAGGAGCCGCAGCCCGAGCGTCCCGCGGTCGCCGAAGCCGACCGGGCTTACCTGCTGCGCCTGGCCTTTGGCGCCTACGTCGGCCTGCTGCGGCAGGTGACCGCCGGCGAGGATGAGCGGGTGCGCCGCGATGCCATCGAGCGCATCGTCGATCTCGGCCAGACCCCGATCATCGGCCGCAGCGCCGCGCTGCCGGCCGTGGTGCGGGCGCTGGAAGATCCGCACTATCTGGTTCGCAAAGCGGCGCTGGCGGGGCTCAAGCAGCTCTTTCCCGCCGACTCGGTCGAGCCGCTGCAGCTGGCGGTCCGTTGCGCCGCCGATGATGTCGCGCGGGCCGCGCTCGCCGAGTTCGCGGCGCGCGGACCGGGCAGCGCGGCGGCGATCGCAGCGGCGCTGTCGTCGCCGCTGCCAGAGGTTCGGCGCAACGCCTTTGAGCTGCTGGAGCGGCAGAGCCCACCCGGCAGCCTGGAGCCGCTGCTCCTGGCGCTGCAAAGTGAGTACGCGGATCTGCGCATCGGCGTCATCGAGCGTCTTTCCACCCAGCGCGATCCGCGGGTCACGGCGGCCCTGCAGCGCGCCATGCTCAGCGACCACGATGATCTCCGGCTACGCGCCGCCGAGCTTT
>CALFML010000085.1 GCA_937879845.1 uncultured Myxococcales bacterium
GTGATGCCGCCGATGAGGTGGCGCTGCAGGGCGAAGAACAGGGCCATGACGGGGACGGAGACGACGACGGCGCCGGCGGCGAAGTGGCCCCACTCGGTGGAGTAGTCGCCGACGTAGTGGTTCAGCATGACGGGGAGGGTGTAGCTCTGCGGCCGGCTCATGAAGGTCGCGGCGAGGATGAACTCGTTCCAGGCCGACAGGAACGCGAACAGCGCGGTGACGGCGAGAGCGGGGCGGCACAGCGGCAGGGCGACGCGGAAGAAGGCGTCGAAGCGTGTGCCGCCGTCGAGCATAACGGCCTCTTCAAGCTCGCGGGGCAGGCTGTCGAAAAATCCCTTGAGCATGAACACACAGAAAGGAATCGCCGTGGTGGCGTAACACAGGACGAGGCCCCCCAGGTGATCGAGCAGGTGCAGCTTTTCCAGCACGATGTAAAGCGGGATGGTCGTCACCACACCGGGAAACATCTGCGCGAACAGAAACACCCGCAGCGACGTGCGGCGACCGGGGAAACGGAACCGGGACAGCGCGTACGCCGCCGAGCAAGAGAAGGCTACCCCGACGACCGTCACCGCCGCCGACACGATGACGGAGTTTAGCAGCTGGCGCATGAACAAAAGCTGGCCGCTGGCGTCGCGCGTAAACAGCACGTCGCGGAAGTTGCCAAGCGCGAACTCAGTCGGCCAGGGGGTGGGCGTGAGCGCGAAACTCTGCGACGGCGACAGCGCCATCTTGAGCACCCACAAGACGGGATACATCGTCACCGCCGTGGCCAGCAGGAGCAAAAAGTGGAGCAGCAGGGTTCGCAGGAGCCGCATCGTCATCAGGGACCGCCGCGGGCGTGGCCAGGTCGGAAGCCCGCTCGTCTATTATACGTCGGGCGGGCGCGGGCGTCAGGCTTGAATTGGCGTATAAGGCAAAAGATCTTCGTCAGATAGCTTGTTGTCTGACATGGGCCACAGCGTCCACACAGTCCGCCAGGGAACAGTCGGCATGCGCGGCGGGATGGGCTGCAGCGACGGCGCGTGGACAAGGGGAACCGCTGCGGTCGCGGTGGCAATCGGCGTCGCCGGTGGCAGACTGGCCGCGCCAGCCGCGGGCTCGCCCGGCGGCGGCTCAGGCTGCGGCGGGTCGAGAGCCAGCGCCTTATGGACATGGAAGACCACGTCGGTATCCCCGGCCTGTTCGCGCAGCTTGGCTAACAATTCTTCGTCGGCGAGCCCGCTATTATGCAGGTCCAGGGCGAGCGCGGTGGTGTGGACGATGCGCACCCCGAGCGGCTCGTTTTCGTCTTGCGGCAGCCGCATGAAATCGACCAGCACCTTCTGCAGCTCCTGCGCCGCCGCGTGGAGCGGTGAGCTCGTCGCGTAGCCGAGGAGCGTCGGCTGGACCGGTGGCAGCGGCCCGCGCTTTAAAAGCTCGGCGCGCAGCACGCCGCGCAGGCGGGCCATCAGCATCAGCTCGCGCACCGCCCGCGGGGCAAACCCGAGCCGGTCGCCGACCCCCTGCGCCAGGCGCGCCAGCGTCGTCGGCCAGGTCGTCTGAAGCTGCTTCTCAAGCGTGGCGACCAGCGCTTCGCAGGTGGCCATCAGCGCGTCCTGAACGGTGTCCAGGGCGACCTCGCGTCCGGACTCGGCAGCGACGGTGGGCACGCGGAGGCCGCTGCGATCGAGCGTCAAGCCGCTGCGATCTTCGTCCACCACCATATCGGCGCTCAGCTCGGGCAGCGGCGACTGACCGGAGCGGCTGCTCTGCTCCAGCACAATCGGCGTGCTGGGAGTTGGCGGGCGGCGGAACGTGGTCGCCGGCAGCGGCGGCGCCAAGGTCGGTCGCGGCAAGGCCCGGACGCCGGCGACCGTCGGCGTGAGACGGGGCGGCACGGCGGCGCCGGGAGGACCGCTCTGGGCGCTGGGGGCTCGTCCCGGGGTCGGTCCGCTGACCGCTGATGGAACACTCAGCGGCGGCGCGGCGTGAACCTGGCCAGAGCGGGTGGAGCCGGGCGCCGCCCGCGCTTGCTCCACGACCGACGGCGGAATCGGTCCGGTCGGCGCACGGCCGGGAGTCGGGGCACGCGGTCCTGACAGCTCACGCAGCGGGGTGGCGCGGCTGCTCGCCGCCGACGAAGTTGGCTCCAGCAGCTCCGGTGCCAGCTCGATCGGCGCTGCTATGGCCGGCGCCGCGGCAGCGACAGATGCGGACGGAATCGCGACGGGGTCGGCAGCGGCGCGCGGCGGTAAAGGAGTGGGACTTGCAGGGATTCTTCCCGAGGTCTGGGAGGTCGCCTCCGCTTCCCTCCGCGCGCTGAGGCCGCTCGGCAGGGTGGCCATCAGCGAGAGCGGCAGCTGCGAGCGGTTCGCGCTCACCGGTGGAGGTGTCGGCGCCTCGACGGGAATTGCGGTCTCGCCGGACAGCTCGGGCACCAGCATCGAACCGCTGAGCTGCGCGATCTCCGCCTGCAGCTGCGGATCGACCATCACCGACGGCCCGTCCGATACCGGGCGCGGAATCGGCTGGGTGACGGCGGAGCGGCTCGGCGGCGGCGTCGGCCCATCGAGCGATGCGTCCGAGGCATCGGCCTGCCACACCTGCCCGTAGAACATCTGCATTCCCCGGCGCAGCGTCTGCAGGTTCAGCAGAAACCGCCGCACCTCGGCGACTCCGAGCCGGCTCAGCGCCGGCCACAGCGGCGAGAGATCCAGCGTCGGATCGATCATCGCCACTGCCGCTCGCCGGCCATCCGTGGAGCGCTCCAGCGGCAGGATCCCCAGCTGCTGCGCCAGCGCCGGCGTCACCGCCTGGCGCAGCTCCGCCGGGACGACCACGTTGTCCAGGTGCTCTTCGGCCAGCACCGGCACCCGCACGTACTGCTTGAGGGCGCGGAACAGCTGCTCGTCCGAGAGGATCCCCTCCCGCAGGAGCAGGCGCCAGAGCGGCTCGGCGTTGTGACGGGCTTCGCGCTGCGCCCGCTGCAGCACATCGGCCCGCAGGAGCTGCGCTTCCTGAAGAATTTCGGCCAGTTCGCGGTCTTTGTCCTTGCTGCGGGACCCTGTACTCACGAGGAAACCTCTACTTGGAGGGTAGACGGGAACCGGATCCTTGTAAACTGCCATGCCGCGGCCCGCAACCGGCACCGCGCGACCCGCATGCGCCGTCCGCGGCACGCTTGCCAGCTGCGCAACGGCTGCGGCTGCGGCATACTGCGCCGATGCCGCAAGTCCCGCACTTTTCGTCTGCCAGCCTTGACTCGGCCGCCGGTGCCGCCGCCTTGCGCGCCGGCTATGAGCGGGACGGCTTTGCCATCGTCAACGACGTACTGTCCGCTGACACCTGCGCCCTGCTCATGCAGCGCGCCGCGACGCTGGTCGCTGAATTCGATCCGCGCTCGCTGGGGCATACGCTATCGGTCTTTTCGACGACCGAGCAGTCGCGGACGACCGACGACTACTTCCTTGGCTCCGGGAACCAGATCCGATTTTTTTTCGAGCCGAGCTGCATCGGACCGGACGGACAGCTCACCCGGCCCAAGCACCTCTCGCTCAACAAGATCGGCCACGCGCTGCATGACCTCGATCCGGTGTTCGCCCTTCACTCCCGCAGCCCGCGGCTTTTACAGGTGGTGCAAGCGCTGGGGATGAAGTCGCCGCGTCTCCTCCAGTCGATGTACATCTTCAAGGTCCCGGGCCTTGGCGGGGAAGTGGTGAGCCATCAAGACGCGACGTTTCTTTACACGGAGCCGGTCACCTGCACCGGACTGTGGCTGGCGCTGGAAGATGCGACGCGCGAAAACGGCTGCCTCTGGGCGCTGCCCGGAGGCCATCGCACCAGCCTGCGGCGCCGCTTTGTGCGCACACGCCCCGACCCCGAAACCGCCGCGCGCTACACGCCGGCGACCGAGTTCCAGGTACATGACGACACCCCGTTCGCCGAAGAGCAGATGGTGCCGGTCGAGGTTGCCGCGGGAACCCTGGTGGTGCTGCACGGACTGTTGCCGCACCGCTCGGGGCAGAACTGCTCCCCGCGCTCGCGGCACGCTTACTCGCTGCACGTCGTTGATGCCGACGCTTTTTATCCCGCTGACAACTGGCTGCAGCTCGGTGCGGATCGTCCGCTGCGCGGCTTTACATAGTACGAACCAGCGTTGCCAAAACCGTCCGGCGTAGCGCCCATCACGGGCTGCGGTAGGTCTCATTGCCGACGGTGCCGATCAGCTTGCCGGTTGCGGCGTCGTAGATCTCAAGCGAGCTTGTGCGGTTGACGTAGGCATACTGCGCGGTGACCGTCAGCGCATCGATTTGATCCACGGCGAAAAGCGGCCGCAGCGTCGTGTCCCACAGCCGCGCTCCGTCTTTGGCCGCCAGCGCCGTCAGGTGCCAGCCGGCCGAACCGACCCCGTAGATCGCGAGGTAACGACCGGCCGAAAGCCCATCGTGCTCGCTAGCGTGGACGGAGAGCGGATCGACGGTGGGTAACACCTGCTGCCAAGCGACCTCGCGCGACTGCGGGATAAACCCAAGGGCATACGGAGTCGGCGTGCCGGGCGACTTCACCGCTCCCGCGACCCCGTACTCGCCTTCTATGCGCGCGCTCTGGATGTCGAAGCCGCGGATCGCCAGACGGCGCCGGTGCGAGCCCTCTTCGCGGGCGCGGCGAACCTGCGCGCGCCGTCCGGACTCACAATCGGGGGGCAGCGGCGCTTCGTGCAGGGTCAAGCTGCCGGTGTCGATCGCGACGTGATGGCGGTCCTTGACCGCGACCGCGACGGCGTCGGTCCCGACGGGACACAGGGCCGTGGCGCGGTCGCGCAGGGCGATGGTCTTGACCTCTTTTCCCGTTATCAGGTCATGGACGCGCAGCGTGCCGCGGGCATCGGTCACAAAGATAAAGCCGCCCGCCGCTTGGAAGAACGTGAACTGATAACCCTCGCCATAGGTTCCAAGCGGTCCGATCTTCCACAGCGGCTGCGCCGTGGCGGAGTCCGTGGCGACGACATAAAGCTCGTCTTGGGAAAGCCGCATGAGCCCCAGCACCGCCTCTTGCCCCTTTATCGCCACCGGCACCCCCGGTCCGCCGGCTCCGTCCCACAGCGCCCGCAGCGGCGAACCGAGCCGCACGCCGCTCAGGCTCCCTTTGATCATCGGCCAAAAGGCGAAATACAGCACGGCGCCGCCTATGGCGAAGGGAACCAGCGCCGTGAGGCCGCTCCAAAGTGCGCTGAGCAACGAACGCCGCTGCGGCTTTTCGGGCGCAGGGCCGGGGCGAGGGGAAACGGGAGCGGGCGGCGACTCCGGGCGGTTCGCCGCGAAACGGCTGCCGCAGTAGCCGCACTGATAGGTCGCAGCGGCTTGCTGCTCCGGCAGGTTCGCCCCGCACTGCGTACACCGAAGACGGACGAGCTTCACGCACCAGGTAGCGTAACACAGGTGCCGCCGTAACCGTTACGCCGCGACGCCAGACCGCCACTAGAGCAGCGGACCGCGGACGGCGACCGCAGGACTGTACCTTGGCGCAGCGGCCGGAGTTTGGCTCATACTCCTTGCGGCAGCGGGTCCTTGCCGCAGGCGCGGTTCGCCGGCACCGCGACGTGGAGCTTCTTGGGCGGGGCGAGGCGGAGGTTATTCATAAGGGCGATGAACTCCTCGCGGCTCTTGCCGGCCAGGCGCGGGTTATAGCGCCGCTCTTCGGCGATCGTGGTCATGGTCTGGCCGCTGTAGTCGTGCGCCGGATACACCCGGGTCGAGTCGGGCAGGGCGAACAAGACCTTGGTGACCGAGTCATAGAGCTGACCCGGGGCGCCGTTTTGGAAATCGGTGCGCCCGCAGCCGCGGATGAGCAGCGCATCGCCGGTAAAGACGCAGTCGTCCACGAGGAAGCTCAAGCTGTCATCGGTGTGGCCGGGGGTGGCGAGCGCCCGCAGAAGCAGCCCGCCGATGCGCAGCTCTCCGCCGTGGCCCAGGTGGACGCTGGCGCAGTCGGCGCCGCCGGTTACGCACGATACGGTGCTGGCCCCGGTGCGCTCGCGCAGGTCGCCGGCGGCGGTGATGTGGTCGGCGTGGACATGAGTGTCCAGGGCGTAGCGCAGGGTGAGTCCCAGCTCGCGCAGGACGCGCAGGTCGCGCTCGATCTGCTCGCGCACCGGGTCGATGAGGGCCGCGTCGCCGCTCGACTCATCGGCCAGCAGATACGTATAGGTGAACGACTCGCTATCGAAGAGCTGACGAAAGAGCATGATCACCCTGCCTCAACGTTGCATGCAGATCGGAAGAGCACACGTCTGAACTCCAGTCACGCCAATGTATCTCG
>CALFML010000086.1 GCA_937879845.1 uncultured Myxococcales bacterium
GCTCTTCCGATCTGGTTCAATTTGGAGATAGACGAAATCGCGCCTTTTCCGTCGCCAATCAGAAAAGAGGCTTCTTTGCTGCTGGGTGAGGTGATAACGAAATCCAGATTCTTGTCGCTATTGACATCAGTCACCAGAAGCTCTGAATTCGCATAATTTATCGGGAAATCAGCCGAGGTGCCGAACTTGCCAGTCCCGTCGTTTATAAAAAAACTTAGGTTGCGGTCATCGATATTTATAACCGCGAGATCGGGAAATTTATCTCCATTGAGATCCGCCGACACAATCGGACCCGGCTTATTTCCCGTCGAAAGTATGTGAGCGATTGAGTAGCTGCTGGATGCATCACCGCTCAGTATCCTGATGTCATTGCTGAGCTGATCAACGACAGCGATATCTAAGATGCCATCGCCATTGAAGTCCCCGGCTGCCCCTCGCCGCGGCATGTCTTGTACGGTCTGGGTGGCGGGGGTGGCCGCGGCCAGCGTGAACGCAGAAGTGACGAAGGAGAACCCGTTGGCCTTGCTGGCGAGCTGCAAGTCGGGGTTTTTGACCACGACGGCCTGTGGGCCGCAAGTCGCCGTTCGGGCCGGCAACATACAGCGGATCTGCGTGGAAGAGACGACCCTGACATCCCCGCAGTCCACGCCGCCAATCGTCACCGACGCTCCCGGTGTGAAGTTCTTGCCGGCCAGAACAAGCGGGGTCGCCGCGACATTTCTGCCAAACGCCGGAGTGACGCTGTCCAAGCTGGGAGTCTGGCAATACGGCGGCGCGGTGGGAATCATCGTGACATCGGCTTCCGCGATGCGGCGTAGACCATTGCCCACTTCTACTTGCGCAGCACCGGTCGCACGTGGGCAGTCGTTGCCATCCAGCGCTGCCAGGGCCAAACTAAGCTGGCCGCGGTTGCCGGCCGGTAGCTCGATTACGAATCGGGTCGTTCCGCCGGGAAAAAAGAGCGGTTCGGCGAGCGGCGTCCCATCCATCGCGCCGTCGACGCGCAGCGAGGTCGCGGGTTCCGGCCAGCTGCCGATGTCCAGAAGCACTCCGGGCTGGCCACCGCAAGCGCAGAGGGCCAAGACAAATGGAGCGAGGTGCAGCCTGCCATGGCGCCGTCGCCGACCGGAACGCAGCCATCGATGCATGATCAGACCTCCTTGCTACTGCCCAAACTTGGCGCTCTTGGTCAACAATCCAGTTACATCGGGGCCGCTGGCATATACGCCGATGCCGACCGCCGTCGCCGCACCGACCGCGGCCACCCCGACCAGGGTCCACACCCACCACTTTTTGTAGGTGGGCTGGCTGGCATGGCGCTCTGCCGGAGCGATCGCCGTGATGGGGGGAGAAGGCGCGACCGGCGCAGCTGGCGTGGCGAGTGCTGGAGGCGCCGCCGGCTGGAGTGGTGCCGGCGCAGGCTTGGACTGCTCGCTTGCCAGCGCTTCTTGCGCCTGGGAGAGAAGCTGCTTGGCGCGCTCCGCCCGCTCGGGATGGGATGAATCGAGATATCGCTGATAGTAGACAGCGGCTTCCGCCAGATGCTTCTGCTTGTGCTGGAGCCTGGCGATGTTGTAGAGAATGGGAGGATAGGGCTGCAAGGAATACGCGGTTTTGTATTCCTCAATGGCTTGATCCGGGCGATCCTGATTTTGGAACTCGGCAGCTTTGGCCAGGTGGCTCCGGCAGGGCAACATCTGCTGGCATGCTAAAAGGAACGCATCAGGCCCCGCGGGTTCACGGGTCTGCGCCTGCGCAAGACCGGCAAAGCCGAACACGAAGCTCGTCACCAGCACTCGGCTAGTCGACAAATTCGAACGGCAGCGTCGCGGGCGCATCGGGCTTCTTCGAGTTGGGTGGATCGACCGGTGGACGCTGCCTGTCGCGAGCACTGGGCCGGCCGAGGGGTCGCGCCTGGGTTCCAGTCAGATGGAGCAGGCGCTCTGTCTGGTTGCTGCTCTGGGCGTAGTCAAGCCGAACTGGCTTGTCAGCAAAACCGGGGTAGCGTAGAAGGACGACGAGCGAACCAATCGCCCTGGCCGGCTGGCTACGCCATGGAGTGATACCCAGGACCTCCTGGGTATCGGCTCGCAGGACCTTGGCGCCCGATGGGAGCGTATTCAGCAGCCAAGACACCGTCGGTTCTGCCTCCTGTGGAGGGAGTGCGGAAGGGCGCGCTGGAAGCGAGCGTTCGGTCATCAGAGCGCTCGGCGTAGGATCGGGCGCCGTGCGGGAGAGGACAGCGCGAGCGGGAAGCAGCAACCAGACCGCCGCGGCGGCGATCCCACCAACAACCACGGCGGCCGAAATGAGGCTCCATGGCCGTGCTGGCGGTTGCCAACGCTCGCCCCGCCCTCCGAGAGTATACCCTGCCGATACGAACGTAGGAGAGAGCTCCCTTGGTGACGCTTGGGTCTCGGTGGTGAGCGGCTGCGCGGCTTCGCCCGCCGGTATCGAAGGCGACGCGGCAGGCGCTTTCAGGGCAGGCGCCGCGGTCTGTTCACACGCCATCGCCGATAACGATACGCCGCTCTCGTACGAAGAGTTCCCTTCGTCTTCGAGCTCTTGCCCCAGGATTCCCACCAGGGAGTCGCTGAGATCTTCATGGGAGATGCCGAAGTAGGCAGCTGACACGAGGGCTACTTCGCTGGCCATCTGTGCCGACGCAGAGCCTTGCCGACTCTGGAACTGCTCCAGCTCCGCCATCACCTCCCGCATCGCGGGACGGAGATCCTGATCTTTGATCAGGAGCTTATGGACGAATGTGGCCAGCTCCGCGGAGATGTCCGGGGCCAGCTCGCGCAGAGGAGGAGGCTCTTGGGAGATATGCATGTTGATGATATCTCCGATGCCAGCGCTGATAAAGGGAGGTCGGCCGGCAAGTAACTGGTAGAGTAGTACCCCTAGGGAATATACGTCGCTCTTAGCGCCGACGGTGCCAATTCCTCGGCACTGCTCCGGCGACATGTAGATGGGCGTGCCCAGGATGCTGTTGCCTGTGAGCGAGCGCGTTCCGGACCCATCGTTAGCCAGTCGCGCGATGCCAAAATCGAGCAACTTGACGCGTTCTCCGGTCGGAGAAATCGGGTCGGCAACGAGCATGATGTTGTCAGGCTTGAGATCCCGGTGGGTGATCCCAACTTCATGCGCCGCGACCAGCGCCGAGGTTACTTGCCAGGCGACATACAGCACCTGCGAGATCGGAAGCCACCCGCTCAGTCGCTTGAGCCTCTGCCCGAGGGTCTCGCCGCGCAGATACTCCATGACGATGTACAGGCTGCCATTTGCGAGCTGGCCGACATCGGAGATCTGTACGAGCCCGGAGTGGTTGATCAGATTGACCGCACGCGCCTCATTGATGAAGCGCCGGTTGATCTCCGCATCGCGCGCATACTGGGGATGGAGAACCTTGATGGCAACTTGCCGCTCGATGGTTTCGTGCCGCGCCTCATAGACTTCACCCATGCCGCCTTCGCCCAGCTTGCGAACGAGCCGATAGGGACCGATGAGGGTAGGCGATGGGGACATTACTATGAGTCTAAATCATCTCCGATCTCTCGGATAATGGCAAGCATTGGCGCTCGACAGGCAGGACCTTGGCGGCGGCACGCCAGCGTTCATACGCCTACGGCACCGTCTGTGATAACAGTCACTTTCCTGCGGCCAAAGCACCTTGGTGGGCCATGACCGGTGCCCCTCAACCGATAGCCCGGACGATCCTTCCGGCGCGCCGATGCTTCCTATTACTCGATATCATCGGTCATGGCATAAGACACACTCAGCGATCGCTGAAAGCGTCTTGGTTGACTGAGGCAGCCGCAAAGCCATGCCTGGACCGCTCACATCGATTCGCCTGGATGGCCGTGCATAACTCTCTGAGCACGAGTACTACTTTCCATCTCGCTGTCAGATGCGCTGCACCGTAACCAGAGACGCAGCGGAAGGGTTTCTGTATTCAGCAATCCTACCTTCGGGAGAGCGCACCATGCGTGCGCCGATCGTACTCTATTCGTGGTTCGATCGCGTTCTACTCGCGCGCAGATCGTGCGCCAGACGTGCCCCGAGCGTGCCCCCGGACGTGCTCCGAGCGTGCCCCCGGACGTGCTCGGAGCGCACCCCAGACGTGCTCCGAGCGTATGCCGCGTGCGGCCCAGCCGCCTTCCAACCGTGTCCTGAGCGTGTGCCAATCGCGCGGTACCTGATCTCAGCTCCGCGAGCGTGCTCTTATTCCTGCCGGCTACCCAAGCAGATGTTCTTTCCCAGGGGTGCGATGGACAACTACTGCCTGTATTGCTGTCGGCAGCCGATTGTCAGGCCGTATCGCTTACACTGCTCGGCGAGGTGCCGAGATGCGGACCGGCGCAGCCGTCACTCCAGCGAGGTCAAGGACGCTCGATACAAGATCCTCACCGTGGGCCACGATCGAGCGGACGAAGCCCTGTTCGCAGCCGCCGAGCGAGCGATGAAATCGGCCGACGATCGCGCCCTTCATTCGCTATCCCTTTGAACGGCCCGCGGTGCCTCTGGCTGCGCATTATCGAGTGCAGTTCATCGGTCTACATGTTCTGGGAAAGCTGCTTATTCTTACTCCGCCATTTAATGACGGGAGCGATGTGTATGTAGAGCTTCCTCCAAGTCCATTTGTCGGCAGGTGGAAGTCCAACTATTGGGGCAGCAAGGAACTACCCGCGTACAGGCTTCGCCAGCAAGCACGACGAGCCGTCGATCGCGCACGCCAGGAAAAAGAGCGGCGCGATATGGAAGCAGTCGGCGGCGAGATTCTGGATCACGCGCTAGCAGAAGATACGTAGATAGGCTGACCATCGACCGAGGTTGCCGAGCACCCTCGCGATCCCTCCAGGCCAGCTCTGCTCCCGGTAGCGACCCTCTCTACGCGCTCCGCTGCTGCCTACCTCCTTGAGTGTCAATGAGCAAAGAGCTGCAAAGCCTCCAAAGGCATCGTCTCAATTCCGCTGCGATGGATTAGCGTTCGACACGTCGCGCCGGAGGTCGTCTGATGAGTGGTTCCGCCCACGTCTGACATCGAACGCAACGGGCGTCTGATATCAGATGGTCAGCCGCTTTCCGAGGAGCCGATTCCTCAAAGATCTCCGGCGACTCGAAAAAGGACGCCAGGCGGGCATCCGTTTGACAGCCAGCGCGTCAGACGTATGACCTCGTGCGCTTGCGCCATCTGATGCCGCGCTCGGCAGACCGTCAGACACTCATGCGCCGCATGAAGTCGTACAGTCTGACATTGAGTAGCTGCATTCACGCCGGCCAAGAGGCCTTCTATCGCTCGATGGTCGTGGGCCGGGAGATGCATGGTACGGCAAAGCGGGGCTCGACTCTCAGGGCACACGCTCGGTACCGATGTGAGGTGATAGGCAGAAACCGTACGGATGTGCTCTTGCCCTTCCCCTCGACAATCGCGGCAAGTCCACACAGGTCGCTGCATGCTCGACAATGCCCTACTGAACAAGTCCTACGACGCCTGCTATGGCGCTAGTCATACTCACACCGTCGCGCCGACAAACTCTGTATCCCATCAATCCGTGGCAGTCACTCCCTTGGTTATTCCCGTTCCATATCTGGGGCGCATCGCTGGGATGAGCAACCGCAAAGGGCCGCAACAAGTCCGGCGTGATATGTTCCCGACCCGCTAGGCCGCGCAGCACTTCTTGTACTTCTTACCACTTCCGCATGGGCAGGGCTGATTTCGTCCGATCTTTGGCTCCTTGACAAGAGGACCGGCGAGCTGCCTCAGCCCGGGCTGCACGGGGGCCGCTGACCCGGAGGCCGCTGAGAAGATCGGCTCGTAATACGCGGCCTCCTCCGCCTCTGCGTCCTCTTCCTGCTGCTGCCACGCCAGAGCTTCATCATCTTCCACCGCGAGCTCCAGCTCTTCGGCTTCTTCCGTCTTTCCGCGCGCCCTCAGCACCTCGCTAAGCTGGTGGCCGGCGGCCCAGAGATCTTCGGGGCCCGCGGCCTCCTGCGCGAGCTCATAAAAGCGGCGGCTGAGCGCCTCCGCGCGCTCCAGGTCACCGCACTCCTTATAGACATCGGCCGCGATGGACAGCGTGCAGAAGTCATCCGGCTTGCTCCGCAGCCGCTCTTCGGCCTCTACTTGGGCGCGCTCAGGATACCCGGCGTGGAGCAGCAGCTTGAGCCGGCTGCCGAGCAGCTCCTCCGCCTCCTCGCCTAGCAGCGCGTGCCAGGCGGCGTGGCGCATGAGAGCCTCCTCTCCGCGTCCGGAGATCGGAAGAGCACACGTCTGAACTCCAGTCACGCCAATGTATCTCGT
>CALFML010000087.1 GCA_937879845.1 uncultured Myxococcales bacterium
GACGACGCGACGGTGATCGAAGCTCCGCTCCGTGTGCGTCCGCGCTGGCGCCGCTGGTGGGCGATCCTCCTCTACGTGCTGGTCGTGCTCGTGGTCGGCGTCCGCGTCGCGCTGCCGTACGTGCTGCGGCGGGTGATCGAGACGCAGGGCGAGGCGTTCCTCGCCGGCAAGGTGAAGGTCGCGAACGTCGACCTGTGGCTGCTGCGCGGCGCGGTCGCGGTCGAGGGCGTCGAGCTGCTCGGCGATCGTCCCGGCGCGCCCGCGGCCGCGGCGTCGGGTGATGCCGCCGCGGCGCCCTCGCCGGCGGATGCGGGAACCGCCGAGCCGTCCGCGGCTGCGACCGCGGCTGCGACCGCGACTGCGAGCGCCGCGCCGTCGCAGGAGACCGGGGCCCCGAGTGACGCGAAGAAGCAGCCGGCCTCCGGGGGCGCGGTACCTCCGCCCGCGGACGCCAGCGGACCCGCACCGCGCGTCGCGTTCCATCGCCTCTACGTCGACCTCGCGTGGAAGCCGCTGCTGTCGCGCGTCGTGCAGATCGAGGAGGTCACGCTCGACGGACCGGAGGTCGACGTCGAGCGCCTGCGCGACGGTGCCGTGATCGTCCCGGCGCTTCGTCCGCCGCCCGCCGACGCGCCGCCGCCCGTCGTCACCGGCATCACGCCTTCCCAGGTCGTTGAAAACACCACGGCGAACATCACGATTAACGGCAGCGGATTCCGCACGGTGACCCTTTTGCCGACCTGCTATGACGTCAACACCAACATGGTGACGGGCGCCACGGCGGCGGTGACCGCGGTCAACGGCACGGGAACCAGCATCACCGCGACCCTCAACGCGCCGGTCAGCAGCGTCTACTGCATCCTGCGCGTGCGCGAGACCGACAACGGCGCGACGACCTTCTTTGACTACTCCGCGATCGGCGTCACCAACAACTCGAACAACCTCTCCGGGTTCAAGGCCGGCGCCAACCTGGGTACGGCACGGCGGGCGCTGGCCGCGGCGGCCGGGCGCCCGACGCAGGTGGCGCGATACATCTATGCGATTGGCGGCGACAACGGCAACGACAACGCACCGCTCAAGACCGTCGAAGCCGCGCCCACCGGGCTCGATGGAACCCTGCAGGCGTTCTCGCCTCTGGCCGCGCAGCTGCCCAAGGCGCTGAGCTATCTCGGCGTCGTCAACCTCGGGCGGTTCCTCTATGCCGTCGGGGGGTTTGATGGTACGGCGGCGGTGCAGAACGTCTATCGGGCGGAGATCCTCGATCCGCTCAGCGCGCCGCAGTTCGCCAACGTCGATGTCCGTCCCAACCTGACGCAGGGGCTCGCGCCCGGTCTATACACCTATCGCATCTCGGCGGTGCTCGGGGCCGCAGACCCCAATAACGCCAACGGCGAGACGCTGGCCGGGGATTTTTTCCCGGTCCAGATTCCGCCGATCAGCATGGGGGCGCTGCAGCTGGTTCTATCCTGGCCGCAGGTGGCGGGGGCGGCCTCCTATAACATTTATCGCACGGTCAAGGCCGGCGATCTGGCCGGCACGGAGCAGCTTCTGGTGCAGGTTCCCGATAGCGGTGTGACCGGCGCAGCTCAGTCCTACATAGACACGGGTGCGAACACGCCGGCGGGAGCGACCCCGCTGCCGCTCGGCTCGACAGGAGTGTGGGAGCCGCTGGCGCAGCTTAACACCGCACGCATCGGCGCCGGCGTGGCGGTGGCGCCTGATCCGGTGACCGCCGGTACCTATTATCTCTACGCCCTGGGCGGCAACAGCGGTACGCCGGCCGCGCCGACCGCGCTGACCGGAGTGGAGTTTTTGCGCATCACCTTCGTCAACGGCGGGGTGCAGCAGATGACCGCCGCGACGTGGACCCCCGCCACGCAGTCCTTGTTGACGGCGCGCTGGCTGGGCCCGGGATTCAGCGGCACCCGGACCGAGAACAGCAACATCCCAGCGGGTCAAACCTATATCTATTCCGGCAGCGGCTTGCGGTCGAGCCTGGCGACGGGAACAACCGACGACCCGGTCTACGCAGCGCAGATCGCCGCCGGAGGACAGCCGGGGGTCTTCGCCGGGACCGGCACAGGCGGAATCCGGAACCCCGGCTACGGCGGCACGCTGGTCAATAACCAACTGCTCGCCTTCGGCGGCACCGCTGCCGGCGCCCCCACCACGGCCTCGCTGCGGTCGACGTTGAGTAACGCCACGACGCTGACCAACTTCGCCTCGCTCGGCGGCGGCGTGCTCACCACGGCCCGCGCGCTGCAAGGGACGGCGATTGAGAGCGCGTTTATCTACGAGCTCGGCGGCGTGACGACGGGCGGCACGGCGCTGCGGAGTACCGAGCAGACCATCTGGTAGCCGGCGCGAAGTCCGCAGCCGGCCCGGCGCACGGCTGCCGGCTAGCGAATAAGGATGCGCTGCCGATGGGGCGGTTCGATCTAAAAATTTGGCATGGCCGATCAAGCTGTGTTCTCATCTGAAATGAGAACTACGCCGTGAGGAGCCCTCCCCCCCTGTGACGTGAACGGAGCCATCCTCAGCGAGCGCGAAGCGACCGCGCGGCGTGACCTGAAACTCTGCAACCCGAGGTCCCAACCGGATGAACAAACCCGACCTGAAAGCCGACACTCCGCCGCGCGGCGCGCCTGCCGCCCCGGGCTCTTTCCGCAAGCTGTCCGAGACCTTGTTTGACTTTGGCGAGCCGCTGCTTTCCCAGCTCGGCAGCGACGCGCCTCTGCCGGCGGTGAAGCAGGCCATGCAGCTTGTGATCACGGCCTGGAACGCCGGAGCCATGGCCCTGCCGGAGTGGGGCGAGCCGGAGCTTCTGCACCAGCTCGAGCAGATGTTAGTCCAACCCACCATGGCCTCGCCCTTATGCGGCTTGCTCAAACAAATGCTGGTGCGGCGGCGCGAGCAGCTAAGCTTGGACCTGCGTACTGTCGGCGAGTGGTCGCTCCTTCCCCAGGCGGACGCCGGCTGGGTTTTGCGCTGCGCCGCCCATCTGCCAGCGGGCCCTACGCATGCGCGGCCGGCTCGCCTGGACGCAAGCGCGGGCGCGGCCAACCCGCCGGATGCAGCATGGAGCGTCTAAGGGAAGCCGCCAGACTTATCAGGTAACTTGACACAGCGGACCTGCTTCATAACGCGGCCCGGAATGCCGGACATACAAGCGGTCCCCTGCGCCAAAAAGAGATTGCGCTCTCAGCCGCCGGCCGGTCCGCCGCACAAAAAGGTCGGCGGAGGACTCAGTTCGTCTCGTCGGAATTCGGCAGGACGAAGCCAGCGCTGCGCAGACGATTTCCCAGGTGCTCGCTTCGCGTCTGGAGCCACTGCTCGTACAGACGCAGCTCGTTCCGCGAGCTGTGGATGTTCAGGCTGTTGCGCGTTTCCGCCAACACCCCGACGAGGCGCGGAAACTGCGCCGCCAGCTCGGCGAATACGCCGCACACGAGCGCCGACAAGAGCGTCCCGGTGCGCGCCAGCTGAAAATAGGCCGCGCCGCCAAGATCGACATAGTACTCGACGCTCACCAGGCGCCGCGACAGGCTCTCGGCGAAAAAGCCGCACAGGTATAGCGCGGTGTCGCCGGTCTGCTTGAGCAGCCGCAGCTGCTCCAGCGGCGCGGCCTGCCTGGCCTGCGCCAGCTTGAGCGATAGCGGCTCGTCATCGACGCGCGACGCGGTCTGCTCAGACAGAAGGTTTACAAGATAGGAGCAGGTCGCATCCTGTAGCCGAACGTCGTGCTTGGCGATGGCCGCGCCAACGATCTGCTGAAAGAAGTCGCTGGTTGACGTGATGAGCTCCATGTTTTCAGTTTAAGAAAATGCCCGCGGCGCGGAAGAACCTCCCCCTGCACGGAGCGTCAGATTGAGCATGGCGCGCCGCCGCGGAGCCGCGCGAACAAGTGCTCCGCCCAGGGGAATGACGCGGTTAGCACTCATCCGCGGTGGGCGCCAACAAAATGCGGCGACGCGCGGTCAAGGGGCCTGCTCCGGCAAAGCGGATGCGCCTTACCCCATGGCGGCAAACAGCGCGCAGAGCGTGGCCAGGCTCGCCTCCGGCAGCGCCGCGGCGGGCATTACATAGGACGCACAGTGCAGCACAGGATTGATATAATAGAAGCCGCTTGGTCTTTGGGGGACCTACCTTGCCGCACCGTACCCGCAGCAGTCCTACGTCAGCCGGTCAAGGCGGCCCGCCATCTGGTCCCAAACAAACCGACTCGCGTCTTCGTTGGAGATGCAGTTGATACGGCACGAATTGGACCCAGAATCGGACGGGCCTTTCCTCATCGGCAAGAGCATCCGCAGTAAGGAGAAAGCCGCCGGAATCCGTCCGCACGGCGTCGGAGTGGGCGCGGACGGACGGCCGGCCGGCGCACCGCATTTTACACCCGGGCGAGGGGCGCGGACGGCTCATCGCTTCGTCGCAATGCAGGTGCTGGCTTCTACATGTCGGCGCGGCAGCACGCAGGCAGGTAGCGCTGAATCAAGCGGATCGCCGCGGTCATCTTGACCAAGAAATCTTCGGTGCTGTTGACGATGTGGCGGCTCGGATGTCCGTCCCAGGCGCGCAGGATGCGCTCATCGATGGCCTGGGCCTGGGCGGAATCCTCGGTACGCAGCGGGTTCTGGTGGTTGTAGCCGTGCCCCGCAGCGGGCGTTCGTAGATGGATGACGGCGACATAGCGCGACAGCTCTGCTTGACGGCTGGTTCCTAGCTCCTGCCAGTACGTCTGTTCTTCATCGGGCCAGTAGGCCAGTCCGTCCACGGTGCCGCGGTCGCAGAGCGCGAAAGAGGCCGTCCCTTCCTCACGAAGCATGCGCTCCTGCTGGGTCTGGATATGAAAGATCGCGCGCTGGGCCGCTTTGCGACCCGGGACACTGCCGCTGCGCCAGAAGCCGCCGCCAAATAAGATGGTGGCGGCCTCGGGCAAAATGGCTCCGCGCGAACCCAGGCTGCGGCGGGCCGTCTCTAGGATGGCGGTCTTGCCTGCCCCCGGGCCGCCGGTGAGAACCAGCAAGGGACAGGCATTCAGGCCGCGAGCATCGGTACCGGGATCGGCCCCCATAGGATTCATATTTTTTACCTCACCGATCAAGCGCGCAGCCGCTTTTAGTGCGCGAGCCGAGTCCTTAGCAGCTCGGCCAGCGCCTGCAGGGCGTCCACCGTGGTGAAGATCCCGACGACCTGGCTGTTCTGGGTGACGACGGCGGAGCCGTACTTCTTGGCGGCCATGGTCTGTACGACTTCGTCCAGCGCGGCGCTCGGCGATACTTCAAAAACGTCCTGGGACATCGCTTCCACCACCTGGACTTGATTGATGTCGACGTCTTTGAAAGACTCGATGAATCGAATATCCCGCTGCGACAGCAAGCCAACCAGCTGTCCTCCGTCCAGCACGGGAAGGTGGCGAATGTGGTTCTCATGCATGATCTTGTCGGCGGCGGCCAGGGGCAGATCGGGGCGGACGGTGTGCGGGGTGGTGGACATGTATTTCTGAATCGTGGGTATGGGCTTGCTCATGCGATCCTCCTTGGTTCAGTTAATGAGCAATTTATGGGCCAGCGCTTGTGTCCCTTGCCGTCCGGCCAACCCGCGCAGGAATTTCGCCGCGGGCCTGCCATGCCAAATCCGCGCCGCGGCAACTTAGGAATTCCGCCCGGAAGCGGCGTCCTGCTTGTACGCTTGCAGCTTATATTGGATCTTGCGCGGGGAAATGCCGAGGATCTCGGCGGCGCGGGAGGTCGAGCTGCCGGTGTGCTCCAGGGTCTTCAAGATAGCGAAGCGTTCCAGCGCGGCGAGGCTCGTACCGGGGACGGTCGGGTAGTCGGTGGAGGGCTTCCGGACATCGACCGGAGGCGCCGCGATCGCGAGGTCTTGCGCCCCAAGGGTGTTCGTCCGGCAGGTGATTACCGCGCGCTCCAGAGCATTTTCCAGCTCCCGCACGTTGCCGGGCCACGGGTAGCGCAACAGCTTCTCCATCGCGTCGTCGCTCAGCGAGGTGACGGCCTTGCCGTTTTCCTGCGCGAACCGGGCCAGGAAGTGCTGCGCCAGCATGCCGATGTCCGAGGGCCGCTGGCGCAGCGCCGGCATCTCGATGGCGATGACGTTGAGCCGGTAGTACAGGTCCTCGCGAAACAGACCCTGCTTGATCCGCTCGCGCAGGTTGCGGTGGGTCGCGGCGATGATACGTACGTCCACCTTGATGGTCTGATTGCCGCCCACGCGCTCAAACTCGTGCTCTTGTAGGAAGCGCAAAGATCGGAAGAGCGTCGTGTAGGGAAAGGGTGTCTTCGCCTGT
>CALFML010000088.1 GCA_937879845.1 uncultured Myxococcales bacterium
GCTGCTCAGGTTGCCATACAGAGCGGAATTTGATCTATACCCGGCATGACGACCCAGAGCGTACTGACCGGAAGTGACCTGCGAGAGCTCATGGACCAAGTGCTTCCAGAGGAGGCCATCGTAGCCCTGGTGGAAGCCGCCAAGTTCCAGGAACGGGAGCGAAAACTCGACGCCATCTGCTTTATTCGGGCGATGGTGATTGCAGCTGCCACGGGCTACGGCGGCCGACAGAGGGATGTAGCTCGCTTGTATTATGAGCAAGGAGCCCCCAGAGTGGCTCGCGGCGGGTTCTATGCCTGGTTCGGGCCGCAGTTGGAGGCGACCATGCAGGGGCTGTCCCAACGAGCGCTCGAGTATGCCCGCGCGCAGCGGCTGGATGTACCGCCGCTGATGCGCAAGTTTGCGCGCGACTGGCATATCGTGGACGCTACGACGGTCAAGCTCTCTGATGAGCTGATTCAGGAGTACCCCGGCGCGGGTCGGTATGCAGCGCTCAAGGTGCACAAGAGAATGTCTGTGGGGACCGGAACCGTCCACCAGTATCACTTCAGCCCCGCGCGCGAGCACGATTCCCCGCATCTGGTCCTGGATGAGAGCTGGCGAGGGCTGGGACTTCTGGTGGACTTGGGCTACGCGAGTCTGAAGTTTATCGCCGACTGCAAGACCTACAGCATCCGGTTCGTAATGCGGCTAAAGGAGAGCTGGAAGCCTAAAGTGGAGTATGTGGCGCGGGGACAAGTCCACGATACATTCTTTCCCGGTACGGACTTGGATGCGATGCTGCGGGAGCAGAGGCTGGTACTGGATGGGCGAGCGGTCGATGCAGATGTCACGATCGGCAGCGGGAAGAACAAGGTCCACTGCCGACTGTGCGGGGTCCCTGCGCCCGATGGCACGTATCGCTTCTACTTGACCAACGTGCCGCCGCGACTGGGGCCGCATCAGGTAGCTGACTTCTATCGGGTCCGTTGGGAAATAGAGTCCGACAACAAACTGGACAAATCGTGCAGTCATCTCCAGGAGATCGCGGCCAAGACCGGCCCAGCGGTGCGGGCGCTGATCCATGCATCGCTGATAAGCTCCATGCTGGCGTGTCTGGTGGTTCACCGACACCGACTGAAGCAATCGCCGCCACCGGGACAAGACGCCGAGCGTACCAGTGCTCCGCTGCACCCGCAGTCCGTAGCTCGGGCCATGGGGTCGGCGGCTCGCAGTCTCGCCAAAGCCATGGAGCTTTCGGGGGAGCCAGCGCAGAAAGAATGGCAGCACCTGGCAGAGTATTTGGAGCACCTGGGCAAGGATCCCAACTGGCGGCGCAGCCCCTCGATCCTGGACCAACTCCGCGGCTGGCGTATCAACCCGGGCCGTCCCAAGTCCGCACGCTTAAGCTCAGCCTCGGGGAGATTCGCTAATTGATCACAAATGAGTACCGGCCTTATGAGATCCGGGCAGACCGAAGGTGCTCGCAAGCTCGCACCACGGGTTCCTGCGATGGAGCGGCCGCCGCCGACCCTGGCCGCGCTGGGCCAGCAGAAGCTGAAGGCGCTCTGTGCTGCGGTAGGAATGGAATCCAGTGGCGGCACCCTACTTCGTACGTTCGACCTGCTCAGCCGAACCTGGGCGAACCGGACCCGCGACTGTCCACCACCGGCTTGCGATATCACCGATGACGGCTCGCCTTTCGAGTTCTCGCTGGCTCTTGATGGCGGCGCTCCGGAACTTCGCATGCTTATCGAGGCACAGGGTACCCCTGCGACGCCCGCGAGCAACTGGGCGGCGGCCTTGCAGCTCAGCGCAGACATCTCCCGGGAGCACGGGGTCTCCATCGAACGGCTCCGCACGATCGCCGAGCTGTTTGCCCCCGATGGAGAGACCGGCATTTTCTCGCTGTGGCACGCCGCCAGCATTCGGCCCGGCCAGGAACCCGAGTTCAAAGTTTATCTCAACCCCGCGGCGCGAGGCAGTGCGCGCGCCGATTCTACGGTCGAGGCGGCGCTGGCACGCCTGGAACAGTCGGCGTGCATGGCATGGCTCCATCAGCATGCGCTTCGGCGTGGCACCAAGGATCGAATCATCTACTTTTCGCTCGATCTGGGCAGCACGGTCCATGCACGTACCAAGGTGTATATCGCCCACCATGATGCCACGGCCGATGACGTCGAGAGAATTATGGCTACGGTGCCGACTCATGTGGCCGGCGACGCTCTTAGGTTTTGCAATGCAATGGTCGGGCATCAAGGACCGTTCACCAGGCGGCCCCTGTTGACCTGTATGGCGTTCGTCGGCGTCATGGCGGAGCCACAAACCGTGACTCTCCACCTGCCCGTCCGCTGTTACGCAGACAATGATCAGATAGTGGCCGAACGGGTCGGACAGCTCGTCACGCCTCTAGAGAAGCGGCTGCATGAGCGGGCCGTCCGCTGCATGGTTGATGGCCTGCTAACGGACCGGACCGGAATGCAGACCTATACCTCATTCCGGCGAACCTCCGAACGGCAGAGGCGGTTAACGGTCTATCTGTCGCCCGAAGTCTATACTGCTCGAGAAGGTTCAGCGAGTGCTGACAATTAGGTTGTTCAGCATCGGACTCCAGTCGTGCAGCTCGTTATGGGTGAACCCGGCGCCGCGCAGCATATGCTCGAGCTCAGCGAACGTGTAGGCATCGCCGGCCGGGGTCGACGCCAGCATCTGCAGGGCGAAAGTGACCGCATGCGGTGGCGAGACCCGGTCGGGATTAGGAATCACCTCCAGCGTCAAGAGTCGGCCTCCCGGCGCAAGAGCAGCGGCAATCTTCTGCAGTAGCCGGGTGTTGGTCGGAGGATCGAAGTGATGGAGGAAGTTGGTGAGCAAGATCACTTCATAGCCGCTTCCGAATTCGATCTCGAAGGCGCTGCCGGGCAGCTTATGAAAGCGCGACTGCACTCCCGCCAAGCGGGCATTCTCCTCGGCTACTGCGAGCACGGCGGGCCAATCAACGGCATAGACTTCGAGGTCCGGATGCTGTTCGGCACAAGTGATTCCGAACAGACCGTGTCCGGCCGCTAGGTCAAGGAGCTTGGCCGGGCCGCTGCCAAGGCCGGTAAAACCGACGAGCCGCTGAGCCGGTAGCCGCATCAGCGCCCCCATTCCGCGGGCAAAATCGACCCACAGCGGGTTTTCCGCGTCGACCGCCCCCTCTCCAGTCAGCGTCGTCGAGCCTCGGCGTACCAGTGCTGCCACATCTTCGCATGGTCGTGTGAGCGTCGGACTTAACAAAAAGCGGACAACCCCTCCCAGATAGGCCGGCGATCGGCGATCCAGAAAGGGCGCGCTCTCGGCCGACAAGGAATAACCATTGTCGTGTTTGGTCAGAAATCCGTACACCACCAGAGTATTGCAGAGGATGCGCAGACCGCGCTCGGAGGCGACACAGCGCTGGGCCAGCTCGGCTGTGGTCTTATGGCCCTCAGCGATTGCCGTGAAGAGCTCGAGCTCGATGGCGCCGCGCAGCGCCGCCGACTGTTGATAGGCGTTGAGGGTTTGAAAAAGCCGAGTTGGAGTAGGAATCTCAGATTCAGGAGTCATGCAGTACCTCTTTTTGCAGGGGTCGGAGGGAATGTCCATAGTCGAAACAAATGTTCGATTTGGCAAGGGGGCCCTTCGGCGAGGGCGGGGCGGCGGGAGGACTGCTGCCGTCTCCGACGGTCGGATCCAGTTCGCTGCGTCCGCCCGGATCAGGGCGCCTTATGGATCGAGTCGATCCAGGCCCCAACCTGCGGCGGTTCGACCGCGGCGATATCCAGATTGACCACGACCGCCTCACCACCGCTGCGCACTAGCACGCACTCCAGCGGCTCGTCGTCAGAGGCATTGATTTCCTGGTGCGGGACGTAAGGCGGCACGTAGATGAAATCGCCCGGGCCGGCTTCGGCGATAAACTCCAGCGCTTCGCCCCAGCGCATGCGCGCTCGGCCCTTGACCACGTAGATCACGCTCTCGAGCGCGCCGTGGTGATGGGCGCCGGTCTTCGCCCCTGCGTGGATAGTCACCGTGCCGGCCCAGAGCTTCTCGGCGCCGACCCGGGCGAAGTTGATCGCCGCTTGCCGGTTCATGCCCGGCGTCTGTGGCGTGTTCGGATCGAGTTGGCCGCCCGAAATGACGCGGACGCCCTGGTGCTTCCAGTGCTCGTGACCGTAGTCGCTCATTACCGGAATCTAGCAGCGTTTGCGCGCCCATGCCACGGCCGCGTGGGGATTGTGATCCTGTTCGAGACAATGGAGCGACGGCAGTTTCCGAGCGAGGCAACTGTTACCGAGGGTGACATCGCAGGAAAAAAATCTCGTCGGCGAGATAGGCATGAGGGGAGGGTGCGGACAGATTCGCGATAGACTTTGCGGCACTCGGTGGTCTCCAGAGCGGGATGGACGGCTACGCCGCGGGCCGGTGTAAGACGTACCTCGCTCAGGGGCGTGACGGGCTCTTTTCCTGCTGGTTCTCGAACACGGTATCAACGAGTCGCCCGCGGCCCACGCGATAGTAATTGTCGGCATCGAAGGGACCGTAGATCAGCATCGTGTAACGCTGAAACTGCGCCACGAACTTGTTGATCTCAAAGGACTCGCCACTATCGACCTGCGGCCAGACGAGCTCGTAAAGTCCATCGAGCGCTACGTCTGCCTTACTTGCCGACTGCGCAAGCGCGGCCATGCCGCGCGGATCGGCGGCGGACTTGGCGTGCGCATAAGCGAGCGCCTGTTGAAACTGCTCCTCTGTGTACTTGACTCCCTTTCTTGCGGCGTCCCACGTTCCGAAGGCGACTTTCGCAGGCTTCGCCGGCTCCTTGGGTAGCTTGGCCGCTTTCGCTCCCGCGGACTTGAGCTTGGCGGTGGTCTGCTCCCACGCGCTGTGCTGATGCGCATAATTGTCCTGCAGCTCTGCCGCACGGACGGTCGAAACAGCGTGAAGAAACGCATCGATATCGCGCTGCGCCAGGGTCACAGCTTTTTTGAGCGACTCGGGAGAGCGCCCCCTCATACCGTGGATGGCGCCCCAGACCCCCATCGGCGGAAACGCAGGTCGATTGGCTTTGTAGGTCAGGATGTGCGCGATCATCTGAGCAGACTGAGACAAGGGGAGGATCTGCTCGCGGTTATTTTGATCGTATATTTTTATGTTGATATCCTGCAGCGTGATCAGGCGCAGGCCTTTGGTCTCGCGTCGAATGGTCAGGGTCGCACCGGGCAACGGAATCCGGGCTGCAGAGTGGTCGCCGCTGCGCGACTCATCAAAGCCTTTGCCGAAAATCTGGCCTCCGACATATGAATAAATAGGAACGTAAGTATTCTTGGCAATCTTCTGTGAAACTGTGTAGTCACTGTTGGGAGTGATCCGATCGGCGTTGTATCCGAGCGCGGTTTTCTGCACGGCGTAGAGCAGCTGAAATTCCTTCAGCTTGCCTTGACCGAACGGCACCATCAGAAAGCGCTCGACCTCATCGCCGGTCAGGATTACCGGGTCAGCCGGCGGAGGTGCGGGTCTGGCGGCGGGCTTGGCGCCGCCGGCGGACGCGCTCGCTGCGGCCGCTGGCTTGGCGCCGGTCGACGCGGCGGACTTGGCGTCGGACTTGGCGCCGGTCGACGCAGGCGCTTGGGCGACGGGCTTGCTGGCAGGCGCTTGGACAGTGGACTTGGCGCCTGCCGGCACGGACGCTTGGGCGGTAGACTTGGCGGCGGACTTGGCGCCTACCGGCGCGGCCGATTGAGCGGTAGACTTGGCGGCGGGGGCTTGGGTGGCGGACTTGGCATCGGTTGCCACCAACGGGGTGGGAGTCGCTCCCGCGGGCGCTTTCTTCGCGGCGCCCACCGCTCTCAGAGCCTCTTGCGCTGCGATCGCCCGAACAAGCACATCGTGATCGCGGAGGCTCGCCCGCGAGCTGCGGATGCGTCGCGGATCCGGCCGACTGCTGAGCAGTGTATACGTCGAGCGCTTGAGTGTGATGTGCCTAGCTGCCGGCTCATAGTTGAATCCGAGGCTCGTGAACTCATTCCAAGCCTGGAGATAAATTTGATCGAGCGGAGACAGAAGCCGTCCGCTCCGCTGCTTCTCGACCGCCGCTGCGGCATAAGCGCGAAGGTCGGAAAGCATGGTGGCCAGCAGTCCTTCGGCGGTGGTCGCGCGGCGCTTGATGCCCCACTGGAGGATTCCGATGCTCGCTTCTGAGTCGTCGAAGCTATCGGACCAGCTCTCAAAGCCGCCTTCGGTGACGGAGGTGGCGACGATGCTAGGGCTGTACACCTGCAGCTTGCGCAGCGCTTCATCGTACGCAGCCAGATCGCGATCTGCCTCGGCAGTCGGCTGGTGTCGGGTGTGCAGTTCGGCAACCTGCTTGGCATAGTCGGCGCGATAGGAGCTGATCTGAGTGATGACCGGAGCCAGATCCCGTCGGCGGCTATCGATGTCTGCGAGCGTCTTGTTGTTAGACGTGACCCATCCCATCTGCTCGCGGATGGTCCACGGCGGCGGCGGCGGCTCGATGGCTTTGGCCTCGGCCGGCGCAGTGGGCCCGGTGGCCGACTTGGCGGCCGCGGCGGGTTGCTTGGCGACCGGAGAAACTGGCTGCGCTAACACCGCGGCCGGCTTGGCGTCCGCCGCGGTCGGCTTGGCGACCGGAGAAACCGGCTGCGCTAACACCGCGGCCGGCTTGGCGTCCGCCGCGGTCGGCTTGGCTGAGGGCGCGGTCGCCGCGGTCGGCTTGGCGGCTGGCGCGGCCGACTTCGCAGGCGCCGGGTTTGCAGACTCGCTGGGTGCTGACTTCACATCGGTCGCATAGGATGCGGTGGTGAACTGATGCCAGAACCACACCTCGCCGCTCTTGTCTCCGGTGATCGTAAGAGTCCAGCCGACCTCTGGCTGGCGACCGATCTTCATCGCTTCGTGCGGTGCCTGCGAGCGGATTCTTGGACCCAGCTGAAACGCGCTGCGCGGGTACCACAGTGAGCCATTCCAGCTGGCAGTGCCGCGCTGCAGCACGATCCCGCGCGCCGAATACTGAGCCCCTTTATCACACAGAATGCCGACCTGGGGTGTAGCCTTGAGGCTGATGGCGACCGCCACTGGGGCCGACTTCGCCGCTGCGGCGCCTGCAGGCTGCGCGCTCTGAGCAGGTGAAGCCCCGACGGTCGAGGGCGGCGCCGCGGCCGGCTCGCTCGGCGTGAGCGTCAGCTCTCGCATGCGGAAAATCTGGCTCTTACTGTCGTGAGTATCCAGCACGGCAAGAAGGGCATCGGCGATCGGCGAGATCGCGAGCACCGCCGGATCGGGCGCGCCGGCCTTGGCAGCGGGAGCTGCAGATACCTCTACGCTCTGCGCGATGTACCAGCGGCCCTCGCATAACACGCCGACCTGCTGCTTGTCGGCGATGGCGTTCGTGTCAGCGGAGCGGTAGGTCGTTCTGATCAGCGCCGACCCCTGCGTCGTATAGAGCGGAGCGTGCTTCGCCTCCGTCTTTTCTTTGGCCGCTGCGCTCGTCGGCGCCGGACCCTTGAACTGCAGCGCCCGATGAGGGAGTGGCGGGCCGCTGAGCAGCCCGGCCAGGGAGCGCCCTTGCGCCAGCGCCTCGCCGCCGAGGTCAGCCTGGGACTCCAGCGCCTTATCGTGGAGGACCTCAGGAGTACCCCCGCTGGCCTCGCGCTGCTGCCAGACGTGCGTGAGCTCGTGGCCGAGCAGTCTGCGGCCGGCGGGACTCGCGAGCTCGGCGTGGTCGCGCGCAAGGTGGATCTCTCTTCCAACGGTGACGGCCTGTGCTCCGTGCGCTTCGGCGAGGCCGTCGTGCAGCAAGCGAACAGCGCTGAGATCGAATCCAGTGCTGCGCTCGAAGGTCTGGCGAAGGTAGGGCGGCAGGCCATCGCTCCGGCTGCCGGACTGGCTCTTCGGGTCACTCTCTTGGCCGTCTCCGCTACTGGCCAGGCCCGCTCGCAGAAAACGCGGCACGCCGACGCTCGCCGCCGGGGCCTTGCCCGAAGCAGTCCCTCCTAGTCCATCCGTGTGGACAGACCTGAGCTTCGTGCCGGTGGGCTGCGGGCTGAGCTCCTGTGTACCCCTGCTCATGAATGCCGCTCCTACGCATTACACCCGCATACCTGCCTAAGACAGGCAGCGATCGTACTCCCGCTAGAGTAACATGGCATCGCGTCGTGGCTCAAGAACGAACCGTGCCGCTAGTCCGGGCCCTCGTCGGAACCACTGCAGGTGGTCGAGCTACCAGAGCCGCCGCGGTCCCAGCGTATCGGCGTCGAATCTGTCGTCGCGCAGATTCTCCACCTGCACTACCTGCGCGGTGCCATCGAGCGAGAGCTCCACTTTATACTTCGATGAGAAGGGCTGACTGTCCTTGCGCTCGGCCCCCACATACAGAGTCACTACACCGGCGCGCGCAAGCGGCGCGTTCAGCAGACAGCTCGGAGCGCTCTGCGGACCCGGTGCGCCGGAGAGCACGCAGACCGCCGCCATCTCCGTCCTGCTTTCTCGCACAGAGCGTCCGTCTCCACTCGTACTGGACACCGCGTACTCCGCCCAGAGCAGGCGCGCCGGGCCCAGCGGCTTCTCGCGAAACATAACGCTGGCCAGCCGGTCTTCATGATGATCGTTTACCTGAGCGTGAAAGAGCTCGCCGATCACCGCCCAGTTCGGGGCCTTGCCTGCGACTACGAAGTAGACAAGCTCGCTGCTGCCGTTTGCGAGCAGGAGCAGGCGCGCGCCCGGAATCCCGACTTTCTCATCAAGATTGCACTCCAGGGAATCGGGAGTCGTGACCTCCCGGGTAAAGATGTTCTCCTGCGCTTTGCGCAGACAGGTGCAAAGCTCCGTCAGCGGCTGAGGGCGCGTGCATGGCAGCCCCGGCAGGGCTCCGCTGTCTCGATTCGCCAGCGCAGCGTGGCGCTTTACGACTTCCTGATTGGGGCGCAGATCCATGGAGCGCTCGTAGTAGGACCTGGCCGCCTGCGAGTCGCCTTCTCGCTCGGCGATACGCCCGAGGTTGTAGAACGCCGCGGCCTTTAGACGCGGATCGGCGGCGCCGCGCAGTGCTGCCTCACCGGCCTTTCTCGCCTTGGCAATGTCACCGGCCTGCAGCGCCGCCCAGGCTAGCTCGTTGGCAGCGGTAGCATCTTCGGGCGTCAGCTTCAGCGCCGCTTCGAACTCGCGCACACCCGGAGCCCATTCGCGGGCGTCGGCGTGCTTGCGGCCGGCGCGAAGATGCTCGCGCCACTGACCGAGCTCGGCGGCGGTAAGCGGTGGCGTTGCCGTCACGGCGGTCGGTCTCGCTCCCGCGACCGCCGCATCTACCCGTAGGGCCAAGGACTCTGCCAAAGGGCGTAGAGCACGGTCAGGCTCGACCGAGCGACTTCTCTGACAGGCGATAAGCCAAAGCAGAGCAAGCCCGCCGCCCAGCACTCTTGTCGCGAACCCTCCGCTGCAGCGAGCGGCGCGAGGCGCCTGCGCACAACCCATCATGAGGCAATACATAACAGATATATTAAGCGCTCGACAAGTTCCCGATGCCTTGCCCTGCGGCGCCGGCGGATTCTCTTATTGATGCGGGCAGGAAAAAGTAATATGATTTGGGACGGTCGAAATCGACCTAGAGTTTGTGACATGCCACCTCCTGGCTTTAGCAGCGCGCTCCCCGAGGTGCAGCCGAAACCGACGGAAGACAAGCCTGCTCTCGATTCTGCGGCCACGCACCAGGCAGCGGCTGGAGCCCCGGCAGGGGTTCCTCGGTACCTGCAAGGCGTAGGCGATGGCGGCTGGCGCGCTTCCGGCAACCTGCGCGGCAACCCGCCTGTCCGCCCCGGGCGCCCGCCCAATATCGCAGTCATAGAGGATGAACAGACGTTTCAAGACCGTCTAGAAGCAGCGAGGCGGACCCTGGGCGATCAGGTGAGCCGAGCGGATCAGATGGTAGTCAACGACACGGTACGTGACCCGCGCTACTGGTTTGCCAAAGTCTATTCCTTCGTGACGCAAAATGAGCTCGTTGACATTGATCAGCGGACCTTCTACTACCCAAGCTTCGTACTGCAGTCGGTACGCTACTTTGAACAGATCTATGCGGATAACATCACCGCAGCGAACTTTGGCCAGCAAGTCGAAGAGCACTGGCGCATTGCCTTCCAAGAGGCCGGACGCGGCCTTGGTTCGGATGGCGCGGCCGCCGTTGGGGTCGGCGCGGTAGGCGGTGGTAGTACGGGGACGGCCATCGGAGCGGGAGGCGGAGCTCTATTTAGCGGTATCGGTGCCGTGCCAGGGGCCGTAGGCGGGGGCCTTGTCGGCGGCGGACTAGGGGCGGCCGCAGCAGCGCGGGTCTATCCGAAGCTACGGGCGCTGGTCATCTCGATGAAGGCGCATATTCGCTACGATCTGCCGCGCGCCGAGGCCTGGGTTTTCAAGAACTTCTACAGCTCCATGCCGGGTGTAAAGATCTCCGACTTCAGCAGCGACTTCTCCTCCATGGGAGGAGTCTTTGAGCGCGCCGGCGAGGCGATGATGCCGCTCATCGCTCATTTCGCGACTGTACCCCTGACGCTCATTCCTCGACTGCTGCAGGACTTCGGAATGACGCACGTCATGGGCGCCGACATGGCCTCCGAACGCAACGATACCTGGCGGCGCGCCGAGGCCCTGGTCACCTCTAGCCGCGGCGGCGTCGGACCCTACCGGGATGATGGCAACGAACTTAAAGGTAAGATACAGGATCAAGATCACCTGGCTGGAATCAAGGGCTTGCCCGATGCGCCCCTGCGTCCAAGCATGGATCACGCCATGGTCCAGCTTAGCGACAGCGCGATCCGCGCCGACATAGCCAGCACCAGCGAGGCGGACTTGGCCCGCCGCCCAGCCTCCCAGCGGACGGCGATGCTGCGGCGCTTGCAGCTTGGCATTACCGCCGGCGGAGACGAGCGGGCCATCCTCTCTCTGCTATATGCCTCACGGCAGGCGGGTGATCTGGTGAGGGTGGTCGACGGAGCGAACGCCTGGGACCTGATGTACGCGACCGATGGCGCCGCGGCGCTAGAGCTGCGGCAGATCTTCTGGCACAGCTACTACGCACATACCGCGGCTGACACGGCGTTCACCACCATCTGCCGCTGCATGGACGGCGAGACCGCCCGATGGGAAGGCCAGATGGTCGTCGACATCTTGGATGCGCGGCACTCCACCGATGGCAAGGCGATAATCGAGCGCATCGGTCAAAAGTATAAACTGCGTGGGGACACGGACCTGCAACGCGGCTTGAACAAGCTGGAGTGGCAGCTCGACGGGGCTCGGCAGCGCCGGTTGACTGAGCTTTATGGGGACAGCGGCAAGTGGTGGTAGACTCCCACCCATGTTGCCCGTAGATCACATCCGGCGCGCGGTGCTTCTCAGCCCGCTGATCCTGCTGAGTGATTGCCGCCGACGTAAAGAGGAAAGTGGCATGGGAGACGCGCTGACCCAGGAGCTCTCGGACTTTCTGGATGCATCCCGCACGGGGCTGGCAGACGGCAAACTCACCCTAATTAATAAGAATCTGCGTGACAGCCAACTGGCGGCGATCTTGACCGATCCGCGCGTTGGGGCGCTAACGCAGTTGGATCTGCAGATCAATCAGCTTAGCGCGCTCGGGGTGCAGAGGCTGGCGAAGAGTCCTAGGTTGCAGACGCTGCAGTCGCTGTGTCTCTCCATGAATCCGCTCCGGGATGCAGGCATTCAGGCGCTGAGTCAAGCTCCCTGGCTGCGCCAGCTGACACTGCTTTTGGCGCGGAGCTGCGGCGGGACGGCAGCGGGAGTACGCACCCTGGCGACGGCTCTGGCGGGCGGTGCGATACGCAGTTTGGACCTCGGGGGACAAGAGGTTCAAGCCGCTGGGCTGGTCGAGCTGCCGCTCACCCTCCTTGCCCTCCATGAGGCCCACCTCGATGGCGCTGCCGCGCGAGAGCTAATCGCGCACGGTCACATGAAATCGCTGACGCTGTCCAGGGCGCCGCTAGGCGCGGGTGCGCTCGTCGGTCTGCCGGGGATCGCGCCGGGGCTCTACAGCCTGACGCTCGACCAGACCGAGCTTGCCGACCAGGATGTCATGGCGTTGGCCGCTAGACCGGCACCGGCTCTGGAGCACTTGTCTCTACAATATTGCTCGTTGCGAGACGACGGGGTTCGCGCTCTGGCCCGGGCTCCGTGGCTACATCAGCTCAAGACCCTCACTTTGGCCTTCAAGGGAGATGCGCTGCCCAGCCAAAAGGCCTGCGACGAGCTCCGCGGCGCCTACGGAGATCGCCCCGGGCTGTCGCTTTAGCCTGCTCATCTTGGTCGAGTTCCCCTTACGGAATGCGACCTTCCCCCAAGGGCTGGCTTTTACCTTCTACTTGGCCACCATGGTAGATGATGGCCCATAAAAACGCCCGCGCGCTGCGGCTGCTCCTGCAGTTTTCCTCTTGCGCAGCGAGGCGAACCTTCAGGACCCGCAGTGCCAAAACTCTGGAAGGACAACCCGAAGCTCGACTTTCTGCGCATGCGTCCCGGCAGCGATCCGAGCCAGGCACTTACCGAGGCGCTGACCCGGCGTTCTGCCGCCGCTCCGGCCCTGCTGGCGGTGGATCAGTTCGAGGAGATCTTTACTCAAACCCAAGACCCTGCGGCGCGGAAGGCGTTTGTGCGCCGCTTGTGGTCGCTGGCGGGATCGCCGGAATCGGAGCTGAGTATCATCGTTACCTTGCGCGTCGACTTCATCGGCCGCTGCGGGGAGCTGGTGGTAAACGATGCCGGCCGGCGCCTGGACTGTGTCGCGTATGATGAGAAACATCGGGTCTTCGTGGCGCAGTTTCCGCCGGCGCAGCTGCGTGCCGCGATCGCCGAGCCGGCGCGAAAGGTCGGTCTTGATCTTCAGGACGGGCTGGTCGATCGCATGCTCCATGAGGTGGATAATTAGCCGGGAGCGCTGCCTATGCTCGAAGACGCGCTCGATGTGCTGTGGCAGTATCGCGATGGGTCCATGCTCACCCAATCCGCCTATGTAGCGCTTGGCGGCGTTATCGGCGCACTGCAGAGGCGCGCCGATGCGGTCGTCGAAAAGCTGGGCCCGAGCGAGCTGCCGATCGTCCGGCGAATGCTCGTCAACCATTTTTGTCTACTTAAGCTCCCCGATCCGACGAGAACCACCGCTGAGCGTTTCCAGGATGAGATTGCCATTTCATTAAGAAATGAGAATTGCTCAGGTTGCCATATAGAAATGAATCTGATCTATACCTGGCATGACGACTCAGAGCGTACTGACCGGAGACGACCTACCAGAGCTGATGGAACAAGTGCTGCCCGAGGAGGCTATCAGCCAACTGGTGGAAGCCGCCAAGTTCCAGGAGCGGACGCGCAAGCGCGAGCTGGCGAGGACTGGGGCTGCTCATCGACTTGGGCTACGCCAGTCTGAAATTTATCGCCGACTGTGCAACCTACGGAATTGTCTTGGTGATGCGACTGAAGGAGAGTTGGAAGCCCAAAAGTCCAGCACGTGGCTCGGGGAGAGCTGAAGCAGACCTTTTTCCCCGGGACGGACTTGGATGTACTGCTCAGCAAGCGAATCTTGGCGCTGGACGGACAAGTCGTCGATGCCGATGTCACCATCGGCATCGGTCCCAAACAGGTCCACTGCCGACTCTGCGGGGTAAAAGCTCCCGACGGGAGCTACCGTTTCTGGGCCGGCGGTGCGAGCGCTGATCCATGCGTCGCTGATTAGCTCGATGCTGGCCTGTCTGCTGGTGCATAGGCATCGGCTGAACAGACCCCGCCGCCGCACCAAAGCGCGGAGCGCACCACGGCTCCGCTGCATCCGCAGTCTCTGGCGCGTGCCATGGGGTCGGCCGCCAGCAGCATCGCCGGAGTCTTCGAGCTCAGCGGCGAGCAAGCGCAGAACAAGTGGCAGCAGCTCGCCGAGTATCTGGAGCACATGGCCAAAGACCCCAACTGGTGGCGTAGCCCCTCGATTCTGGATCAGCTCCGCGGCTGGCGCATCACTCCGGGCCGCCCCAGGTCCGTACGGCTTAGCTCAGCCTCGAAGACGGTCGTTAATTGATCAGAAGTGGAAGTAAGGGGTGAGGATCGCCTCACCGGCGATCTGGGGCCACCGTGGCACCGGGAGCGTAGGTACTGACTGCTACCGAAATGCCCTCTGGCTTCGACCACGCGTGACGACTGTGATCCAAAGCATGCCACATCCGATGCGGAGAAACGCTCGACCGCCGGCGCGCGGCGCTTGTTGCACGACTTCTGGCGCCTGCTCACACCCTACTGGACCTCTTCGCGGAAGCGGACGGCCTGGGGTCTTGTGCTGCTCCTGGTGTTTTTGGATCTCTTTTCGATCTTCATGGCGAAGAAGCTCAACGACTGGCATGGCCAGTTTTTCGCGGCTCTGCAGGCGGTCGATCAGACTCGCTTCGTTTCCCTGCTCCTGCGCTGGGCCGTCATCATGTCGATCATGGTCGTAGCGGCTGCGTACAAGACCTATGTAAATCAAGTGCTGCAGATCTCCTGGCGGAGCTTCCTGACCGAGCGCATGACAGAGCAGTGGCTGGCCTACACCAATTACTATCGCCTTGAGCTCGCAGGCACACCCGTGGACAACCCCGATCAGCGAATCGCCGAAGACGTCAAGCGCTTCATCAGCACCACGGTGAACTTGACGGTCGGCTTGCTGCACGACGTGGCCACGATCTTTACCTTCACGGCCGTGCTCTGGGGTCTATCGGGTGCGCTGAGTCTCCAGCTGCTCAGCCACGCAATCGTGATCCCAGGCTACATGGTCTGGGTAACATTCATTTACGCCATCGTGAGCACCTTGCTTACGCTCGGTATCGGCGCGCCGATTCCCCGGCTCGAGTTCCAGCAGCTGCGTCGCGAGGCGGACTACCGTTTCAGTCTGGTGCGACTACGCGAGAACGCCGAGGCAATCGCTCTTCACGGCGGCGAGGCCCAAGAGCAACGCATCCTGGGCCGACGATTCACCGCTCTGGTGGCCAACTACACCGAGCTTTTGCGCCGGCAGCGGCGGCTGGGATTATTCACCGTCAGTTACGACATGGTGGCCACGATTCTCCCGATGATCATTGCGGCGCCGCTCTACTTTGCCGGAAAGATCAAGCTCAGTGGGCTCATGCAGAGCGCCAACGCGTTCGACCGGCTCAAGGCGGCTCTCTCGTCCATCATCGTGAACTTCTTGACCTTCACGCAGTGGCGGGCTGCGGTGACGCGCTTGGCCAGCTTCCAGGATGGTCTCGCGGCGGGCAAGACGACGCGGCCGCTGCTTCAGGTACGCCGCGGAGAAGGCTTCCAGACCCGCGCGCTGCGGGTCTGTCGACCGGACGGCGAGCCGCTGCTCCCGGCGGCCGACTTTGATCTGGTGGCCGGCGAACGGCTCTTAATCCAGGGTCCGTCGGGCTGCGGCAAGTCGACGTTGCTCCGCGCGCTGGCCGGCATCTGGCCCCAGGGTACGGGCGAGATCAACTACCCTGCGGTCGGCGGGGTCCTGTTCATTGCGCAGAAACCCTACCTTCCGCTCGGCACCCTGCGCGAGGCGCTGTATTACCCACGATCTCCTGAGACCGACGACACTGCGCTCTTCCCCCTGCTCCGCCTCGCTCGCCTCGATTTCCTTGGCGAGCGACTCGATGAGGAGGCCAACTGGAGTCAGATCTTGAGCCCCGGTGAGCAGCAGCGCGTAGCCTTTGTGAGAGTGCTCCTGAACCGGCCGGCGCTCCTCTTCCTCGACGAGTCCAGCTCAGCGCTCGACGAGTTCAGCGAGGCAGTCTTGTACCGCACGCTGACCGAAGCGCTCCCGCACAGCATCATTGTCAGCGTTGGCCATCGGCCAAGCCTGGCCGCCTACCATGGTCGGACTTATGCCTGCGTCGCGCCGGCGACTTGGGAGCTGCGCGGGCCCACGAAGGTGCCACCTAAAGAGGTCGAAGTCTGTGAACCCGTTACATAGGAGTTGATACCGGCGAAGCCCTTGAGTAACGTGCCGAGGAATTTTCGTGAAAATCTGTGCCCACATAAAACCGCTAGCCTGGGACTCTGCGTTCTTCGCTCGTCGCATTGCCCAGCTCTGGATTTCGGACGACGCCCCACTCCTCGCGCCGAGTTCACTGGCGGGATTTGACCTGATTCAGGGCAAGATCGAGGCCGGCGATTATGCGGCTTTTGATGGGCTCTGCCGCCTTGGCTTCCAGGTCGTCGAAGCGGAAATCGATCTACGCGCGGGCAGCTTGTCGCCCGTCGATGCTGCCCCAGAGATTCGGGTAGCAGTTGATTCAGATATCGCTGCGCTGCGGGCCATCGCCGCGCAGGTGTTCGTCACCTCGCGCTTTCGCTCACCCTGGTTTGCCGCGGGCGAGGCGGGTCGCCTATACGCGCAGTGGGTCGAGAATGCCGTGCGCGGTATCTTTGATCATGCGTGCTTGGTGGCCCAGGATGCTGAGGGCTGCGCAGGCTTTGTGACCTTGCGGCGCCTGACGGGGCAACAGGCGCGCCTCGGACTGCTCGCTGTCGCCCCGGGTCGCAGCGGGCGCGGGATCGGCCGCAGCCTCGTCCAGGCGGCAGTTGGTTGGTGCGTAAAAGAGCGCATCGACACGCTGCGGTCGGCGACCCAGTTCAGCAACGTGAAAGCGCTTGGGCTCCATCTCCAGCACGGCTTCCGCGTGGATACTTGCTCGCACTGGCTTTATAAGGCGACGAGTTGATCCCCTTCAACCAACCTGCGGTGACCGGGACGGAACTCGGGCACATCCACACCGCCATGGGCAGCGGCAAGCTCTCCGGTGATGGCGGCTTCACGAAGAAATCGCAGCGATGGATGGAGCTGCGCTTTGGCTGCCCCAAGGTACTCCTTACGCCCTCGTGCACCGCGGCGCTCGAAATGGCGGCCCTGCTGCTCGACATCCAGCCCGGGGACGAGGTCATCATGCCGAGCTACACCTTCGTCTCTACCGCGAATGCCTTTGTACTGCGCGGGGCAAAGATCGTGTTCGTCGACATCCGTCCCGACACGATGAACATCGACGAGACCAAGATCGAGGCTGCTATCACCGAAAAAAGCCGCGTGATCGTGCCCGTCCACTACGCCGGCGTCGCGTGTGAGATGGATAGCATCCTCGCCCTGGCCGCGCGGCGTGGGCTGGCTGTCGTCGAGGACGCCGCGCAAGCCGTCCTGGCGTCTTACCAGGGTCGCTGGCTGGGAACACTGGGTCAGCTGGGTTGCTACAGCTTCCACGAGACGAAAAACTACACCGCCGGCGGGGAAGGTGGCGCGGCGCTCATCAACGTCGCAGGGCTCGGCGAGCGGGCCGAGACGATCCGCGAGAAGGGGACGAACCGCAGCCGCTTCTTCCGCGGCGAGGTGGACAAGTATACCTGGCAGGAAGTGGGCTCTTC